>JBCCTK010000041.1:0-21733 GCA_039198685.1 Pseudomonadota bacterium | reverse complement strand
GCGCCAAACCGGGAAAGGGCGGCGTCCTGCCGGGTGAAAAAGTAACGCCCGAGATTGCCGAAGCGCGCGGAATTCCTGTGGGCGAAACCTGTTACAGCCCCGCCAGCCATTCCGCTTTTTCAACACCGATAGAGCTTATGGAGTTTACGGGGAGGCTACGCGAGCTTTCCGGCGGCAAACCGGTGGGGCTGAAATTCTGTGTTGGCCAGCCCCATGAAGTCCTTGCCTTGGTGAAAGCGTGTCTGGAAACCGGCATTCGGCCTGATTTCATGGTGGTGGATGGCGGCGAAGGCGGCACTGGCGCTGCGCCGGCAGAATTCCAGGACCATGTCGGCATGCCCCAGCGCCAAGGCCTGGTGTTGACGCGCAATGCCCTGGTCGGTGCAGGCCTGAAGGATGATGTATGCCTTGCGGTTTCTGGTAAGCTGCTGTCCTCTTTCCAATTGGCAGCCGCAATGGCGATCGGCGCTGATTGGGTGAATTCAGCTCGCGGCTTCATGTTTGCGCTTGGCTGTATCCAGTCCCTCCATTGCCATGAAAACACTTGCCCAACTGGCATCGCAACGACAGATCCGAGCCGACAGCGCGGTTTGGTTATTCCAGATAAGGCCGCGCGTGTCGCTGCCTTTCATCGTAACACTGTGAAAGCGCTCATGGATGTGGTCGCAGCGACGGGGTGTGACCACCCAAGTGAACTCAAACCGGAAATGGTGATGCACAGGATCACCGAGGACGTTTCGCGTCCGCTCAACATGGCTTATGATCTCCTGGAGCCTGGCGCCCTGATTGAGAATGCCAGCGCAACGCATTTGGCCACGCTCTGGGCGATCGCCCAAACGGAAAGCTTCAGGCCAAACCTTTCCGCCTAAAGGGCTGCTTCGAAAATGCGCTCATAGCCTGCGCGGTCGATTTCGCTGGGATTGCCAAAGTGGGCAAGATCCGTAAGGGCGTAATCCACAATGCCCTGGCCATCGCTGGCGTCGACGCCGATGTCAGACAGTTTCGCCGGTATGCCGATATCGTCATTCAGCTTTTGAATTGCGTCGGCGAGATCTGCGCCTTCGGGCAGGCCCATGGCGAAGGCCAGCCGGCGGTATTTTTCGTCCACGCTGCCCCGGTGGGCGCGTAGGATCGGCGGTAGATAAATCGCGTTTAGCGTCCCGTGATGCAGACGTTTTGCTTCCAATCGTCCTGTCGCGTGGGACAAGGCATGGACGCCGCCGAGGCCTTTGGTGAACGCCAGCGCGCCCTGGTAGCTTGCCATCATCATTTGGAATCGGGCGTCGGGGTCAGAGCCATCGGCGACGGCGCGCTTCAACCAACCATCGCCCACGGCGCGGTGGACGCCGTCATAGCCAACCGCTTCGCTCGGCGGGTTGATGGTCGGGGTCAGCACGGCCTCAATGCAGTGCGTCACCGCATCCATGCCCGTGGCGGCTGTGAGGTGGGCTGGCAGGCCGAGGGTAAGATCGGGATCGCAAATCGCGGTCGATGGTATCAGGTTGGGCGAAACAATCGTCTCTTTCACGCCGCTGTCGAGGATAACGACCGCGCCCACAGAAACTTCCGATCCGGTGCCCGCGGTTGTGGGAATAGCGACCAGGGGCGGGATCTTGCCGATGTGTTTCGCCCCGCCGGTCTTTGCTGCGTATTTTTCATAGGGTCCGTCATGGGTGGCCATCAGGCCGACAATTTTTGCCATATCCATGCTCGAACCACCGCCCAACGCGATCAAGCCGTCGGCGCTGGATTGCTGGTACGCCGCGAGAACATCCCGGGCCTGGCGCTCGGAGGGGTTTGGCGCGGTTTGGTCGAAAATGCCTGCAGGTGCATCTGTCAGCGCGCTCGTGATCTGGTCCAGCAGGCCAGCGGCCTTGATGCCCGCATCGGTCACGATGAAGGGCTTGGAGACGCCCAAACCAGCCAAGGTCTTTGGCAACATCTTCACGGCGCCATGGTCAAAGATGCAAGGGGTCAGAAAATTCATCACGGGCATGGCGCGCTCCTCCGGTCGTGCTCAGTGTCGGGTTTTTACAGAGAATGATCATGGCAGGCGGGGGGGTTCAAGGATGGCGTTGGGGCAATCTCGCGATAGCGGCGATGAATTGACATTCCCGGTGCGTCTGCCCCCATAGCATTTATGACTGACTCTGTTCTCTCCGTGCGCGACCTGACAATTACGTTTGATACGCCAGATGGGCCGGTTCGGGCCGTGCGCGGCACGACGTTCGACATCGCCAAGGGAGAATGCCTTGGCATTGTCGGAGAAAGTGGGTCGGGCAAGTCCCAATCCGCGCTCGCCACCATGGGTCTCCTTGCCGACAATGGCGTTCCCACTGGAGATATCCGCTTCCGCGGGAAGAATCTGCTCATGGCAAGCCGGGCCGAGATGCGTGAGATCTGCGGTGAGCGCGTCTCGATGATTTTCCAGGATCCGCTGACTTCGCTGACACCTCATATGACCGTCGGTGCGCAAATGCGGGAGATCCTGGCAGTCCACAAAGGTTTGAAAGGCAAAGAGGCCGATAAACTCTGTGTCGATTGGCTCGAGAATGTACGCATTCCGGAAGCCAGGCGGCGGATGGACCAATATCCCCACGAGCTATCCGGCGGCATGCGCCAGCGCGTGATGATTGCTATCGCCATGGTTTGCGGGCCTGAATTATTGATCGCCGATGAGCCCACGACCGCCCTGGATGTGACTGTCCAGGCGCAAGTTCTGGATCTTATGGATGATCTGAAGCGCGACACCGGAACATCGATTATCCTGATAACCCACGACATGGGCGTGGTCGCGCGCATGTGCGACCGGGTCGTTGTCATGCGCCATGGTGAAATCGTCGAGCGCGGCGATGTGGGCGACATTTTCTATCGGCCTAAGCACGATTATACCAAGATGCTGTTGGAAGCGGTGCCACGGATTGACCAACCCAATCGCAAAGGACGCCCTGGTCTCGGAGCGCCGCCGGCAGAGACCGTCGAGCCGATCCTACGCGTGCGCGACATGGAAGTGTCTTTTCCAGTAAAGGTGGGAGGCGGCCTCTTTCCCAAGACCAAACCGCTGCGTGCCGTAAATGGTGTCAGTTTCGACCTTCGCCCTGGAGAGACGCTTGGAGTGGTCGGCGAGTCAGGGTGTGGAAAATCAACCCTGGCGCGGGCAGTCTTGAAGTTGGTTCCACCCACCGCTGGAGCCGTCGCCTGGCTGGGAAAGGATATCTCTGCAGCGTCCAAGACGGAGATGCGTGGCCTTCGCGACGACCTGCAGATTGTTTTCCAGGATCCGCTCGCCAGCCTGGACCCTCGTATGACGATCGGGCGCTCCATAGCCGAACCACTGACGGTCCATGCGCCACATCTCGACCTGGCCGCGCGTGAAGCCAAGGTCAAGGCGTTCCTACCAAAGGTCGGTCTCGATCCATCGCTGATCAATCGCTACCCCCATGAATTGTCCGGTGGGCAAAATCAACGTGTCGGGATTGCGCGCGCCATGATTCTCGATCCGAAGCTGGTGATCTGCGACGAGGCCGTGTCCGCGCTGGATGTGTCCGTTCAGTCCCAGGTCGTCGATCTCTTGATCTCGCTCCAGAAGGAGTTTGGTCTCTCGATGATCTTCATCAGCCATGATCTCTCGGTTGTGCGTGAGATCAGCCATCGGGTGATGGTGCTTTATCTGGGGCGGGTTGTGGAACTGGCCGGTCGCGACGTGATTTATGAGGATGCACGCCACCCCTATACGCGGGCACTGATCAGCGCCGTGCCGATGCCTGACCCAAATAGCGAGCGGGCCCGGGAGCGCGTAAAACTGGTCGGCGATTTGCCAAGCCCAATGGACACGCGTGCGCCGCTGCGGTTTCTGAAATCCAGAATTATCGATGATCCCGATGCCGAGCAGTACCGCGCAGACCTTATTGAGGTTGCGACAGGCCACCTCGTGGCTGAACATGATCCCTTCGAAGACCAGTCGGGGCTATTGGCGGGTTAGTTGCCGCTCAGGCTATCGTTCAGCCAGGTTGCAGCGTCTGAGACGCTTTCGCGATCAAGGTCCACTTTGCCATTGGCCGCGCGCATGGCATTGCTTGAAACGGCGCTGGCCAGCGGAGCAAGCGCGTCGTGTAGGGCTCGGTCTGTGGCAGCATCAGGGCTGAGCAAGATGAAGGCGTCATAGGGCGGTAGCGCCCCAGCGGGCTCCTCCAGCAAGATCAAGTCGTAGGCGTCGATTCTGCCATCGGTGGTGTAGGCTGTGATAACGTCGACTTCGCCATTTGCGACGGCCTCATACATGAACGTTGATTCCATGCCACGGGTGGGCAGGTCACCGAGACCGTAAATGTCCCGGGTCCGTATCCACTCGGGCCGGCCGAAGAATTCTGGATCGCTCGCGACCGTCAGCCCGGTTCCCGCAAGATCCCCGACACCCGAAATCCCGGCAACGGAAGCGCGGTCTCTGACCATGGCGTAGGCGTAGGCGTTTTCAAAACCGAGTGGAGCGAATGCCAGAACGCCGTGTTCAGCCAGGAGCCACGCTGACGTTTCCGCGTACATAATGGCGCGGGGCGGGACGTCATCGCGCTCCATCAAAGTGGCCCAGAGCGTGCCAGTGTAGTCGACATAAAGATCGATTTCACCGCGGGCCAGGGCGTCGAACGCGATGGCTGAGCCTAGCCCTTCGCGCAGGTCAATCCGCGCGCCTTCAGCCTCCAAGCGCTGGGCTATGACGCGGGCCAGGATGTATTGCTCGGTGAAAGACTTTGTCGCGATGGTGATGGTGCGTCCATCCAATGGCTGGGACAAGACCGAAAAATCCCGCTCCAGCCGTTCGCCTGGTTGAGGCCCTGACAGTGTCAGGGCCAATGGCGCGAACACGATCGCGAGCCCCGCCGACCCCAGGAAGGCCAAGCGCTTGGAGCGCTGCTCCGCCGACACTTCAAACAAGCGTATGGTCTGGTCGAGGACAAGCGCTAGGCCAGCGGAAACCAGGCAGCCAAAAAGGACAGCGCCCCAATCGCGGGTTTGCAGGCCCTGAAAGATGTAATTGCCAAGGCTTTCAGCTCCAACGGGCGTTGAGAGTGTTGCAGCCCCCACCACCCAGACACAGGCGGTGCGCAAGCCAGCAACGATGACGGGCCCAGCAATGGGAAGCTGGACCTGGATCAGGCTCTGCGCCGGTGTCATGCCGACACCGAGTGCAGCCTCGCGAAGCGCTGGACTGACGCCCTGGAGCCCCACGATTGTATTCCTTAAGATTGGCAGCACGGAATAAAGCGCCAGGGCAAAATAGGCTGGCCAGAAACCGATTCGACCACCAAGGATCGGGACCATCAATGCCAGAAGTGCAATGCCGGGGATGGTCTGAACCAGGCTGGCCGCCCCCAGGGCCGGCCCTGCCAAGCGCGGAGACCCTGCTGCACGGATGCCCAACGGAACCGATACCGCCAAACCCGTTAAAATCGCCGCAAGCGATAGGAGGAGGTGCCCCGCATAGCGGCTTGGAAAGACGGCGAGCTCCTCTGCAAACACGTCAGGCGCCGTCAAAGGCGGCAGAGACAGCGGCCGCGGTCCGCTTTGGTGCTTCCAAGAGCTTTGCAACGGTGCCATTGGCCGGACGAGACATGAGCGCGCTCGCTGGTCCAGATTGAACAATCCGTCTGTCATCCATGACAGCAATCCTATCGGCAAACCGGAGGGCTTCCGCGAAATCATGGGTGACGATCACAGATGCAAAACCGATCTCGCTGCGCAAGCGGGCCACATCGTCTATCAAGGCATCCTTGGTCATTGCATCAAGGGCGGAGAAAGGCTCGTCCATCAGGATGATTTCGGGGTTTCCAGCCAACGCCCTGGCCAGCCCAACACGCTGGGCTTGCCCACCCGAAAGCGCGCTGGGGTAGCGCATCCCAAATTCGCCGAGGGGAAGACCGATCAGGTCAAAAAGCCGTCCAGCTTGCTTTACAATGTCACCTTGGCTCCAGCCGAGGAGTTTCGGTGTCACTGACACATTTTCCTCCAACGTCAGATGTGGAAAAAGGCCCGCTGATTGGATGACGTAACCCATACGACGACGCCAGATATGGGCATCGACGGCATGGGCCGCGTGACCGGAAAGGTAAACTTCACCTGAGTCGGGCTCAACCAACCGATTAAGGAGCTTGAGGGTCGTGGTCTTGCCGCAGCCCGAAGGACCTATCAATGCCAGCGTCTCCCCCGCGTCCAATTCAAAGGAAACGTCTCGCACGGCGTACGACTCGCCGTAGCGTTTGGAGAGGGACTGGGCCGAAAGGAGAATGGCGTTAGCCTTCCAGGTCTTCCTTGAGCACCGTCATCTGGAATTGGTAGGCCGTCTCGCCTTCGTCTACATCTTTGTAAACGACCGCCAAAAACTCCGCTCCGAGATATACTTCCACGCTGTCATCGGTCTTGTCGCGGGGCACAAGGCGCAAGCCAGGGTGCAGTTTTTCTTTTAAATACGCTTCTAGGCGCAGCGTTTCTTCGCGCTCCATGGGACACTCCTTAATCACCAACTCTCATTTAGGGGGTTTGGCGCCCGAGGGAAACAGGGCTGGGGCAGGTGGTGTCAGAAACGTCTCGACAATCGCAGTTGCCCCTCCTGGTCGGCGGCGCCATCGCTGATGCCAAACAGCGCGCCAGCCCACCAGCGCCAGCGCGTCCCTTCGAAACGTCCCTGTACCACTGTGCCGAGGGCGTGATCCTGGTCGTCAAAGCTGCCGAGGCCTGCATCTGTATTGCCGTAATTGCTGAAATTGATCACGCCAATCGCCGTTCCATTCTTAAACCGGTAGGCTAAGCGGATCCGAGTTTGGAGGTTCACACCATCGAAGCTGTCGTCGCCGACCCCGATCGCCGTCAGTGCGATAGCGCGGGCTTGCCAGCGTTCGCCTAAATTCCACTGATTAGTCCAGTTTACACCAACACTGTCAGAGCCATCATCCCTGATTATGAGGTCAAATCGTAGGGCGCTGGAATATCCCGAAGGCGTTGTTTCAATAAATTGCCACTGCGCCTCTCCGCGAATGAGCTGGTAGTCGAAGTCACCATCGCCCCGGTCACGGCCTTGTATGAGGCCGCGCAGGCGTAACCCATCACCCAAGGCGTGCTGGTAGTGTAGCCGTGCGACAATCGGGGTGGTGTCGGTCTCAGCGTCAGGAAGAAAGCCGACCCGTAGCTCTGCGCTCCGGTCGGTGGGATCCACATTGGGACCGAAGACGCCGCCAACAAATTGCGCGTGGCTTTCAAGGGCAGGTCCTGCAAAGGCCAGGACCAAAGCCGCGAACCGACTTGAAGTGAACATCTGCCTCCCAGAAACTGCCGATTGGGGTGTCTCAAGCGTCATTTGGCCTTCGAGCCAAGCAGGCCCCTTGTGGATACAAAATCACAGCGACCGTTAATCGACTTCCTGCCAATCATAGACGTAAAGCTAAATCGCGCTCGCGCAATCGGTTTGATAAATAGCTTTAAACTATCGACGCCATCGCCGAAAACGTTTTCAGACTCACTTGTAAGCGGTCCTCTTGGGCACATTTTTCAACGGACCAAATCTGAAAGGAGTGAGAGATGAAACATTTCCTTCTCGGCGTGAGCGCCATCGGACTCGCCGCATGTGCCCATGCAGAAAAAACCGTCGCAGACGTTGAGATCGGCGTAACCAAAGCCGAGGTCCTTGCGGCCCAAAAAGCATGGGGTGATGGCATCGTTGCGATCGCGGCTGTCCACGAGTCCGGCGGAGATTATGAATCTCGTGCGCGCGACCACATCGATACGCTTTATGCGTATGGTGAAAGCGCTGTGATGTTCAAGCCGACGCTTGCTGCAGACGATCAGTTCCGCGAGTCGTTTGATGAGGCGCTTGCCTACTTCATCGGCAAGGAAGGCACAGAAGACAAAGGCTTCGCAATCAGCGGCTGGACCAATGTGCGCTGGGATGATGTGCTTGTCTTCACAGATACGGACTCGGCCATGTCAATGGGCAACTATTTCTTCACGGGCCCCGATGGATCCGAAACCAAAGTGGAATTTTCTTTCGGCTACATCGCCGATGAAGATGGTGACCTTAAGATCAACTTGCACCACTCCTCGCTGCCTTACGCGCCTTAATAGGCCGTATCCCAACTCGATTGACGGCCTGCGAGGAAACGCCCTCGCAGGCTTTTTTGTGTGCTTGAGGCTCCGTCTGTCCAGGTGAGATTTGGAACTCACCCTAAACTGTGATTTTGATCTCATATGGAGAGGTAAGGGATTCGTATGGGCGTCAGCCCCCCCATTGTCGCTGTGGCAAATCTGAAAGGCGGTGTCGGCAAGTCGACCACCGCCCTCATGCTTGCCGAGGGTTTGGCCTACAAGTACGGGCTTCATGTGCTACTGTGCGACTTCGACGCCCAGGCGAACCTGTCTGAAACACTGCTCACAAGTGATGGTGTCCAACGCGAGTTGAATCAGGGCCGCGGCGTTGCGGCGGTGCTCGATCATTTTCTACCCGCATTTGAACAGAAAGACCTGTCGCTGAAGGATGTCGTCGAAACCCGCAACTCCACCGTTGTTGAAGAGCTTGCCTATAAGCGGGCACGGGACAAGCCAGGCGGGTGGATCTCCCTATTACCGGCCCATCCCGGCATGCGATTTCTGGAGCCCCACCTGGAGCGCAGCCCCGGTGAGGGCTGGTTTGAGATCGGTGATGAGTTGGCAGACCGGATCCTGGATGCCACGCAACTGGTTCGAGCAAGCGCCGATGTGGTCATTATTGATTGTCCCCCGCACGTGTCTGCGCTTTGTCGTGCGGCGCTCAAACTCGCAGATTATTATGTGACCCCGACACTGGCTGAGGCTTTGTCGGTCTGGGGCGTTCACCAGTTCCTGCGGTGGTTGGCCCATCCTTCCATGAGTGGCTGGTTGGGCGTTAACGCCTCAGCTTTGCCGACCCGTCAGTTTGTGGTCTGCACCCGGTTTTCCGCTCGCTCACGCAGCCACAAACGCACACTCGACACGCTAAGGTCAGATTGGCATGGACGCGCATTCTCAGACCCGATTCGCCAGCGCCTGTCTCTGTCGCGCGATCTCGAACGCACAGAACTCAATAGCACCCATAGCTTTGGCAGCCGGTATCGCGGCCAGGTCAAAAGTGATGTGCTGTCCCTCGCCGAAGCCTTTACCGGATTCATGGCAGCGCGAGCCGATGTAAACTGGGCGAGGCGGGATTAGGGAATAAAGACCGTATAGGTAATCTCGACTTCGAAGTCGAAAGTGCCGAGCGAAAGATCGTATCCCTGCAGGCTTTGGGCGCCGACGGAGTAGGCCAGGTCAAACCGGACTGACTGGTCCGCCAACGTCCCGCGCCCTACAGCAGTACGCTGATTACCCGTGAAAATATTTTGCCCGAACAAGAGGCTGAACAGGTTCGGAAACGATGTGACGCCGCCTTGGGGGCCCGCCGAATGGGGAAACTGAGCTTGGCTTCCAAAGGCGAGACCGTCGTCGCCGCTGAGCGTCACTTCCATGTTCAAGCTGGTTATAAACAGGAAGATCAGATCGGTATTTGGCCCGCCAAACTGGCTCTGGGCGTCGATTGAGAAAGGCACGTTCGAAGCGACATAGAAGCTAGACCGTGACGTGGTTCCATCCACCCGCGCCGCCGTATTCTGGTCCAGGTCCAATGGTGAGAAGCTGTCATCGGCATTGGTGATGCCGTCGGAATTGGTGTCGGTCACGAAGTCGCCACCGCCCGTATCCTCTATCCGGAAAGGCATCGTCCCAGCCGAATTCGGCGCATCGAATGTTGAGAGTAGGGTACCCGTAACCACCGTATGGGTGTCTTCGGCGATCAGGTCGGCATCGTTTCCCGTGCCTGAAGCGGAGTCGATTATGAAATCAACAACCGTTGGCGCGCTGCCGCCCTCATCGGCGCTCCACACGATGACAGCGCCCTGCACATTGAAGCCGGGCCGGTCTTGAATATCGGCCCCCGCCCCCAGGGGCAGCATCAGGCCAGCAAGCGCGGTTAGGCTGGAACACGAAAGAAAACGCCACATCAAGCTTAGAAACCACATTGGGTTTAGGCGTTTCCTAACGTAGATCGTAAAATCAACGCTGAGGGGCGAAAAAAATCCGGGGTGCTTGTCCCCCAGTGTCGGAATGAAGGGGTGTAAGCGAGATTTCGAAGCCAAGCGCCTGGTCGGCAGGCGCGCCCCGCAGGGCGGCCGTTCGGTTTGGTGCAGATACCAGGACCGTATTCGGCCGGTCCGGTCCGATCTCAACTTCTTGGTTAAGTCTCAGTCCTGCCGTGTTGGCCTTTGACCCGGCCGCGAGGAGTTTCACCTGCGCGCGCCATGCGGTGGTATCTTCGCTCAGAACCTTGATCTCGAAAGACGTGTTGGTGGCCACGCGCACCTGCATCCGCGTTGGCACTGTCGGGGACGTTGAGACGGGCACCAGCGTGCCGGCGAGAACCCGTTGGTTGGTCGCGGCAGGATTGCCAAGCGCGCGTCCGTCCATGCCAAGCAATACGGTCTCGCCTTGGTGGATTTCACCCGTGCTGGTCCAGACAATGATCTGCGGTCCAACCGAAAAATTCACCCGGTGGCTGACATCCGCTTGGGCGGAAAAACAGGCCACCAGCAGGACCGCTGCCAAACATGAAAGTCGCCCCATCAACTGCATTGGTAAATGTCCCGCCCTGATTCCCGCTCTGGAAGTAAGAAAGCAGAAACCGTGCCGGATTCGCCTGATAGCCGAAATGGGCGTCCATCGCCTATCCACCATGGTTCCCATTCCGTGCGGAATGTTCTAGCCAAATGCCCGGCAAACCAACGCAATGAGGAGACGCGCCATGGCCGATGAGTGGAAGATGCCCGAGGGCAGCCTGATGGCCGGCAAGCGCGGCATCATAATGGGCGTGGCGAACCAGAATTCCATCGCCTGGGGCATCTCGAAACAGCTCGCCGCCCAGGGTGCCGACATCGCCTTCACCTACCAGGGCGAGAGCCTGGAACGCCGCGTGCGCCCCCTGGTCGAGTCCATCGGCATGGACACGATGATCCCGGCTGACGTGACCGATGACGCCTCCATGGACGCCGCCTTCGCCCAGGTGAAAGACAAATGGGGCGCCATTGATTTCCTGGTCCACTCCATCGACTTTGCCGGCAAGGACGAGTTACAGGGATCAATGGTGGCCAACACGACGCGCGAAGGGTTTCGCCGCGCCATGGACATTTCGGTCTACAGCTTCATCGACTGCGCGCGCCGGGGCGCCGAATTGATGCCGAACGGCGGCGCAATGGTCTGCATGACGTATCTGGGCGCAGAGCGCACCGTGCCGAGCTATAATGTCATGGGCGTCGCCAAGGCCGCGCTGGAGGCCAGCACGCGCTATGCCGCGCGCGACCTCGGCCCCCAGGGCATCCGCGTGAACGCGATCAGCGCCGGCGCCATGCGCACGCTGAGCCTGGCGGGTATTCGCGGCGGCAAAAGCCTGATGGGCACCGGCCGGGATTGGTCCCTGCTAAAGGAAGACACGCGCATGGAAGGCGTCGCCGGGGCCGCCCTCTATCTGCTTTCAGACCTCGGCCACTCCATCGCCGGGGAAGTGATGCACGTGGACGCGGGCTTCCACGCCGTCGGTGTGCCGGATTTGGGGGAGTAGGAGGGCATTCATTTTGGCCTTCCTTCTCCGGGCGTCACGACATGCTCGGTCTGTACATAGGGCTGCCAGCCATTTTGGCTCAGGGCGTCAATGGCGGTGTCATGAAGCACGGCCCATTCATTGAACTGGCCGATCACGTCAGGCCGCATCACGTCTGGGCTATTGTAGCGCGGTAGTATCTCACTTCGGATGAGGTGACGGCTTGCTTGCATCCGGTGCAGCAACGCATTGTCCGATTGCGGGAAGACGTCGAGAATGAAGTCCGTCAGTTCCAATATCTCTTCGTGGTCAGACTGCTCTCCCGCAAGGTGCAGAAACGCTTCTCCCATGAGCGCGACCTGCTGGCGTTTTGAAAGGCGCTGGAAGTACATCCCGCTCTCAATGGCGCGGTCGCTCATCGGCATGATTTGGCGCTGCCAGACCAGCCTTTGGGGCATGGCGCCGCTGGTCGTTTCCAGATGTTGTACCTCTCCCGTCGCCGGGTCTTCGAACTGAATGAACACATGGCGCGGCGCCGTGGTGGCGTTCATCTCGACGCCGAGCTGCTCGCCAATCGCCAGGAACAGGAAGGGCATGTTTATGCAATTGCCCTTCTTGGTGGTGAGGTAGCGGTGCAGGCTCTTATGGCTGGCGCTAAGGCCCATCGGATCATCGAAGTCATAGTCAAACGGCTGGTCGCCATTCCACGGCCCGGCTTGGTAGATATAGGCGCGCAGCGTCGCAACATGCTGGGCTGCGCTGGCGTCTGGCCCGGCGAGGTAAGACACCGCGAGGGCCATGGCATTGATGGTGGCGTAAGTATCTTCGATATCCGCTTCGGGGTCGATGAGGCTGTCCACGACGAGCTTGGACCAGGTGAGGTCGATCTCGTCTTCGGGAACGCTCAGCAGGGTTTCCAGCGTGTCCGATAGGTCGCCGCTCTCAGGAAGATCGGGGCGGCTGACATTCGCCAGAGCTGCGAGCGACCACGCCAGCGAGGCGAGCGAAATAATAAGACTTCGTAACACCACGGATTGTCCCCTAGTCCAGCGCGCAACTCTGAGTTAGCGTCGCACAACGCTGGTCATAGGGGAACGGTGATGCGCCATCTTACGAAGATTTATGGGTTGCTTCTGGTTTTGGTGGTCTGGGCCGCGCCTGCGCAGGCGGGGTATGTGGCGAATGATCCAGTGAATGCGACTGACCCAACGGGGATGGAAATCGTTTGCAATCATAATGAGGATGGTGGTGCCGATTGCTCCGACAGCATTAGTGGCTATGAAACATCTCTAGATTCAGTAACCGATGCAGATATGGCTAGAATGAATAGTTTCGTAGAGCCAGGCGATCTCGTATCAACCTTCAATGCCGGGTTCTCCGGAACAAACCTCATTCCGAATGCTAATGGTGGCAATGCGTTTCAAAGCGGGTTGCCTGGCGCAGGTGGTCAAAGATACATGTATACATCCGAGGGATGGGTAGACCTGAAACATGTCGGGGCATCAATGGCTAACGGTGTTCTAGGCAACGAATTGGGATCTTTACAAGAGATGACCCAGGGGGCGTCTTCCAGAGGATTCGCTGAAGACTACCTGTCTAATGCGATTGGAGACCGAGCGTTTGTTGAAATGGTGGGCCCGGGCGTTACAACGCCAGGTGACGCCGTGAACAGTGTTATGCGCAACAACTTTCGCGCCACACCAATCACCGGTGAACAGTTTCTCAGAAATGTTGCACCAAATGTGACCGGGCTCTCTTCTCAATCGATGGGACAACCCATCCCAGTTAACAGGCCGGTGCCAACTCTGGGTGGCGTCGTCATGGTGCCCTGCAATCAATGCTAAAATGGCCAATAGCTGGATTGGCGTTCTTCACTTTAGCGACCATCTCTGTACTAAATTGGTATCAGAATTACCGAGTACACTCATGCTCGGAAGGCTTGTATTGCGCTCAATTGCAATGCAAACGGGGATACGGAAACTGTGAACAGTGGCAATGGTTATGCGAACAGAACGTCGTAAATGACGATCGGATATCTGAATTCTGCCCAGCGGAGTTGCCCATTGAAGATTTTCCGCAATTCGCGTTTGATAACACCATTTCAGTGTCTGCATTCTGTCGTTCCGCTAAATCTAGTTTCTGCTCAAGAGAGATAGAAATTGATGGATCGGAATTAGAACCAACTGCCGAACAACTTTATTGCCGAGCCCGAAGAACCTCTAGCGGGATGCAGGTAGCTCTGCGTAACTCAATCGATCAGGAAATACTCATAGATGTCGTAGCATACGACTTTAAAGAATTCGAGCCGAGATTCCAATATGTTATCAGTTCCGGCTCAAACGATTATTTGACGCCATGCTCGACAGAAACTCGGAACGTTTTGGCAAGTTCGCTGAACAGGGTTTTCGCTGTAGACTAAGATCAGTTCCCGAAAGTGTAATCCGGGGGCGCGTCGGCCTAACGGCCGACCAGGCTCTCTGCGCTTTGCGCACCGAGCCTCGGAGGGCCCTGAGTCTCGGCCCTTCGGGTATCGATCCTTCGCGCGTGGCTTTGAGCGCTGGTCCTGTTATGGTGTTTTTTCCTCAACTCACTGAGAATGTTTATCTACTGAATGACCGATGCCACCGCCACCAAACTCCACCTCTTCGTAGGGCATCCGCGCGATGTGTCGCTCTGCCATTCGCTGGCTGACAGCTACAGCCGAGGCGCGCAGACCCAAGGCGCAGAGGTGCGCCGTCAGGATATGAGCGCCATGGAGTATGATCCCGATCTCAGCGATGGCTATGGGAGGCGCAAGATGCTGGAGCCAGACCTGTTTGACTTCCGCGAGAACATCGAGTGGGCCGACCATCTCGCCTGGATCTATCCGACATGGTGGGGCGGCATGCCGGGCAAGATGAAGGGGCTGATTGACCGGTGCTTCCTGCCGGGCTGGGCGTTCCAATACCATGAAACAGGCCATGGCTGGGACAAGCTGCTCTCGGGCAAGACGGCAGACGTGATCACCACCGCCGACACGCCGGCCTGGTACTCCAAATGGGGCTACAACAATGCGGGAAAGAACACTGTAGTTAAACAGGTGCTCGGCTTTTGCGGCGTGAAAGTCACGAGCTACAGCCAGTTTGCCCCGGTAAAGACAGCCAGCGAAAAGACGCTTGAGGACTGGAAAAAACGCGCGCATTTCTATGGCGCCGAGGCCGGACGGCGTTAGGGCACTTTCCGGTTAATTCACATCGTTTGGCGGGGCGTCTCGCGCGCCCTGCGGGCCGCTTGCCTTTTCCGCCAGGCTCGTCGTCGCGCACCTTCCGGCGATGCGCGCATCGCCGAACGCCACGCGCCTGGCCCTGACGAAAAAATCAAACGACCAAACGGTGCAAATTGGCCGGAAAGTGCCCTAATGTGCGGACGACGCGCTGAAGGGGCCTGCCATGCTGATGATTGTTCTGAAGGGGTTGGTTACGGCGGCGTTCATCGTTTTCGTCTCGGAGGTCGCCAAACGGTCTACCTTGCTGGCCGCGTTGCTTGTCGCCATGCCGCTGGCCACCATGATGACGGTCGCGCTTACCTATTTCGATACGCGCGATGCAGAACTCTCCACCCGCTTTGCCACGACAACGTTTTACCTGATCGGCCCGGGCGTGGTCTTTTTTATCCTTTTACCCCTCTTGCAACGCCTTGGGGCACCCTTCTTGGCTGCGCTCGCGGGCTCCACCATTGCGACAATTCTCGCTTATCTAGGGGTGATCCTTGTGCTGCGTCGCCTGGGTGTGGAACTCTAGCGCCACCATGAAAACAAAACCCGAAACCCATGTCCCCTTGGTGGATTTTCCAGCGTATCCAGACGTTGAAATGCGCGCCCGCGCCGCGGCATTCCATGCCGGATTGGCCTCACGGAGATCGGTTCGCGCCTTTTCCGCTGCGCCGGTGGACCGCGCCGTGATCGAGCATTGCGTTCTCGCGGCAGGCAGTGCGCCCAGCGGCGCCAATCACCAACCCTGGTATTTTGCCTGTGTCGGCAGCACCGAGAAAAAGCGTGCGATTCGAGAAGCGGCCGAAGCAGAAGAGCGTGAATTCTATGCCGGGAAAGCGGGTGAGGATTGGCTTAACGCCCTCGCGCCTATCGGCACAGATTGGCAAAAACCGTATCTTGAAACCGCACCGTGGCTGATTTGCATCTTTGCCCAGCGCCGCGGCGGCGTTCGCGCGGGGGACGACAAGAAGAACTATTACATCCACGAAAGCGTGGGCATTGCCACGGGCCTCCTGATCGCGGCCTGTCACCAGGCTGGCCTCGCCACGCTTGTGCACACGCCGAACCCGATGGGTTTCCTGACGCAGATCTGCGGTCGTCCGGCAACAGAGAAACCCTTCTTGATTCTGGTAGCAGGGCATCCGGCTGGGGATGCCATGGTGCCAAGGCATGCATTGGAGAAAAAGCCGCTCGGTGAGATTGCGGGCTTTCTCTAGGCCGTGGCTGCTGCCAGCCCACTGGAAAAGCCCGGTGCTTCGCGCTGGAGGAATTCCACGAGGGCGCGTTCTGCGGGCGAGACCGTGTTGTCCCAGCCCAGGCGCTTGAGAAACCAGTCATTTTCCTCGTCTGTGACCTGTTCGCCAAGGCGTATGGCAGCCTCTTTGGCAGCCTTGCGTGCCCGTGCAGCCTTCTTGGGATCATAGGTGACGCGGCTGAACCACTCTCCGGTCGAATAGGCGGTCGATAGATTGTCCAGGATGCCACCGCCTGGCGACCTCAACCAATTGTCTCGCGCGAGCGCTTGCCCCTCCGTGATCGGGTCAGGGTGAGCTGCCGCCAGGAGATGATTGCCGATCGTTCGGGCGAAAAGATCGCTCCATGACTTGGCGTTTCGTCCGTTGGCTATCTTGTCGTTTGTCGCAAACAGGATGCTTGCCTCTTCGCGTGTCACCCACAGGCCACCATCGCTGGATTGTGCGTATACAGCACGCTTGACCCTTTCAACGTCTTGGTCGCGCGCTGCGCCTTTTTCGACAATGTGGTCGCATATGGACTGTAAAGCGAATGTGCCCAGGCGGGGCGGCGCGCCTTCCGCTTGTCGCAAAAGCGAAAGAAGCAAGTCGAGATCCACTTCCAGGGGTCCGGATGGCCGGTTGGACACCAGCGTGATGAGCCAATCGGCTTCGGGATCACTGATCCAATTTTGTGGGGCTTCGCCCCTGAGGAGAAACTCGCAGATGGCTCCAATAAAGCGCCTGTCCCAACTCTCAGAAGAATCGGTGAATTTCGGGGTAAGCGCGAACAGGGACTCCGCTTCAGCCCGGCTGACCAGGCCATCCTTGAAGACTTCCCCAATTCGCTGCTCGGCTTCGCTTCGGCTCGCCTGGCCTAAGGCGACGATCCGCTTCAGGAGCGCTCGTTCCATTGCCTTTACCATGGTTTCAACCTCCCAAAACCGTCACTGTAAAGTCGGAGTCTAGGGACAGAGAGTTGAAAAGCACTTAAGCGCGCAGGCGAGGAATTAGCTCTGATGGTCGAGTTCGATGTCCCAATAAAGATAGTCCATCCAGGTTTCATGGAGGTGATTGGGTGGAAAGCGTCGGCCGATTTCTTGAAGTTGGTAGTTCGTTGGCCGAACGGGCGTGCGGCTCGGGAACATGTTCGCGTCTTTCGGCATGCGTCCCCCTTTTTTCAGGTTACAAGGCGAGCATGCCGTGACAATGTTTGTCCAGCTGGTGCGGCCCCCGCGGGACCGCGGCACAACGTGATCAAACGTCAGGTCAACTTCCGAACTGCAGTACACACACTTGAATCCATCTCTCAGGAATAAATTGAAGCGTGTGAAGGCAGGCGGGCGATCCTGGCGGATAAATTCACGCAGAGCGATGACGCTCGGCAAGCGCATTTCGAAGCTGGGACTACGCACCACATGGTCGTATTCCGCTATCACTTCGACCCGGTTCAAAAAAACCGCTTTGACAACATCCTGCCAAGGCCAAAGCGAAAGCGGATAGTATGAAAGCGGACGAAAATCAGCGTTCAAGACAAGCGCTGGACGACCGTTTGGTGGGGATGCAACGATTTCAGCCACAGAACCCTCCCTGTTCCAACAGACCGTTGCGGTGCAATGCGATATGATAAGTGGCGGCAAGGTCCCTTAACTTCGTTTCGAATACCCGATTCTTGGCTACAACTTTATGACAGAGTCGAAGCCTTTACAGCAAAAATGTGCGCAGGCACGTCGCGATCATTATGAGCGCCGTGCCAATGGCGGTGGTTCATGGCCCCTTTGTTGGTTAAACCAGGCCCATAAGAGATGGGTTGCGACGCCCCGGTCAGGGGACCAATCCGCCGCTCGTTCTGTAAAGGCTTTCGCATCCAGACGGTCTTCATCGCCCGCAAGCAAACGATAGCTTTCCATAAGACCCACGTCACCCGGCGGGAAGGCATCCAAATCGCCGGTCGCATACATCATGAAGATTTCTGCAGACCAGGGGCCAATGCCTTTGATTGCCGTGAGCGAAGAGATCGCTTCGGATCGCGGGCTGAGCGGCAAAGTGTCAAAACAAAGAGCGCCTGAGCGCACCGCTTCTGCGATGGCTTTGACATAGCGAACCTTCGGTCGCGAAAGGCCCACGCCCCTAAGCGCTTCGTCTTGGAGCGATAGAATTGTTTCAGCGTTCATCGTAGCGCAAATGGCTTCGACACGGCCCCATATTGCCGCGCCCGCTTTGGTTGAAACCTGTTGAAAGGCGATCATGCGCGCTAGCGTGGCAAAGGAGCAAGGGCTCGATCGCCACTCTGGAACGCCCTGTTCCTCGTATGCTTTTGCGAGTGCCGCATCCTTGCGCGCCAAGCGCTCGCAGCCTTGCTTTATCGCGTCTCTAGAAGGCGCTGTCACAGGTAATCCTCAAGCGGAAAATCAATTTGTTTTTGACCCAGAAAGTAGACCCCGTCTCCTCGCAAGCTCACCGTGAAGAAGCCCCCGTTAACCGATGCGCGTTCAAGCAAGTCAATTGCAAGGCGGGTGTCATCGTTCAGCAATCCCTGGCTTGCTAAAGCCGCACGCAAATCATCGGCGCGTTCGATGCGCAAGGCTGCTGTGCCTTTCAATTCGCCGTCCTGGCGATGGACTTCGCCTTTGGCGCCGAGGCTTGCCGGACCCCATTCCAGCATGATTTGGGGAACATTGAGGGTTCCGCCCGCATTGAGCGCCGCACGTATCGCAGCCAAGGGATCACCCGTCTCGTTAAAGGCGGGTACGCCTTCTTGAAGTTCAGCCCTAAGAATGGACGGGCCAAGGACCGTGCCGAGAACCGCTGCATCGCCTGGCGGGGTCTCGCCAAGGGTGATTTCCTGCCAATGGGTTTCCAGTTGGATCATTTCGGGAAAGCCTGGGGCAGGGCGCAGGTGAAACTCGAATGCGTCCAGGTCGGCGACCGGGTCACCTGCAAAACTCAAGCTGACTTCATCAAGCGCGATCGATATCTGCTTGACGGCGGTTTGGTCCCACCGAACGCTGCCCGCAGATTTTGGGCCGAGTAGGATCGAGATTTCTTCATGGTCCTGATGGCTGAGACTGACAGTGCTGCGTCCTGGAGCGCGCGCTATGGCGTGGAACCAGTCCCAAGGCTGCATGACGAGTTGGAGCTTTTGACCACGCCAGGTCTGGCCATCCGGGCTCCCATAGACTGGATCATTGAGCGTGAGCGCAAAGCGAAATGGAAATCCTTCCAGCTCCCGTTTGGAATACTGAATCACGGCGCCATTCGCGCGTTCGCTCTCGATCCAGACATCTATCTGTTCATCAAGAAATCCACGCGCCAGGAACCAATAGACCGTATACAGACCGATAAGGATCACCGCGATGGCAAAAGGGACCCAAATCCATGCGCCTGAACCCGTTTGGCGTGTCGATAAGGCCATGTCAGGCTGCTTCCAATTTGTTCTTGCTTCGGCCTTGCGCGCCAAGGCCCTCATCGAGAAGTCTCGCCGAAGCGGGCTCGATTGTGTCTTCCAGTCGCTTCATGAGCGCCTTGCGGTCGAGCCCAGGCTCTATGGGTGGCAAGATTTCAAAGACGATTGTTCCCGGTGTTCGCACGAACCCTCTAGACGGCCAGCACAGGCCAGAGTTTGTCGCAACCGGAACGCACGGGACGCCGAGCCGTTTGTAGAACGCACTTGTTCCGGCGGCAAAGTATCCTGCCCTGACCCCCGGTGGGTGTCGCGTGCCTTCTGGAAAGATTACAAACTGTCGCCGGTCGGCAGCACGGGATTCCGCAGCACTCAGCATCTTCTTGACCGTTCTGGCCGCCCCGCCGCGGTCAATCGCGATCATTTCCGACTTCAGCGCATACCATCCGAAGAACGGATACCAGAGCAATTCGCGCTTCATTGTGATGACGGGGTCACGCAAGATCAGGAAAGGGACAAACACGTCCCACATGCACTGGTGTTTTGCGGCATAGATGAAAGCGCCCTCGGGCAGGTTTTCGAGGCCACGGACTTCCGTTGTCACGCCGCAGATCATCTGCAGGCCCCAGCGTACAAGCATCGAATACCAGCGCAGACCCGCCATAATTGCCGCGCGCGGCATTAACAGGCTTGGGAGCCAAATCGTGCCCATAACGGCCATAAGGCCGTACATGTATATCACGAAGAGAGATGAACGGGCAGCACGCATCATGATCAATTAAGCACTGTCATGGCTTGCGTCACCCGCCATTTCAGCCATTCGGTCACGGTTCCACGAAACGAGCGCCAGTCGGAATAGGCTCGGCTGGGATCGATGCGTGTGCGAACTGGAACTTCTACCAGCTCAAGTTCAGGTGCGCGTGCCGAAAGCAGAAGCTTTGCCCGGGGCAGGTGATAATCCGACGTTACGAGCGCGATACGCACAAACCCATGGGCGTTCGCCCACGCAGAAACCTCGTCTGCGTTTTCCTCTGTTGTTGTGGCTTCGTATCCGATGTCCACGCAGCAATCATACAGCGTGTTTGACCCGCCGGCGCGAGCGGCGACTTCGTCGCGCGATATGCTTGGATTAACCCCCGATATCAAAAGCCGCTTGCCTGCTCCGTTCTCCAGAAGTTCAAGCGCTGCAGCGATGCGTATCCCTGACCCTCCCGTCAGGGCCGTAACGCCTTCTACCCCGTCAAGATTGCCCAGGCTGGTTTCAGCGGCCCGGTGGCGAAAGCCATTATAGTCCAGCGCCAGCGCAACAAGCAGGACAATGGCCACCCAACGCCATTTCAATCCTTTTATTCCAAGCGTCACAGGGTGTCCTTCAGTGAGCGCATGACGGTCAGTCTGGCTGCACTCCTGGCTGCCAGGGCTGCAATCACTGGCGTGGCCAGCAATATGAGAAGATCAATCGGATCAAGCGAAAGCTGTGGCAAAAGGCCTGTTCGGCCGCCACGGGCAGACGCGAATGACAAAGCCAATGCTGCCGCAGCCAATGAAAAGAGCGCGCCAACGGCGCCGGCGCGCAGGCCAAGGACCCAGAAGCGGCGCTCGAAAAGCCTTGAGATAAATCGGTCTGTGGCGCCAGACAGGTGAAGGACTTCGACAATGTCTCGTCGGGCAAGCAAGGCTGCATGGGTGGCAAAGGCAATCACAGCCACTGCGGTGGCAACCAAAAGGGCAACTGTGGACAGCGCTATCAAGCGAACAATGCCCAAGGTCCGGCGAACATCACCGGCCCATGTCTCATGGGCTTCCACGATAGACTGGATTCCGGCATTCGCCAGGACGCCCTCGATATCTGTTGGTAGAGACTCAAGGGAAGGGTCCGCATCCACGCTCAAGATCAGTGGCAAAGGCAAGCCAGCAGGAAGACCCGATCCTCCAAAGCTCGGTGCCAGCAGGCGCTCAATTTCGTCAACGCTGAGCACTTCGGCTTCTTCAACGCCCTCCATTTCTAAGATCAGGTCGCGGGCTTCTTCTGCCCCTCGGCGGTCTTCACCGACCAGGCGGATCGTCATCTGTCCTTCCAACTCGGCTGTCCAACCCCGCGCAGCGTCATAGCTCGATCGTGCGGAGAGGGCCGCTAAGGCAGCCAGGAAGCACAGGGCGCTGACCACAAAGAACAGCGCCGCTTCCCGAGCATCCTGCTGTGGGAGCAGCGGGGTATCGCG
>JBCCTK010000040.1:0-21815 GCA_039198685.1 Pseudomonadota bacterium | reverse complement strand
GCCAAAGCGATGGCACCGGCAATGTTGATGCCGGCCGAGCCGCCAAGACAAAGCCCTTCCTCAAGAACCAAATCGAACAGGATTTTGAGCGCGGTTTCATCATACAGGCGAAATGGAAAGTCTATATCGAGGCCTTCAAGATTGGCGGTGATGCGACTCTGGCCAATGCCCTCGGTGATAGAGGTGCCCTCTGACTTCAACGTTCCATGGGCATAGTAGTTGAAAAGAGATGCACCGCCTGGGTCCGCCAACCCAATTTTGACGCTTGGGTTACGTTCCCGCAAAGCCTGCGCCACGCCCGCAAGCGTTCCGCCCGAGCCCACAGCGCAGATAAATCCATCAACTTTGCCGCCCGTTTGGTCGTAGATTTCCGGGCCGGTCGTCTCATAGTGCGCTGTGCGATTGGCCGTGTTGTCGAATTGGTTGGCCCAGATTGCGCCATTCGGTTCCGATACGTTTAGCTCTTCTGCAAGTTGTCCACTATAGCGGGCATAATGATTGGGATTGGCGTACGGCACGGCGTCGACTTCGACAAGTTCAGCGCCAAGAATGCGAATGGCATCCTTCTTTTCCTGGCTCTGCGTGCGGGGAAACACGATCACGCTACGATACCCAAGCGCGTTGCCCACTAGTGCAAGCCCAATACCTGTGTTTCCTGCTGTACCTTCTACAATAGTCCCGCCGGGTTTGAGACGACCTGAGGCTTCTGCATCGCGGATGATTCCCAAAGCAGCGCGGTCTTTTACGGATTGGCCGGGGTTGAGAAACTCAGCCTTTCCAAGGATCGTGCAGCCTGTTTCTTCCGACGCGCGTTTCAGCTTGATCAAGGGTGTATTGCCGATGGCGTCCACAACGGACGAGTGTATTGTCATGGCTCTCTCCAGGTCCGTTTTTAAGCTAGTCAGGAGCCCGCTGCAAAACAAGCCGCTCGCTCTGATCCGGTTGAGCAATCCGAGCGTATAACTTCAGAGCGACTACTTTTTTGAAGAGACCTGGTTTGAAACACGACATCTATGACGCCTTCATGCTCGACCATGCGATCGGCGCACTTTGTGGTGGTCTTAGTGTGGCGGCAGACTTACACATAAAGCTTAGTGATGATGGCGTTGAGCGGTCACTGCTTTGGGATATTGTGGGTGGGGCTTTAATTGAGCGAGACAGTTCCAGTCTCGGATCGCGATCGGTCAAACCCCGGCGCCGCAAGACGAAGCCGGCGATGACGGCGGATGCGATTTTGAATGTCGACTTGTCCGACTTGAACTGGAAAAACAGTTTATCGGGGGCTGATATGGCCCATGCAGGTCTCCGTGAGAGCCATTTTATGCGCCTGGAGCCTGGAAAAAATGTGCCGGCCCACTCCCATTCCGCGATTGAAGCGACGGTCGTGTTGGAAGGCGCTTTGGAGGTCGATGGTGAGGTCTTCCAGAAAGGCGATATCGCTTTTGGCGCACCCGGAGAAATTCATAAACCCGCAGCCCATGGTGATGATGCATGTGTTTGTTTTGTTGCCTGGGGTGAGCGTCCGTTCTGGAGGCTAACCTAATGGCTTGCGTGACGAAGCGCTGGATTGCTGCAGCGGCGTCTCTTCTTGGGGCAAGCCTTGCAAACGCGGACACTTCAACACCGGCTCATGGACAAACCTGGCAGCCGTCTCCTGGCGATGTCATCGCCTTCGACGTGCTTCGCCAAGGCAATAAATTTGGTACTCATATCGTGCGCTTTGATACTGACGGTGGCGGTGACTTGAGCGTGGTCGTCGATGTGGATCTGAAGGCGGGATTGGGACCGATTACGTTGTTTCGATATCAATTGGACGCGACTGAAACATGGAGAGACGGCCAATTGGTTGGCTTGGAAGGCCGGGTAAATGATGATGGCACCAGAGAACGTGTATCGGCTTTGATAGAAGACGGCTCCCTAACCGTAAAAGGTGACGGATATGATGGCACGGTCGCCTTGGATATTCTTCCAGCGAGCCATTGGAACGTTGCGCAAACCTTGGTTGACCAACTTCTGTCATCGGAGAATGGGGAGCTGATCGACGTCGTGGTTGAGCCCTTGGGGCGCGAGACGATCGAAGCGGGCGGAGAACAGCTTGATGCCAACAAGTTCATGATGGACAGCGATATCGACGTGACGCTTTGGTATGGTGATGATGGACGCTGGCTCAAACTTGCCTTTGAGGCTCGCGGGCAGGCAATCGAATACGTTCTGCGCGACCTTTACTAGCAATGCCGACCCTTCGATTGGTACTGGGGGACCAACTCAGCCAGGGCCTGTCCAGTTTGCGGGATATCGATCCTGAAAAAGACCTTGTCTTGATGGCAGAGGTCCAGTCCGAAGCGACCTATGTTCGCCATCACAAGCGTAAGATTGCGTTTCTTTTTTCCGCCATGCGCCACTTTGCAGACGCGCTGCGCATCGACGATGTTGATGTCGAGTACATCACGCTGGACGATCCGAAAAACCAAGGCAGCCTGAAGGCGCAGCTTGCTACAACCTTGCAAGCGCATTCGGGCAGGTTTGATCGCGTTGTCATCACCAAACCCGGCGAGTGGCGCCTCATGGATGATATGGAAACATGGTCCGGCACCCTCGGCATTGCAGTCGAGCTGCGCGACGACGACCGGTTCATTGCCAGCTTGAAAGACTTCGCTGATTGGGCCGGCGGGCGCAAACAATTGCGTATGGAGTATTTCTACCGCGATATGCGGCGCAAGACCGGCCTCCTGATGGACGGTGATGCACCGGCAGGCGGGTTATGGAATTACGATCAGGAGAACCGAAAGCGCCTGCCTAAATCCATCGGGACACCCGATCGAATAGTCTTTGAGCTCGACGATATCACGCGGGACGTATTGGAACTGGTCGAGCATCGGTTTGGCAATCACTTCGGATCGCTCGCGGATTTCAATTATGCTGTCACCCAAGCCGACGCCGAACTGGCTATGGATCACTTTATCGAGGACATCCTACCGGCTTTCGGAGACTATCAGGATGCTATGGCCAAAGGCGAAGCGTTTCTGTGGCACTCACTCATTTCTGCGTATCTGAATTGTGGTTTGCTCGATGCGTTGGAGGTTTGCCGGCGCGCCGAGACGGCTTGGAAGGATGGCTTTGCGCCGCTCAACGCCGTTGAGGGGTTTATCAGGCAAATCATTGGCTGGCGCGAATATGTGCGCGGTCTCTATTGGTACAGCATGCCAGCGTATCGCGAGATGAATTTTTTCAATGCTGTTCGTACATTGCCCAGCCTGTATTGGACCGGTGAAACAGACATGGCCTGTATGCGGGAGGCCATCGACCATACGCTACGATATGCTTATAGCCATCATATCCAGAGGCTGATGATCACCGGTAATTTTGCCTTGCTCGCCGGCCTTCATCCAGACGACGTTAATGGGTGGTATCTCGCCGTCTACCATGATGCCTATGAGTGGGTTGAGATGCCGAACACCCACGGCATGGCGATCTTCGCCGATGGTGGGGTCATGGCGTCTAAACCGTACGCGGCGAGTGCCAATTACATCAACAAGATGTCGAATTATTGCTCGGGATGCGCTTTCGATCATAAGGCAAGGACAGGTGAAAAGGCCTGCCCCTTCAACTATTTGTATTGGGATTTTCTTGCCCGCAATGAAACGAAGCTGCGTGGAAATCCGCGCATGGGGCTAACCCTCAAGAATTTGGATAAAAAAGACGCCGTTGAATTGAAGGCTATGCGTGACCAGGCTTCACGCTTCCTGGAGTCGATCGGCGCTTTTCCACGGGACTAAAGCATTTGAGAGACCAATGCTTTAAGCTTTGGACAATGAAAATTGGCCAACATTGATACGTCCGTTCCGGAAACCGGCTTCACAATAGGACAGGTAAAAGTTCCACATCCGCCGGAACGCATCATCAAATCCCAATCGCTCGATATCGGGCCAGGCCGCGTTGAAGCGCTGTGACCACTCCTTCAAGGTGCGTGCATAGTCCTGGCCGAAGTAGGATGTGCCGTCATAGCGCAAGCCTGCGGCGTCGACTTGTTCTTTTAGTTTCAACTCACTGGGCAACATGCCGCCGGGAAAGATGTAACGCTGTATGAAGTCTGCGCGGTTCCGGTAGCTCTCAAAAAGCTCATCTCGGATTGCAATAATCTGTAGCGCGGCATGTCCACCATGGACCAGGACATCGCCGATTTTCTGGAAATAGCTCGGCCAATAGCTTTCACCGACAGCTTCGAACATTTCTATCGATGCGACCCCATCATAGGTTCCGGCGTGGTCACGATAGTCTTCAAGTTTGATGTCGACTCGTTCGGCGATCCCTGCATCGAACATCCGTTTGCGCGCATAGTCGGCTTGCGCCTCTGAAATCGTCAGGCAGGTTACCCTGGCGCCGCGTTGTTTCGCGGCATACTCGGCAAACCCGCCCCAGCCACACCCAATTTCTAGCACCCTGCTGTCTGGGGTTGCGTTAATCCGTTCGACGATGCCTTCATACTTCGCGGCCTGGGACTGTTCCAGGGACGTGTTGTCGGACGAGAATATTCCCGAAGAGTAAGTCATGCTTGGGTCTAGCCAGGCTTCATAGAAATCATTTCCAAGGTCATAGTGGGCCATGATATTGCGTTTGGCCTGGGCCTTGGAATTTCGGTTCAGGATGTGACGCAACTTGTTGAGCATTTTCATAAGCCATCCGCCAACGGCAAGTTGGCCGGCGGCCTCGAAATTTTCCGAGAAGAATTCCAGTACAGCCGTGAGGTCGACCGTGGACCATTGCCCATCCATATAAGCTTCGGCAAACCCGACATCACCTCCTGCCAAGGCACGGCGGGCGAAGTCATAATTGTGGACAATCACGTGGGCGCTTGGGCCCTCTTCCCCGTGGTCGAAGAGGACCACTCGTCCATCGGGAAGGTCAAATTTTATGTTGCCGCGGCGCGCCCGCAAAAGCGCCATGCCTCCGACGCGAAAAAACGTCGGCACGCCGTTGAGATTGCTCAGGGTTTGGCGGGATGCGCGGATCGTGTTTGTCATCTTGGAAATCCTGATTTCAACTTTTTTCGGGCCTTGCAATGGTGTGGCCAATTTCGGGTTTGTTTGGCTTTGAGCGGTACCCTGCGCCTTTCAGCCAGATCTTCAGCGCTTCCCAGTGAATACCAGCGGTTACGCCGATAGAGCTGAGGGGCTTGCGGATGGCTGCTTTGGCGAATGCCGCGTCCGTCGCGATCTCGCTGGAAGCAGAAATCGTTGCCATATGGGTTCGCGTGCCATTGACCAATGTGTCAATCACAAGAGACATCCCATCCATACTTTTTTTGAGCGTGAATCGGTATTTGCCGGTGACATCAAAGAAAGGTGAGACATGGAAGCGCTTTTCGGCTTCATTCACACCTGCCGAGCCCGACACCCGGGCGACATAGGTGTGGCTTTCTCCGAACGTATTGTTGACCTCATAAATAACGCCCCTGAGCGCGCCCTTTGCATCTGTTGCGAACCAAATCGAAAGCGGGGCAAAGCGATAGAAGACATGTCTGGGAAAGGTCATTAGCCGTAGTGTGCACTGGGCCGTGTCTATGTCTGCTCGGGAAAGCATTCGAGCTGCCCAAGGTCTCAGGTCAGTGCCTTGTTTGGCGCCGTGTTCGCTGGTTTTCAGGCTATAGAGATTGGGGCGATCAATGGAGAAAAATCTCGATTGCTGGCTCGCGCTCTCCAGGCGGTCGACATCCACATCTACCATCATCAGACCATAGGAAAAGCGTTGCTCGAAGGGTGTAAACCGAGCATGGACTGTGCGGCCCGATAGGATCCGAAGGGCCGCATCCGCTTTCATTTGCCGGCCTTTGTTACGAGCTGGATGGAAGAAGGGTTTCGCTGGTTTTCGTATATGTCCACGTTCTCAACCTCCCAAGGCACCTGGCCACCCAGCGACAGGGCGACGGCAAGGCCAGACTTCAAGCCGTCTTCATGGAAGCCGTGGCCCATCCAGGCCCCAGCAAACCAAAGTCCATCTCGGCCTTGCATTCTTTTAATCGATCGTACGGCGGCTTCTGCGGGTCCGTCAAACTGAGGATGGTCGAACGTCGTTTTATAGAAAATGGACTGCTCCGAAGGCGGCGTGCTGGGGTTTAATGTCACAAAGAGTGGACATTTGGAGGGCAAGTTCTGCAACCTGTTCATCCAGTAGCTTAGCGTGATGTCTTCTCCGTGCCCCTTCATAACATTCCAACTTGCCCAAGCAGCCCTGCGCTTCGGCATAAGTCTGGAATCGCGGTGCAGGTAGATTGTGTTTGGACGGTACCGTGCTGAGCCGAGAAGAAATTTCTGATCTTCGAAGCCAGGGTCCAGAAGCGCTCTTGCTTGGTCGGAGTGGCAGGCAAAGATGATATCATCGAACACATCATTTTGCCCTTCGCCGTACTCAATCCGTACTTTTTCGCCAAATGGTGTTACGCGTTTGACCGGCGCATTTGCCTTGATCCGCTCGCCGAGGATCGCCGCTACCTTAGAAACATAGGATTGAGAGCCGCCCGTTACGGTTCGCCAGACCGGGCGTTCCTTGTGCATAAGGCGGTGGTTCTCAAAGAAGTTGAAGAAGCTGTTTGCCGGGAAATCGAGGACCCCGCGCTCGGGTGTGGACCAGATTGCGGCAGCCATCGGAAGAATGTAGTTCTGCTTGAAGTCATTATCGAAGCCATGGGCGTCCAACCAGTGCCCAAGGGAGATGTTCCCAATTTCACCCGCGTTGAGTTCCGAACGGGCAATATCATTGAATTTCAGAATGGTACGCCAGAAGCGGTGAAAGGCTGGTTTGAAGATATTGCGCTTCTGGGCAAAGATTCCCGTGAGGGTCGAAGCCCACTCATAGCCCTCGGGGTTGGATACCGCGAAGCTCATATCGCTGGCCTCGGTGGCGACGCCAAGGGCATTAAAGAACCCTATCAGATTGGGGTAATTCAGCGCGTTGTAGACGATAAAGCCCACGTCGACATCGATTGGGGTGCCGTCATAGTCAATATTTACGGTATGGGCATGCCCGCCGAGGCGATCGCGCGCTTCGAACACCGTGACTTCTGCACTCTCCTTGAGCGCAAAGGCTGCGCCTAGCCCGGAAATACCGGAGCCGACAATGGCTATTCGTTTCATATGGCCGCGCGCCTTTCCTTAAGTGTGTCATAGGCATCTAAGGCGCGTTGGCGCCCTGTCTTGTGATCAACCATGGGATGGGGATACGTCTCACCAAGCGCAATGCCGGCATTGCGAAGCACCGGGCCAGGCGCGTCCCAGGGGGAATGGAGATATTTGTCCGGGAGCGCTTCTAGTTCGGGGCACCATCGGCGCACATACGCGCCAGTTTCATCAAACTTGCTCCCCTGCGTGATGGGATTGAAAACCCTAAAATATGGCGCTGCATCTGCGCCGGAACCGGCGACCCATTGCCAACTGGCCGCATTCGATGCCGGATCTGCATCAACAAGTGTATCCCAAAACCAGTCTTCACCCATTTGCCATGGGAGAAGCAGGTGTTTGGTGAGGAATGAACCGACAATCATCCGCACGCGATTGTGCATCCAGCCGGTATGCCAAAGCTCTCGCATGCCCGCATCAACAATGGGATAGCCAGTTTGACCCTCACACCATCGTTCATAGTCAGCCGAATTATCGCGCCAAGGCATATGCTGGAAGTCAATATTGTAATTGACGTCTGCGAGCCTCGGATTGTGGTAGAGCAAAACATAGCTGAATTCACGCCAGACAATCTCCGAAAGGAAGGTCCAAGCGGAGTCCTCAGCTGACGATCCAGCGACCGAGCCGATTCTGCTGTGGACCGCCCGCCATACCTGAACTGGACTGATTTCTCCCCATCGCAAATGGGGTGAGAGCCCTGACGTGGACCCTTCGACATCTGGTCTGTTGCGTTGGTCGCTGTAAGAATCGATTGCGCCGTCCAGCCAGCGCTCCAACCGCGCATGTGCGCCGGTTTCGCCAGGCTCCCAGTGTTGGGGAAACAGCACAGCCCAGTCTGGCTTTTGTGGAAGCAGGTTCCATGTATCCAATGTGTCGGACGGGAGTCCGAAGTCTCCAATATAATCCGGTTTGGGCAGCGGCGGCGGCGCACGATAGTTGGCCCGAACAGACTTCCAGTAGGGGGTGAACACTTTGTAGTATGCACCAGCGCCGGTGCGCACCTGCCAGGGTTCGGTCAAGAGTCGACCATTCGCGCTGATCCCTTCCACCCCTGCAGTCTTCAATGCGGTCTTGATCGCAGAGTCTACGCTAATCCCGCCAGCATCATAGCGTCGATTCCAAAAAACAGCGGTCGCATTCAGCTCTTCCACAAGGTTCAAAAGACAGTCTTGAGCTGCCCCTTTGCGCAGAACAAATTGTCCGCCGAGCGCCTCAATGGCTTCTGCGAGTGCGCTAAGGGATTGGTGCAGCCACCACTTCGAAGCCCCACCCAAGGGTCGAGAGCCATCTTTCACGGTCTCCAAAATGTATAGGCAGATCACGGGGGCGCCCGACTCGAATGCGGTGTTCAACGCCGGATTGTCACCCAGGCGAAGGTCTTCTCTAAACCACATGACGACAGGGCGGGAAGATGACACTGGCCGAACGGCTCCGCAGGCTTAACGTTGTGTTGTGTACGGTCTTGGTGCTTTGCTGGATCAGAGGTGGCCGGGATCGATCTGGAAAAAAGCCCAACGGCCTTAGGGAGATAAAGATGTCAATTTCCAAAACCGATGCAAGCGCCCTGGCGGCCGCCTCCCAGCTGATAAAGCAATATGGTGATGACGCTGAAGTGATTGCCACCCTGAGGGCTGCCGAAGTTGCAGCGCTCGGCGATCGTGAAGCGCTGGCCCATTGGGACAGAGTGATCGCCTTGATCGGACCGGAAAGCTCGGGGGCAGTGTTGTCCTAGTCCCTTCCGCACCGCAAACCGGCTTCGCAAGGCCTGTTGATGGGCGCTTCGCGAATGATCTCAATCGCTCCGAAAGGCTCAACTGCTTTGGCCGAAGTTTGCGTTGCTCGTTCCAAGGCGTCCTGGACCAGAGACTGAATTCGGTTGTCACTTTCTGGCGTATTTTCGGGCAGCTGCCAGGTTGGCGCCTTCTGGGGCATGGCCAGAAGATGCTGAAGAAACCCTTTGGCAGCGTGCATGTTAAGCGAGTGATATTGCGCATTGGACATCGAATGGTCCGGTTGGGCCAATACGGTTGGCGACATCACAAGAACAACCCGGTCTTCCACGTCTGGAGACCCCGCTGCGCTTAGAATGTCGGAAAGAGACTGAACGAGCCACCATGTGCTGGCGTCAGCAACGAACACCATGGCGCGCCCTCGATTGTCAGAATTTGTATACACCGAAAGTGCCGAAACAAGATCGGAGCGTGTCATTTCCCAGTCGGGCGCGGCTGTTACCTGTGATGGCATCCTCAGCGCTGGCATATAGACGGCACCGTGCGCTTCCAGAAGTGAGACAAGGTCTGTCGTTTGAGAAAACACGGCGGTATGGGCTTTGCCAGCATCGGTGGACACCGAACCGTGGCGTTGGAGAGTATCCGGCACAGGGGGAAGTACAAAAAAATCGAGCGCCCATCCTCCCTCCCAGACAGCGTCTGGACGAGTTTCCGGTCTTTTTATCCAACCGGCATCAACCGTGAAATCAGCGGGTTCCGCTCCAAGCGGGGTGCCTGTCGCCAAGTACGCCGGAACACCAATCCGAATTCCAACGGAAAAAAGAGCCAAGCCTGCAATAGCGGCTAGCGAGACAAATAGATAACGCATTTCAGTTGGGTTAGTCTGACTCTGTGGCGATCGCGAGGCCAGAATATTTCGGCTGGTCGATTTTAACCTGGTCGATGGTGCTCGCTTTCAGGTGCGCCATGAGCGCGGTGCTTTGCCAGTCCAGACTGCCCTTGCGGATCCGATCACATAGGAGGGTCTCAAGGTCGCGTCGCTCTTCCAGTGAACTATCGAGCAGCACTCGAAGCCGGTCCTTGGCGGCGGCATCGGATTGGGCGGAAAGGCATAGTTCCCGTTCAACGATTGCCAGGGCATTTTCAGCAATACGCGCGTAGAAGGCAGCGTGTCCTTCCAGCGCCGGTCTGGCTGTCTCGCCCATAAAAGCGCGAACCGCGCGGACAAGCTCAACCGTTGTGGGGTTGGTGGACATGGTTTAGACCCGCTCCAAAACGTTCAAAATATCAATTTCCGCTTCTGATACCCGTCGGCCTATGGTGGCACGTTCGACGCTTGGGTCAGCACCGGAGCGGAACGCCTCATACATGATGAGACACATGATGCCCCATTTGAGGCTACCAAGCATCTCCCACCAGTCGATCTCCGCGGGATCGATGACAACACCGCCTGCTTCTGAGTAGCCGGCCAGGAGATCATCAAGCCCACCGAAGCCCCCAACCCGATTGCCCGGATTGCCAAAGCGCCAGGAATTGATGCAAATCCAGGCTAAATCCTCGCGCGGGTCGCCAAAATGGGCCAACTCCCAATCCAGGACACCCACCAAACCCCCGCCGTCAACCATAAGATTGCCTAGTCTGAAGTCGCCGTGCACCAATACATTCGAGCGCCGTTTCGGCGTATGGGCGCGAAGCCAGGCCATGGCCAGTTCGAACACGGGTTTGGGGAGATCAAAGCTGCGATAGATGTCCTCATACTGATCGATTTGATCGAGCCCGTCGCTCAGAGCCAGGTCTGGAAGCTGTTCAGTTTTCAGCGCATGTACGCCTGCTAGGGCCTTCCCGCACTGTCTGGCCAGCAGGGGTCTGGCGCCTGCAAATTTCGGATCCCGCAAGATTTTTGGTGCAATGGTCTCGCCGCTCAAGCGGCCCATTATAAAGGCTTCGCCCAATTCATCTGTTTCCCGGCAGACATAGGTCACCTTAGGGACCGGTATGCCAGCTCGCGCAGCCGCTTCGATCAACGCCGCTTCCTTTGCCAGTCCTATGGCTGCACTGGAGCGGGATCCGTCCTGCCCGCTTGGAGCCCGTCTGAGTATCAGTTCCTCGCGCTGGCCGGATGGAGAGACGGCATCGAATGCCCAAGTCTCTTGGCTGGCACCTCCCGACAAACGCTTCAAGTTCTCGATTGTTTGCCCGCCGGAGAGAAAAAAAGGGCAAAGTCGGCGCAGTGCCGCTTCAATCTCTTGCGTGTTTCCCATAATCGCCACAGTTAACCGAAACACATGTTTCGCCAAGACGGAACACTTTAAAGGCGGGCCCAAAGCGCACCCATGGCTAGACGAAAATCTAAAGACAAAAAGGACAAAGTTTTGATCGGCGAGCCGTCCTTGCCGCGCCAGACGATTTTTGGCTGGCTGCGAGGCCGGTTTTTTGCCGGTGTGGTGATTGCCGCGCCGATCGCGATTTCTATCGGTATCGTTTCCTGGCTGATTGGTGAGATCGACAAGCGTGTAAAACCGCTTCTACCGCCGATTCTTGATCCTGAGACTTACACGAATATCGCTATTCCGGGCGTCGGTGTTCTCGTTGCGGTGATCCTGCTGACTCTGTTGGGCGCGATTGCAACAAATCTGATAGGGCGCGCAGCACTGAGGCTATCGGACCGTATTCTTAGCCGTATCCCGGTGGTCAGTAATATTTACAACGCTTTTAAACAGCTTTTTGAGCTTTTGGGATCGAGCGACCAAAACAATTTTCAGGAGGTGGTTTTGGTCGAATATCCTAAGAAAGGCACCTGGTGCGTGGGGTTTTTGACCGCCAAGGCAAAGGGAGAAATCAGGACAAGCCTGTCGTCAGACTATGTCGGTGTGTTCGTGCCAACCACGCCCAATCCCACGTCAGGTTTTCTGATGTACCTTCACAAAAGCGAGATTATCCACCTTCAAATGTCAGTAGAGGAGGGCGCTCGTATGATTATTTCTGCCGGCCTTGTGGTGCCAGATGAATTGCCCATGGATGAGACTGAGCGCGAAAAGCTTACTCCTCCGGCGCCGAACGAAGCCCCTTCGGTTGAAACAGAGCCCGCGCAAGGCTCAGCGCCCGCCCGCGTGGACCCGTAAGCTCGGAATCTACGGTTACCGCCGCTTTTGCATCAATTCGGGCGATCTCCAGAAGGTCGCCATCCTTTGCCAGGTTGATCACGGCGTAGTCGATCTCTCCAGCCTGGCGAAGGCCGAGAACATCGCCCGGGCCCCTGAGTTCAAAATCGGCTTCGGCAATCGCAAATCCATCATCGGTCTGGCGTAATGTATCGAGCCGCTTCTTTGCCGTTTCGCCCAGCGGTGGCCGATACATCAACAGGCAGTAAGCCGCCCTGTCTCCACGACCCACGCGGCCCCTCAATTGGTGGAGTTGGGCCAGGCCGAACCCTTCCGCGCGCTCTATGACCATGATGGTCGCCTCGGGAACATCCACGCCGACTTCGACTACCGTGGTTGCAACGAGGACGCCGCTTTGACCCATCCGAAAAGCTTCTAGAGCTGCGTCTTTTTGATCCGGTTTCAGGCGCCCATGTACGAGATCGACCCTGCAAGACAATTGATCGGCTAATGTGGCATGCCTTGCCACAGCCGATGACTCGTCGTCATCTACATCCACTTTGGGACAGATCCAGAAGGCGCGCTCCCCGCGACCGACAGCACGCCCGACCGCCGAAATAACCTCTTCAATCCGCGTATCTGGCAAGACCCGTGTCTCCACCTTCTGCCGACCTGCCGGTTTTTCATCGAGGATAGAGACGTCCAAGTCTCCATGCACCGCTTGAGCCAGTGTGCGCGGGATGGGGGTTGCACTCATCACGAGCATGTGCGGGCTAATCGCCTTTTCCAGAAGGCGCTGGCGATCGGCTACGCCGAACCGGTGCTGCTCATCAACGATGACCAAACCCAATTTTGCGAAATGAACCGTCTCTTGAAAAAGCGCATGGGTGCCGGCAACGATCTGGATGGTTCCGTCGGCCAGTCCCATAAGCGTTGCCTGGCGCGCTGACCCTTTGTCGCGACCCGTTAGCGAGGCGACCTGGTATCCATGGGGACTAAGAAGTGCGCTGAGGGTTGAATATTGCTGGCGCGCCAGGACTTCCGTGGGCGCCATGAAGGCCGCTTGGTGCCCGGATGCGGCGGATTGAACGGCGGCTAAAGCGCCAACAAGGGTTTTGCCTGCTCCAACATCGCCCTGGAGCATCCGGCGCATGGGGACGGCTTCTGCCAAGTCCTGGGCAATCTCGTTCACCGCGCGCTTCTGTGCACCGGTGGGCTCATAGGGCAGGGCGTCGACCACGCTGCGCTGTGCCATGCCCGCTAAGGCGAGCCTGGGTGCGCGGCGTTTCGATCGCGAAGCGCGGGCGAGAGCAAAAGTGGCTTCCCGCGATAATGCTTCATCATAGGCCAGACGTTGGCGTGCCAACTCAATAGCATCCAAATCATAAACGGTGGGCGCATGAAGGGCGGTAAGTGCGGTTTTGAAGTCAGGCCACCCGCGTTGTGCGCCCAAATGTTTATCGCCCCATTCCGGTAGATCATCTGGAACACACCCCAGGGCGTGCTGTGCTGCGCCATGCACTTTGCGATTGGTAAGGCCCGCTGTCAGGCGGTAGATCGGCTCGACCGCCGGTGGCCGTTCGGGTTTCTCAGGGTCCAGAATGTAATCGGGGTGAGTGATCTGTCGTTCGCCATTGAACTCATCGACCCGGCCCGAAACGATTCTTTGTTTGCCTATGGGGAACTGACCCTGCAGCCAACGCCCATCGGCCCTAAAGAAGGTTAGCGTCAAAAACCCCGTGCCATCAAAGAGAAGTACTCTTGTTGGGGCCTTGGCATTGTAAGCAGCTTTTACGCTATGCACCTCACCCTGGATGGTCGCGATTTCGCCAGCCTTCAGGGCGTCGAAGCTGTTTCGCACGCCTCGATCCATCCAACGCTCGGGCAAATGCAGCAGCAGATCCCACACAAGGCCTGTTCCGGTTAACCGTTTATAGGCTTCGAGGGATTTCGGGCCGATTCCAGGCAGTGTCTCGACCGTGTCGAAAAGGGGAAAGAGGCGCTCGTCCCGCATGGCCGCGACACTAGGGCGAGCCTTTCGTTCCGGCAATTGGCTGTGCAGCAGCTTTACGGTGCACTATGTCTGCAACTCATTTCCAAGGACCCTGCCATGAACGATGAAATCCAAGAGCGCCGCAGAAAACTTCGCTTCAGGGCCTGGCGCCGCGGTTTCCGCGAGATGGACCTGATCATGGGAAGTTTTGCAGACGAGCGGATCGATGCCTTCTCCTCTGGGGACTTGGATCAATTTGAACGCCTTCTCACCACTCCCGACTGGGAAGTCTATGCGTGGCTGATTGGGCAGAAAGATGTTCCCGATAATCATAAAAGCGCCGTGCTGGACCAACTGATTGCATTCCGCTACGAGGCCCAGCCTGGTTGAGGCAGCCCGTGGTTGGATCGGTAGAAAGCGGCTTTTTGAATGACACCTGCAGCGCTTCTTGCCGGCGTATCCGGACAACAAACAATCGCAGGCGCCCCTTTTGGCGCAGACGTCCTTGCGCTGGTGCAGATGCTCCAGGGCGAACAGGGCTCAGCGGTGTATGTGGCGCGCGATGATAAGCAGGCGGTAACAGCACTGAAAATTGCGGAATATGCAGACCCCGGGCTTGATCGCATCCACCTTCCAGCCTGGGACACACTACCCTATGACAGGGTAAGCCCTTCACCCGCCGTCGCTGCACGCCGATGTGCAGCCTTGGCGAGGCTTTCGCGCCTTGCAGAATTCCAAAAGCCGACACTGATTGTAACAACCGCTGCGTCCGTTGTTCAGCGTGTACCCACAGCAGAGCTTATGCGGGCGGCCAGCTTTTCGGTCAGTGTCGGAGAGCCAGTGGCACAACAAGCGCTTACGGAATATCTGTCCGTCAACGGATATGTGCGGGTCTCAACGGTTCGTGAGCGCGGCGAATATGCTGTGCGTGGGGGGATTATCGATATTTTCGCGCCGACCTCTCCAGAGCCCCTTCGGCTTGATTTTTTTGGAGACTTCCTTGAAGGGCTGAGGAGCTTCGATGCGGAAACCCAGCGATCCACTGCCCAGCTCCAGGGAGCAGCATTCGCCCCCGTCAGCGAAATTCTCTTTAATGATGAGGTCCTAAGCCGGTTCCGGGAGCGCTACCTTGAGACTTTTGGCCCACCTTCCGGGGACCCGATGTATGAGGCGGCCCGAGCGTCTATCCGGCGGCAAGGTGTGGAAACCTGGCTTCCCTTGTTCCATGAGCGGTTGGACACACTCTTCGAGTATGTACCTGAATCCACGCTCATTACTTTCGGGCATTTGGCGGGTGAATCCGCAAATGAACGCCTTTCCCAGGCACAAGACTATTTCGACGCTCGTGTCGAAGCGGCAGGGGACCACCGTGCGGGACGGGTCTTGGATCCCGGCGCACTCTATCTTGATGCAGCAGAATTCGAAGCGCGGATCCAGTCCAGGAGAGTGGCTCGCTTTACCGGGGGCGATGCGGCGGTAAACCAGTCGGATTTGGGCGCGTCACAGGGACGGAACTTCGCTCCTGAGCGCGCCAAGGTCGAAGAGAATGTATTCGAAGCAGCTGGAGCCCATGCCAAAGCGCTTCGGGCACAAGGAAAGTCAGTAATCCTGGCGGCATGGTCGGATGGGTCTGCCGATCGCCTGGTCAACGTTTTTGAAGATCATGGCCTGGCCGAACTGGAGCGATCTTATTCGCTTCCAGCTGCACAAACTCTTGGTCTGGCGGTATCTGAGCTGCCTCTGGAGTCCGGCTTCATCCTGGGTGATACCGCGATTATTGCGGAACCCGATATTCTCGGGGACCGCTTGGCCGCCCCACGTCGCAAACGCAAGGCCGCGAATTTCATCGCCGAGGCCGCGGCCTTGGCCGTGGGCGATCTGGTCGTTCATGTCGATCACGGCGTGGCGCGCTATTCGGGCCTGAAAACGCTCGACCTGACCGGCGCGCCGCACGATTGTCTGGAATTGGAGTATGCAGGCGGGGACCGTATCTTCCTTCCCGTTGAGAACATCGATCTGATCAGCCGGTTCGGAAGCGATGACGCGGCTGGCGCAATCGACAGACTCGGCGGCGCTGGCTGGCAGGCGCGAAAGGCAAAAGCGAAAAAGCGTATACTCGAAATGGCTGCAGAGCTCATGGAGGTCGCCGCCCAACGCTTGCTGAAAAAGGGCGAAGTCGTCGATGCGGGCGACGGCCTCTACGAGGAATTTGCCGCTGGCTTTCCCTTTGCGGAAACCGATGACCAGCTGCACGCCATCGAAGATGTCTTGGGGGATTTGAGTTCCGGGCGCCCTATGGACCGACTTGTGTGTGGCGATGTTGGCTTCGGTAAGACGGAAGTGGCACTCCGGGGCGCTTTCGTTGCAGCGATGACCGGGATGCAGGTGGCGATCATTGCGCCAACAACGATCCTCGCGCGACAGCATTTCAACACATTCTCTGACCGCCTGGGTGGTTGGCCACTCGAAGTCCGACAATTGTCCCGTCTGGTATCAGCTAAGGATGCCACAGAGACACGGGCGGGCATAAGGTCCGGTTCAGTCAATGTGGTGATTGGAACCCATGCACTGCTGGCGAAAACCGTCGAGTTCAACAATCTGGGGCTTATGATTGTTGATGAGGAACAGCGCTTCGGTGTGAAGCACAAGGAGCGGCTCAAGGAGCTTCGTGCTGACGTCCATGTTCTCACACTCTCGGCAACACCCATTCCACGTACCCTGCAGATGGCGCTCACGGGTATTCGCGATCTTTCTATAATCGCCACACCGCCTGTCGATCGATTGTCCGTACGGACCTACGTGACCGAGTTTGATACCGTAACAATCCGAGAAGCCTTGCTAAGGGAAAAATACCGCGGTGGTCAGGCCTTCTTTGTTGCGCCTAGGATTAAGGATCTCGCTCGATTGGAAGACTTTCTAAAGGACAATGTACCGGAGGTGCGCTTCGTGGTTGCCCACGGCCAAATGGCGGCAGGCGAGCTAGATGACATCATGACGGCCTTCTACGAAGGTGAGTATGACGTGCTGCTATCCACGACCATCGTTGAAAGCGGGCTCGACATTCCCCGGGCTAACACCTTGATAATTTATCGAGCAGACCGGTTTGGATTGGCACAGCTTTACCAGCTCAGGGGCCGCGTTGGCCGCTCAAAACAGCGTGCTTACGCCTATTTCACGACGCCCCGCGATGAGGTAATTACGGAGACTGCGGACAAACGGCTTCGGGTCCTGCAATCGCTTGATAGTCTTGGGGCAGGGTTTCAGCTTGCCAGCCATGACCTTGATATGCGCGGGTCCGGTAATCTGCTGGGTGACCAACAGTCCGGCCATGTGAAAGAGGTCGGAGTCGAGCTTTACCAGCAGATGCTTGAAGACGCCGTGGCGGCTTTGCAATCGGGCCAAGGCCCGGAGGTTGATACGTTGGCGGACGAGTGGTCGCCGACGATCAATCTGGGGCTCGCGGTTCTCATTCCCGAGGACTATGTAGACGACTTGGCTGTGCGCATGTCCCTTTATCGCCGCTTGGCTGATATCGACACCCATGATGGCCGGGAGTCGTTTGCTGCAGAACTTGTGGATCGTTTTGGGCCTTTGCCCGAGCCGACCCAGCAACTCCTCGACGTTGCCGCGATCAAGGCACGGTGCAAGGCGTTAGGAATTCAGAAGGTTGATGCTGGGCCTAAGGGGGCTGTTTTTTCCTTTCGGGAAGAAACAACGATTGATCCAGGATTGTTGATGACAGTGGTGCAGGCCAGGCCATCTCAACTGAAGCTGAGACCAGACAGCAAACTTGTGCTGACGTCAGGTGCCGGCTCTCCTGTGCAGCGGATCGGGGCGATTCAGAGACTACTAGACGAACTGGCAGAGGCCGTACCAGGAAACTAGGCTGCTATCGCCTTGGAATATGGTCCGCTCAAGACCGACTGAATTAAGCTGTCTGGGGTAAACCCGCCTCGGCGCTCAACGGCTCGCCAGAGCAAGCGTTCGGCAAACCGAGTACCATAGTCTGCGTGGTTCTCCACAACCGCTATCAGACGCGAGGCCAGGCGGGCTGCACCGGCATAGGATGTGTCTCTCAACACGGCGAGAAAACTCGACGAGTTCAAGCGCACCAGGAGATCGGTTTCCCGCAGGTTTGCAACAAAACAGTTGGAAAGAGTCACGAGATCCGAGCTATCGAGGTCGCTGTCACGACAGCGCAGGTGCAGTAACGTCAAAGGTGTTTCATACTGTGCGCACGCGGCCATTTGTCTGGGAAGGTGGGCCCGCAGGAAGGCTTCGGAATACAGCCCAGTCATTGGATCGTGGGATGTTGCACCCAGTCGTACCCGGTCGAGTTGAGTTTTCAACGGTTCGGATTTTGCTCGGTCTGAGATAAAATCGTAGGCGGTTTCACTGTCCTGATCGACATCGACGCAACCATCATACACGTTGAGCGCATCCGAACCGATTATGAACACCGGCAGGTCGCCCCGGCCTTGTATGAGCATCGCGACATCTTCCGGTGTCTGTGTCCCTTCGATCAGGAGCAATCGAAACGTCTCCGCATCCAGGTGCATCTGTGCCGTTTGAGCCGTAATTGACGCCACCACTTGAACGCCGCGCGCTGCCAACCCCTTAGACAAGGGAAGAAACCGCGTTCCAATAGGGCCCAGATAAAGTACCTTTGGGCTCGAAGTACGCTTGGCCTTGTCTTCGAAGTAGAGCGGATTGCCGAATGTGTGTTCGGTTTTTTGACGAAGCGCGCGTTCGTTTTCGCGAAGAAGGCTCCGCCTGCGCAGGTCCAACCGGGCTGGAAGACTGGAAATGAGCTCCAAACTGGTCACGTGAATCTGTTTGGCGTTCGGGCGCAACGGTTTCCTCAACTCGCCAAGTAGGACAACGGGCCGATTAAGATCTGCGGAGGCAGCAAAGCCAAGGTCTTCCAGTTGATTAGGCTCGGTGGTCGACAAGTCGATGAGCAGGGGGACGCTTGTGTGCGTCTCGATTGGGGCCGTCGCGTTAATAGGCCGAAAGCCGGCAGAAGCGAGGCGCGAAAGCAGGTCGTTTTGGCGTGTTGGACGAAAAACGACTTCTATCTGGGGGTCTTTAAAGGAAGGCTCGGTCAAGGGAGAACCCCATTTCTTACGCTAGGAGAGACTTCCATCTGCGACGGGCAGTCTTAATGTCGCGTTTCGAAACTGGTCGATGGAGGATGGAAATGGCAAGCGGACCCCTGAACGGCGTAAAAATCGTCGAGTTTGCCGGTATTGGGCCGGCGCCATTCTGTGGAATGTTATTATCGGACCTCGGCGCGGACGTTGTGCGAATCGATCGTTCTGGTAGCAAGACCAAGTCGGATCCGCGTGATGTTACCGGTCGCGGTCGGCGATCGATTGCCCTGAATTTGAAAGCATGTGCTGACGTCGAATTGGCCCTCCAACTCATCGACAAGGCCGACGGTCTGATAGAGGGTTTTCGGCCCGGTGTGATGGAGCGTCTGGGTCTGGGGCCAGACATCACGCTGCAGCGAAATCCAAAACTGGTGTATGGGCGCATGACGGGATGGGGACAGCACGGTACCCTGTCGCACGCCGCAGGCCATGACTTAAATTATATTGCCCTGACAGGGGCCCTGGGTGCCATGGGTCGCAAGGGGGTGCCGCCATCTCCTCCGCTGAATCTTGTGGGAGATTATGGCGGTGGGGCACTGTATCTCGCCTTTGGTCTGTGTGCCGGTATCATCAACGCCAGGGCTTCAGGTGAAGGACAAGTGATTGACTGTGCGATGACGGATGGGGCCGCTTCCCTGTCTGCGATGTTCTATGGCATGCGCGCATCGGGCATCTGGAACGACCATCGGGAGGACAATCTCCTTGATGGCGGTGCGCACTTTTATGACACCTATGAATGTAGCGATGGGCTCTACGTTTCGATCGGGTCCATCGAGCCCCAATTCTATGCACTGTTGCTCGAAAAGGCGGGCTTGAGCGATCCTGAGTTCCACGCCCAGATGGACCGTTCAAAATGGCCTTCACTTAAACAGAAGCTGGCCGGTGTGATCGCGACCAAGACCCGCGAGGATTGGTGCGATATCATGGAAGGCACGGACATCTGTTTCGCGCCGGTCTTGTCACTCGCCGAAGCGCCACACCACCCGCACAACCAAGCCCGAAAAACATTCGTGGACTATGAAGGCGTGGTGCAGCCAGCGCCTGCGCCCCGCTTCTCCAGGACACCTGGGACCATTCAAGGACCTGCACCGGGCGCCGATCAACATCGTGATGCGATTCTGTCTGAGTGGGGGCTTGCCTGAATATGGCCAGCTTACCGGGCACAACGGGGCGTAGGCGTATCTATCTGATGCGCCACGGCTTTGTGGATTATACATCCAAGAAGGTCCGCGAAAGCCAAGACCCCTCGCAAGCCTTTTTGACGCCGGAAGGCCGCGAAGAGGCGCGTGCAGCAGGTTTGGCGCTGCGCGATGTACATTTCGATCTTGCCTTGTGTTCAGGGCTGCACCGCACGCGCGAAACGGCAGAAATCGTTTTGTCCCATCATCCCTATGACCTGGAATTGGAGGACGAAGCGCGATTTTCGGAACTGCGATCCGGGCACTATATCAACTTCGAAAGTGCCGAACAGTTGGCCGCCACAATGACCTTTCAGTTCGAGTGCGCAGGTCAGCCAGGGGCAACATTTCTTGAAGGAGGAGAAGCCTTCACCGATGCGATGGACCGGATAGAGAAGGGTATACGTGTCCTCTTGGAGCGGCCAGACTGGCATACCGCGCTTATTGTTGCCCATGAGGTCGTAAACCGGCTTCTGCTGGCTTGGGCGATCAAAGCGCCGCTCGGATCAAGTGCGGGGTTCGAGCAGGATACTGGCTGCATAAACATTCTGGACTTCGATCTTGTGGCGAATCAAAATGGTGAGGTCGAGATTGAGCGTGCCCTCATCAAAGCAGTAAACCTTACACCGGCCAATTTTCTCAAGAACGGTATGAATCAACGGTCATTGGAAGCGATTTTCACCAGGGCATCTGACTGAATGGTCCGGCTGGGCCATGTTTTCTGAATGTCCATTCAGGATCACGCAAGTTTCATCTCCAAAATGAACAAAAAGGTTGGACCACACTGGCCCATCATTCATGTTGGTTAAGCTAGAAATAGCGTGTCGGCGAAAAGCGAGTGGAACTTCCAAGACGCTTTGAGCCGGCGTCCTTCTTGCTTACCTTGGGCCGCCCAATAGGGTGGCCTTTCTTTTTTGTGTACGGGTTACTCTGCGGCAACCGATGTTGTCACTGGCTCTGCCCAGATCTCAAAGTCACGGAGGGCGCGCGCGGCTATCGCCATTTTTCTGTGTCGCCCTTTTTCCTTGCCTTTGATCCGCTTCCCCTCTGCATTATGCGTTGGGGTTTCGATATCTGGGAACAGGCCGAAATTCACATTCATAGGCTGAAATGTTTTTGCCCCAGTGATGTGCCCCTCGGTGATGTGCCGGGCCAGCGCCCCGTGGGCTGTGGTTGCAGGCGGTACCGTCATGGTGGTGCCCATTCGGTCGGCTGCGGCTAGCCGTCCGGCTAACAATCCCATGGACGCGCTTTCCACATACCCTTCGACCCCCGTGATCTGGCCGGCAAATCTCAGCCGAGGCATGGATTTCAGACGCAGTCGGTCGTCAAGCAGTTTGGGGGCGTTCAGGAACGTGTTGCGATGAATGCCGCCGAGCCGCGCAAATGTGGCTGACTCCAGGCCCGGAATCATCTTGAAGACTTTGGATTGGGCGCCGTATTTAAGCTTTGTCTGGAAGCCTACAATGTTCCAGAGCGTTCCCAACG
>JBCCTK010000039.1:0-22093 GCA_039198685.1 Pseudomonadota bacterium | reverse complement strand
TATGGCCCCTGGATCGTGTTTGTTGGCGTGGCGCTGGCGGGCATATCTGCCCTGAAATTGGGTTTGCGCACCTCCCTCGTCATTGGTGCGATCGTATCCCTTCTGGGCAATGTGATTTTCGCCTGGCTGGTGCTGCAGAGCCCAGACACGCTCTTGCCCCTCTTTATCGCTGTCACCGCGGATAACATTGCCGGTGGCTATGCGGGCACGATTTTCATCGCGTTCATGTCGAGCCTTGTGAACAAGGCGTTTGCGGGCACGCAATATGCGATCTTCAGCTCAATTTGGTCGCTCGGGCCCAAGGTGATTGCTGGCACGTCAGGGGTGTTGGTCATGTTCTTTAGCGGGCCGCTGCAGACCGCGATGGGTGAGTTTAAAAGCCTTCAGTCCTGGGGCGGTATCACGGCAGGTGAAGCGGGCCTTGCGACTCTGGAAGGGTATTCCCTGTTTTTCCTGGTCGCCGCGGCGTTGGGGCTTCCTGCGGTTGTCCTGTCCCTTTTCGCAGGGTTTATGGCGCCCAGCCGAACCCAGCCGGAGCGTGGTGAAGCGTCGGCTCACCCGGCCTGATCACGCGACGACGCTGCCTGCGCTGACCCCGTCCACATCAAAGGCGGCAATCGTGGCAAGGGTAACGATATCCGACACCGTGGCGCCCAGATTGGCAATTTGAACCGATTTTTCCAGACCGAGTAGCATCGGGCCAATCACCGTCGCCCCGCCCATGGCGTTCATCAGCTTGGTTGAAATCGAAGCCGAATGGATCGCTGGCATCACCAATACATTGGCGGGTCCCGTCAAGCGGGTGAATGGGTAGGTCAAGCGATGATTGGGGTTCAGCGCCACGTCGGCGGCGATGTCACCTTCATACTCAAAATCGACCGATGGGTCGGCGTCGAGAATCGAAACCGCTTCGCGGACTCTCTCGATGCGTTCGCCCATTGGATTGCCGAATGTAGAATACGACAGTAAGGCTACGCGCGGCGTGAACCCCAGCGCGCGCACCGATCGGGCGGCCTCCTGGGCAATGGCGGCGAGGTCTTCACCGTTGGGCAATTCCACCACGCTGGTGTCGGCGATGAACACGGTCATGCCGCGCGAGATCACGAGCGACATCCCGATCACGGGACGGTTGGCCATCGGATCCAGAACAAGTCGGGCATCTTCCAGAGCGACCTGGTAATTCCGGGTCACACCGGTGACCATGCCATCGGCATCACCCAGCGCCAGCATGCAGGCGCCAAACACATTTCGGTCCTGGTTGACGAGGCGTTGGGCATCGCGCTTCAGGAAACCTTTCCGTTGCAAGCGGGCATAAAGGTAATCTGTATAATCGGGATTGTTGTCAGACAAGCGGGCATTGACGATCTCAAGTGCGTCTTCGGGGACGCCCATTTGCCTCATGGTTTGGGCGACGCGGTCTTCCCGGCCGATCAACACCGGATGGCCGAGCCCCTGATTTTTGAAGCTGAATGCGGCGCGCACCACGGCGGGTTCCTCGCCTTCGGCAAACACGATCCGTTTTTGATGGGAGCGAACCGCGCTCTGGAGACCCTGCATAAAGCTGGCGGTCGGGTCTTGGCGCTGTGCCAGAGAGTAGCGGTAAGCCTCCATATCTTCGATGGGTTTGCGGGCCACGCCGGTGTCCATGGCGGCCTGGGCCACGAAGGGGGGAACGAATGTGATCAAGCGCGGGTCAAAGGGCGTGGGGATGATATACTCAGGCCCGAAACTTGGGCGGGACCCATGATAGGCTGCGGCGACTTCGTCCGGTACATCCTCGCGCGCCAATTCTGCCAGAGCTTTGGCTGCGGCAACTTTCATTTCTTCGTTGATGCCCCTTGCCCGGACATCGAGCGCACCGCGGAAAATGTAGGGAAAACCAAGGACATTATTGACCTGGTTGGGGTAGTCAGACCGGCCTGTAGCGATGATCGCATCGTCGCGCACCTGTTTGATTTCTTCCGGTGTAATTTCCGGGTCTGGATTGGCCATGGCAAAGATGATGGGTTTGTCGGCCATAGAGGCGACCATCTCCTTGCTGACCGCCCCCTTTACGGACAAGCCGAGGAACACGTCAGCGCCCTCCATCGCTTCCGCCAGGGTGCGCTTCTCGGTTCTCACGGCAAATGTGGACTTGAACTGGTCCATCTTATCGGTGCGGCCTTCATAGATCACGCCGCCACTGTCGCACATGATGATGTTTTCTCTTTTGACGCCAAGGTGCGCAATCAGACCGGCACAGGAAAGCCCGGCCGCACCCGCACCCGAAAACGCGACTTTGATGTCTTCGATGTTCCGTCCGGTCACGGCGCACGCATTGATAATGCCGGCCGCTGCGATGATGGCTGTGCCATGCTGGTCGTCGTGGAACACAGGGATATCGAGTTCGTCGCGCAGGCGTTGCTCGATGATGAAACACTCCGGAGAGCCGATGTCCTCAAGATTGATCCCGCCAAACGTGTGGCCGATGTTGCGCACCGTGGTGCAGAACTCCTCAACGTCCCTTGTCTCCACCTCAATGTCTATGGAGTCCACATCGGCGAAGCGCTTGAATAACACAGATTTGCCTTCCATGACCGGTTTTGACGCCATGGCGCCCAGGTCACCGAGGCCGAGAATGGCTGTCCCGTTGGAAATCACGGCCACCATATTGCCCTTGGCGGTGTAGTCGTAGGCGAGGTCTTCGTCTTCCGCGATCGCAATTACAGGGACCGCGACGCCGGGGCTGTATGCCAGAGAGAGATCGCGCTGTGTGCTCATGGGCTTCGTGGGCGTCACTGACAATTTTCCAGGGCGCGGAAGCGCATGGAAATCAAGGGCTTCCTGGTCTGTGAAGCTGGGTCGTTTGGATGTCATAGGGATGGCGCCTTCGCCGCATGTCGGGTGAGAAGAATGGCCTCGACACTAGTGCGGTGGGGAAGGGCTGCCAAGGCCCGTCGATGGCTTACCGTTCCCGCAACCTTCCGAATCCACCCCAGACACAGTAAGGGCTTGCAGCATGCCCGATTCAGTCACGTCAGCAACCAGCGCAACGAAAGGCCCCACGCCCTTCATGGCGCAGTATTTGTCGATCAAGGCCAATCATGAAGATGCTTTGCTGTTTTTCCGAATGGGCGATTTCTACGAACTCTTCTTCGATGATGCGAAAGCCGCCGCCGAAATTCTGGACATTACACTGACGGCCCGTGGGGAATACCAAGGCGAGCCGATCCCGATGGCCGGTGTGCCCTACCATGCCGCCGATGCCTATCTTGCCAGGCTGATCCGTGCGGGCAAGCGGGTGGCGGTCTGTGAGCAAACCGAATCGCCTGCCGAAGCAAAAAAGCGCGGTTCAAAAGCCATTGTGGCGCGTGACATCGTCCGGGTGATCACACCTGGCACCCTGACCGAGGACACCATGCTTCCCGCGCGCACCGGCCAGGCCCTTGCCTCTGTCGTGTCGTTGGCGGGCGGTAAGGACATAGGCCTCGCCGTGGGCGATGTTTCCACGGGCGCATTTCACGTCATGTCTCCCACGCGCGATACGCTTGTGGAGAAGCTCGCTGCGTTTCCTGTGGGTGAAATTCTTTTGCCGGACAGCGAAGCGGGCGCGGCCTTATATTCAGAAATTGATACCAGTTTGGGCCTGCCAGTCTGTGTGCGACCGGCGCGCAATGCATCCGCCAAGGCAGGCGAAGCGGCCTTGAAAGCCGTGTTTGACGTCACAGCGATTGATGCCCTTGGTGATTTCACCCGCCCCGAACTGGCAGCAATTGCCCTGCTGCTGGACTATGTCTCACTCACGCAGGCTGGTCGTGAGATCCGGCTCGATCCCCCGGTGCGGGAGCTGGAAACATCGGTTCTTGCGATCGACCCGGCCACGCGGTCCAGTCTCGAAATCACCCGGACCCTATCTGGAGACCGCAAAGGCAGCCTAATCGACACGATTGACCGGACGGTCACCGCAGCGGGTGCACGGCTATTGTCTGAGCGGATCTCGCGTCCGCTGATGGATCCGGATGCCATCGCGGCTCGCCATGATGGGGTTGCTTGGGGCCTGTCGGACGGCGATTTGCGCGGTGGATTGCGCGCGATCTTGAAACAGACACCGGACCTGGCACGGGCGCGCACACGCCTGGCGCTTGGGCGCGGCGGACCCCGCGACCTGGCCGCGATGGGTGCCGCTCTGGTCGGTGCAGAGACGCTTGCTGCCCACATTGCCCGATCGGCAGCAGAACCGCCGGAAGAGATCGCCAGTGCCGTTTTCGCCTTCACGCTCAGCCGGGACGCCGAATTGTCAGCCCTGGCGCAAGACCTTAAAACGGCTCTGTCTGAAGACCCCCCGCTCCTGGCACGTGATGGGGGTTTTATCGCTCCGGCTTGGTCTCCGCCATTGGATGAGGCGCGGGCCCTGCGCGATGACAGCCGTAAGATAATCGCTGGCCTCCAGGCAGACTATGTTGCGCTGACGGGTGCCCCGGCTTTGAAGATCAAATACAACAATGTGCTCGGTTATTTCATCGATGTACCGGTCAAGCCCGGCGAAGCGATGATGGCCCCACCGCTGAACGAAACCTTCATCCACCGCCAGACCCTGGCCAAGAATGTTCGCTTTTCCACGGCCGAACTCTCAGACCTTGCCGGGCGCATATCGCGGGCAGAGGAAGCGGCAACAGCGATGGAACTCGATCTCTTCAACGGGTTTGTGGCGCGGGTGCAGGCCCTGTCGACCTACTTGGGAGAGATTGCGGTGGGCCTGGCAGAAATCGATGTGGTGCTCGGCCTGGCGGAATGGGCTGATGAGGTCAGCGCTGTCCGGCCTCACCTTTCGAGCATGGCGGTGATCGACGCCGATGGCTTGCGCCATCCTGTTGTCGAGGCCGCGCTGCGAAAGGAGGGGCAAGGCTTTACGCCGAATGCCCTTTCACTTGATGCAGACGGGCTTTCTGCCGCACGCCTTCTCCTTGTGACGGGGCCCAACATGGCGGGAAAGTCGACCTATCTGCGCGCAGCTGCCCTTTCCGTCATCCTGGCCCAGGCAGGCGCCTTTGTGCCGGCACGGCGCTTCACGCTGGGGCCGGTCGACCGTGTGTTTTCCAGGGTTGGCGCATCCGATGACCTCGCCCGGGGCCGCTCGACCTTCATGGTCGAAATGGTCGAGACCGCGACCATACTCAACCAGGCCAGCGCGCGGAGTTTTGTGGTCCTGGATGAGGTGGGCCGGGGGACGTCGACCTTTGATGGACTGGCGATCGCCTGGGCGGCGGTGGAACATCTCCATGACACAAATCAGTGCCGCGCGATGTTCGCCACCCATTACCACGAACTGACGGACCTTGCTGCCCGTTTGAAGGGCGCAGCGAACGCGTCACTTCGGGCCAAGGAGTATAAAGAAGACCTTGTCTTTTTGCATGAGGTTCAGCCCGGACCAGCCGACCGGTCTTATGGTGTGCAGGTTGCCCGCCTCGCCGGCCTTCCGAGAAAGGCGGTTGCAAGGGCAAGGCAAATTTTGGATCGCCTGGAAGGCGAAACCGGACGCGGCGATGCCTTGCCTTTGTTTGCCGCTTCCGAGCCACACTCACCATCGCCGGACCCTGTTGTAGACAGTGCAGTTGAAACGGCGCTCATTGATCTGGACCCGGATGAATTGACGCCGAAAGCCGCGCTTGAACTGATTTACGAGTTGCGGGCACGCGCACGCGAAAACCTCCCTTAAACGGCGAAATCACTGCAAATTCGGTCACTAAATGCCGAATTTGGCGGCATACCACCGCAATGCAAAATTTTTCATTCCGCGGTTGCCCCGTGTGGCGTGAAGGTCCAATGATTGCATAGTCCGGACATCAGGTCGGCCTCGGCCGAGCGGATTCTGGCACACAAATAGGCCCGCAGAGGCCATAGTAGAAAGTATTTTGGGGAATATCACCATGGGACAAGAATTGGGCCTGGACAAACTGGGCATTGCGCCGAAAGGCGTATATGCGCACTGGAATGAAGCCCGCCTCCACGAAGCGGCGATCGCAAATGGCGAGGCACGTGTTGCACAAGGCGGAGCCCTTGTTGTCGAGACGGGTCTGCACACCGGTCGCTCTGCGAAAGACAAATTCACGGTTCGCGACGACCTTACGGAAGACACGGTCTGGTGGGACAATAATGCGTCCATGACACCGGCACAGTTCGATGTGCTTTGGGACGATTTCAAAGCCCATCTCGAGACCAGGGACGTTTACCTCCAGCACCTTTTTGGCGGCGCCGACCTAGACCATCGCCTCCCGGTTCGAATCGTCAATGAGTTCGCTTGGCACTCGCTCTTTATTCGCCATCTGCTGCGTATTCCAACAGCTGCGGAATATGACGGCTTCGATCCCGAATTCACGATCATCAACTTGCCCAGCTTCCGAGCAGACCCGGACCGCCATGGCACGGTGAGCAAAACTGTGATTGCAGTGAATCTGGCTAAGAAACTGGTCCTGATTGGCGGTACATCCTATGCAGGGGAGACCAAAAAATCAGTTTTCACAATTCTGAATTATCTGCTGCCGGCTAAAGGCGTTATGCCAATGCATTGCTCGGTGAACACGTCAGAGCATGATGATGCCTGCATCTTTTTCGGGCTTTCCGGGACGGGGAAAACCACACTCAGCGCGGATTCCAAACGCGTATTGGTCGGCGATGATGAGCATGGCTGGTCTGAAAACGGCCTCTTCAATTTCGAAGGCGGGTGTTATGCGAAGATGATCCGCCTGAGCGAAGAGGCAGAGCCGGAAATCTACGCCACCACCAAACAGTGGGGGACGGTGCTTGAAAATGTCGTCATGGACCCGGAAACCCGAACACTGGACCTCGACGACGGGTCATTGGCCGAGAACTCACGCGGGGCCTATCCAATCTCTGCGATTCCCAACGCCTCTCTAACGGGGCGGTGTGGCCAGCCGAAAAATCTCGTCATGCTCACATGCGATGCATTCGGCGTCATGCCCCCCATCGCGAAGCTGACCCCAGCACAGGCGATGTATCACTTTCTTTCGGGTTATACAGCCAAGGTCGCCGGCACCGAAAAAGGCGTGACCGAGCCAACCGCGACATTTTCCACCTGTTTCGGCGGCCCCTTTATGCCTCGCCACCCCAGCGAGTATGGCAATCTGCTTCGCGACCTGATCGCGAAATACGACGTCGATTGCTGGCTGGTGTCGACCGGATGGACGGGCGGTCCCCATGGCGAAGGCTCCCGGATGCCGATCAAGGCCACGCGTACACTCCTCGATGCGGCCATGGACGGCTCGCTCAACGGGGCATCGTTTCGCACAGATGAGACCTTCGGTTTTCAGGTTCCGACCGCCGTAGACGGCGTCGATGCCAAGATCCTGGATCCGCGCCGCACATGGTCTGATCCCAAAGCCTATGATGCGCAAGCCGCGAAACTGGCTGAGATGTTCATCAGGAATTTCGCGATTTACGACGCTCATGTGGGCGCCTCCGTTCGCGCTGCAGGACCGCGCGTGACCATCGACGCTTAGTCACTGGCGCGCGACGACCTCACGCCGCGTCCCGTCTGGACAGGGGGGGCGCGGCGATTGAAAGAGGTCGCCATGGCGGGCAGCGATCTCATTCCAATCCTTCTGGCGCTATTTTCTGCGTTGACCCTGGCGGTGGCGAATGTCGCAGTGAAACGCGGGGAGGATATTCTGCTCGGCCGCGCCGTCATGGGAATCACAGGCGCCGTTATCCTCATTCCTTTCGCTTTTGTGGTTCCGCTGCCCAGCGCTGAGGTCTGGTGGGCGATGGCAATCGCGCTTCCAGCCCATTTTTTCTATCAGATCTGCGTGGTGCGTGCGCTGCACCGGGGCGATCTTTCCCAGGTCTTTCCCATCATGCGGGGCGCCGCGCCACTCCTGGCGGCGTTCGCTGCGTGGATGGTCCTCGGAGAATCGCTTGCCCCGCTGGCGATTGTCGGGCTCATTGTGGCCACAGCGGCGGTGATTTTCTTCGGCATGCCGTCTGGCAAGGGCGTGGCGCGTGAAAGACCTGACCCCCAGGCTTTGATTTGGGCGGCCGGCACCGCGCTTGGCATTGCGCTGTATTCCGTCGCGGATGCCAATGGTGTGCGCGCGGCGGAAAATCCGTTCACTTACATTGTCTGGCTTTTCATCCTTGACCCGGTCGCGATCACGCTGGTTGCCGCCGTTGACCGTGGGCCAGCCCTGATCGGGGCCATTCGGGACCAATGGTGGTTCGGTGCCATAGCCGGAACCATGTCGGTTTTTTCGTTCGGGGCCGCCTTGCTCGCCATGGACCAGATGGAAGTCGCGCGCGTGTCCGCCTTGCGCGAAAGCGGAATTGTCTTCGCGGCTATCCTGGCGTGGGTGTTCTTGAAAGAGGGGTTCGGGGTACGTCGCACCCTTGCCGCGGGTGTGCTCGCGCTTGGACTGATCCTATTGCAGCTTTCGGGTTAACCGCCAGAACGGATTTACCTGATAGGACAGGGCGATGAGCCTCTTGCAACACCTGACCGGCTATGCCCCGGCACGCCTGGCCCATGCGCTGGCCGCATTTGGCGGGGTCTATGTGTTTACACGCCTGCTTGGCGCAGAAGAGTATGGCCGCTACGCCTTGCTCGTGTCGCTTCTGGCCATGGTACATACGGCCAGTGTGACCTGGGCTGAGGCGGCCGCTTATCGTTTTGCCGGCGCTGCGCGAGGGGCTGGAAAAACAGCAGATCACTATGCCGGGGCACTTCGTCTGGTCGGACTGTCAGGTCTTGGCGGGCTCATGGTGTTGGCGATGCTCTGGATCGTTTTAAGACAGATCCCCGGATATGGCCCCGCAATCCCGGTGCTGGGCGCCCTCTTGATCACGGGATGTCTTGTGCAATTGGCCCAGGAAACGCACAGGGCGGAGATGCGCGTGGAGCGCTATAGCCTGAATGAAGTTGTGCATATCCTGGGTGGGTTCGCACTGGGCTCCGCGGTGGCCTGGCAATTGGATTTTGGGGCTGTGTCCCCGCTTATCGGGCTTTTGACGGCGCGCAGTGTGGTTGCCGTGCGAGAAGGCATTTGGCTCGCTCGCGCTGCAAAAGGCGGTCGAGCCAGTCTGCATGAGAGCCAGGCCTGGTTTGCCTATGGCGCGCCCGTCGCCGCAGCATTGGTTCTGGACATTGTGCTGTCTGCCTCAGACCGCTTTCTGATCGCTGCCTTTCTGGGCGAGGCTGCCGTGGGCGCCTATGCCGCCGGATATGGCGTGGCGGATAAAACGGTGCTGATGCTGTGCGCCTGGCCTGCTATCGCAGCATCGCCTTTGTTGATGGCCCGTTTTGAGGCGGCGGGGGCAACGGCAGCGGGCAAAAGCGCAAAGGCGTTAATCACGACTGTCCTTCTCACAGCTCTGCCGGCGGCGACGGGTTTGGCGCTGGTCGCCCAGCCCCTTTCAGAAGCGATGATTGGTACAGCCCTGCGTGACCAGGCCGCTGCCATTATTCCATGGATTGCTTTTGCAGGGCTCCTGAATGGGCTATTGGTTTACGTTGCGAGCGAGCCATTCCAACTGACCCGGCGTACGGGACTGAGGGCTGGTTTGATGTTGGTTCCGGCGATCTTGAACATTGGCCTGAATTTGGTGTTGCTACCGCTGCTCGGGATGATGGGTGCGGTTTACGCGACCGTCATCAGCTATGGTGTGGGATTGGTCCTTTTGGCCGCCATTGGCAATCGATTGGTTCAATTGGATTGGCCGTTTGGTGAAGCCATAAAGATAGCCCTGGCCTGCGTAGCCATGGCTCCAGCGGTTTGGGTCGTGCCGAATATCGGGGGCTGGCCTCAACTCGCCTTCGAAGCGGCAGCGGGCGGCGCAGTTTACGCCTTCACGACCTTTATGCTTGACGCCGGAGGCGTTCGTGACTTCGTGAGCGTTCGATTTGCATCCAAAGTGCGCCAGGAGTCGTAAACCTTGTCATGAGCACAGAAGAATCCGGCGCGGCAAAAGCCGCTGACAAAGCCAATCAGCTCTGGGGCGATCTTGTCCCGGTGATTGCCTTTGTCGTTGTCTATAATGGCCTTCGGTTTATCCAGCCGGAAGGCGGCTTCCTGACCTATGATGCCCTCTTCTGGGCAACCGGTGTGTTGGTGCTCCTGACCATTGGCATCGTGGCCCAGAAGGCCATTAAGGGACTGAAGATACCGCCATTCCTTATCGTCTCATCGCTCATTGTGGGCGTGTTCGGTATTCTTGGTATTCTCGGTAAGAACGAGGCCTTTCTTTATGTGAAGGTTTCACTCCAGAACCTGTTTCTCGCCAGTTTGATCTTTGTGCCCATGATCTTTGGCCGGAATGTCTGGAAGGCCATGTTCAAGGATGTCTTCAATCTGCCAGACCATGCATGGACCCAGCTCTCGATCCGGTGGGGTCTGTTCTTTGTCTGTATGGCGCTTTGGAATGAGTATCTCTACCGCACTTTCGCGCCGATTGCAGAGCAATGCCTGCCCGTTTTCGGCGTGCCGATCGCGCCGTGCGAGGCTTACACCTTCGCTGGGCTGACATTTGGTGAGAAAGACGCCCAGAGTGTCTGGGCCAACTGGAAGGTCGGAAACATGGTGATCACCTTCCTGTTCGGCGCGGCCAATGTGCCCTACACGCTGAAACACCTGCAGGACGAACCGAAAGCGCCCGCATCGGCGAGTCCGGTCACCGAATAAGATCGTCGGCGCCTGGCGGGTTCGAAAAAGGCGCGAAGTGATCGGCGTTTCGCGTTTGGGAGAAATGGGTGAGTGCCCAAACCACGGTCGGAAAGGCCAACTTTGACCAGGGAATATCCTTCCAGTCATATAGGCCGACTTCAAGGCTTTCCGGGCCCGCAGCGATGCCTGAAACCAGCTTTGCCCGGAACATGATCTGCACCTGTGCGATCCGCGCCACGGTATACATTGCCAGGACACGATCGATCTCAATCTCTGCGCAGGCCTCTTCTCGCGCTTCACGCGCGGCGGCCTCTTCCACCGTTTCACCCTTCTCCATATAGCCTGCCGGAAGGGTCCAATAGCCTTTACGCGGCTCTATAGCGCGTTTGCACAAAAGGATCTGATCACCCTGCGTTACAACAGATCCGGCGACGATCTTCGGGTTTTCATAATCGATAAAGGAACAGTGATTACACACCCGACGCATTCGGTCGTCACCATCGGGCACTTGCTCTTGAAACTGTGGGGTCAAACCTTCTGTCATCTCATCGTCAATCTATCGCGTTATTGGAGAAACGTGTTGATCCGCCCACGGTCGGAACCGATGAGGCGTTTAAGGGGCATTTTTCAGGGCGCTGCGCTCTGAGGGGGCAAGGGCAAAGATGAGCGAAGCGGGCATAGAAGACAATACGCAAGACGGTTTCGAATTGGGAGGCTCGCTGAGCCACCTCCTGCATAGGGCGCAACAGCTGGCCGCTAATGAATCGGCAGAAAAGCTTCGTGAAGCGGGCGTGACGTTGCGCCAGTTCAGCGTGTTGGCTGCCGTGTCGCAGGAAACGGGGTCCAGCCAGTCGCGACTTGTCGATATGACCGGCATAGATCGCTCCACCCTTGCTGATATGCTGAACCGGATGCAACGCGCCGGCCTCATCTCTCGGGCGGTTTCTGAGGAGGATGCGCGGGCGAAATCTGTCGCTCTCACTGAAAAAGGCCAAAAAGCGCTTGCGGCTGCCGCTCCCGCCGTCCGCGGCGCCGATAGTGCCTTGATTGCGACCTTGGCGAAAAATAGGCGGGCGGGATTTGTCGATCTTCTCACCACGCTGATTGATGCAAAAACCGATCGCGACCCTGCGGTCAAAGTGTCCGAGCCGGAAATCGAAGGGGTCAAGGATAAGGGCGAAAAGAAGAAGTCCAAGTCCAAGGCCAAAACCTCCGGCAAGTCCAAGGGAAAAGGCAAGGATAAGGATAAGAAGAAGTCCAAGAAGAAGGCGAAAGCCTGAGCACTTCCAGCGCCGCCCTCAACAGGGCCCCAAATCTCCGATAAGCGGACTGCATGGTCCAATCGCTTCCCATTGACAGTGTACTTGGCGCGGTGAGCCAAGCCTATGCGGCGTCGAACCGGGTGGTGCTGGCGGCACCGCCTGGCGCAGGTAAAACCACGCGCGTCCCTCTGCACTTGCTTGAAACAGGCGCGCTTGAAGCGGGCAAGCTCCTCCTACTGGAGCCGCGACGCCTGGCGGCCCGTGGCGCAGCTCAGCGCATGGCTTTCCATCTGGGTGAGCCTTTGGGGCAAACCATTGGACTCTCGACACGGTTGGAGCGCGCAGTTTCGTCTCGTACCCGAATAGAGGTGATCACGGACGGTTTGTATGTGCGCAGACTATTATCCGACCCTGAAATTTCCGGTGTGTCGTGCGTGGTGTTCGATGAGGTCCACGAACGATCCCTGAATGTGGATTTGGGGCTGGCGCTGAGCCTTGAGGTGCAAGAGGCGCTGCGGCCGGAGCTGCGCTTGATGTTGATGTCTGCGACACTGGAAACCGAGAAAATTCGCACACGAATTGGCGGTGAGGTGATCATCAGTGAAGGGCGGGCTTTTCCCGTCGAGACGCGCTATGAAGGCCGCCCACCGCGTCACCTGGAAGCCCATATGGTGCAGGTGATCTGCAAGGCTCTTGAAGCAACGCCGGGCTCTATCTTGGCTTTCCTGCCGGGAGCACGGGAAATACGGCGGACTCTGGAGCTTTTAAATGCGGTCAATTTGTCGTCCGGCACGGACGTGTTCCCGCTTTATGGCGCGCTGTCACAGAGAGACCAGGACGAAGCGGTGCAGCCGGCAAGACCTGGATGTCGCAAAATTGTTCTGGCGACGGACATTGCTGAAAGCGCTATTACCATTGAGGGGGTATCGACTGTGATCGATAGCGGCCTTGTCAGGGCGCCGGTCTATGACCCTGCCGGGCGCAGCCAGCGTTTGGTGACCGAACGCGCCCCCTTGGCGTCGGTGAATCAGCGACGTGGGCGCGCCGGGCGCACAGGACCTGGCGTCTGTTTCAGGTTATGGGATTTGCCTGAAACGCGGGGGCTGACCCCGGAGATAACGCCGGAGTTGCTGCGCGCGGATTTGTCCGGCCTCGTGCTGAGTCTGGCAGAGTGGGGGGAGCGCGAGCCGGGAAACCTGACCTGGTTGGACAGGCCTCCGGAAGGGCGCTTGGCAGCGGGGCGCCGGCATCTTGTGTCCATGGGCGCTCTGGATGCGGGCGGCGCGCTTACCGCGAAGGGCCGCGAGATGGCGAAACTGCCTCTCTCGCCGCGCCTGTCGGCCCTGGTGGCGTCGGCTGAAACGCCTGGGTCACGTGCCCTGGGGGCCGAAATTGCCGCATTGCTGAGCGAGCGCGGGTTAGGCGGCAACACAACAGACCTCGCCTCGCGGCTTCAGAGGTTTCGAACAGACACGTCCCAGCGCGCCAAGGCGATGAAACGTCAAGCTTTGCATTGGGGCGGTGGTGCATCGTCCAAAGGTGATCCCGGCTTGCGGCTGGCCTCTGCCTGGCCAGATGCCATTGCAAAACGCCGTCCTGATCGGTTCGGTCATTTCCTGACGGTTGGCGGAGAGGCGGTTCATCTGCCTGAGGATGACCCCATGGCGGGCGCAGAATGGTTGGTCATCGCAGATGCGATGGGCGGCGCCAAGGGGATGCGCGCGACCCTCGTAGCGCCGCTCAAGGAAGCGGATGTTCAAGTGATCTGCCCACCGGAATTGGCTGAAATCGCCCGATTTGATCCAGATACGGGCAAGTTTACAGCCCGCCGTATCCGCCGGATCGGTGCGATTGAACTGTCCCAACAGCCGCTGCCAAAACCGTCGGGAGCGGCCGCGCGGCAGGCGCTTCTGGCTGCTTTGTCTGAGTACGGATGGAGTATATTCAAGGCTGAGGCCGAGGTGGAAATGCTCATAGCGCGCCTCAAAGTGGCGGGTGAACAGGCAGGCGATCTGCCCGATTGGACGGCGGCTGGCCTGGCCGCTTCGGCCGATGATTGGCTTCTTCACGAGGGGGCTGGCCCGGCCATTCCCGATGCCGGGGTCGTGCGTGCTGCCCTGAAGGCCCACTTGGGCTGGCATCGTGGACAGGTTTTGGAGGCCGCTGCGCCAGAAGCGCTGATGCTGCCATCGGGGCGGTCGGCGCCGATTGATTATCTCGATGAAAAAGCCCCGCTTGTAACGGCCAGGGTCCAAGAGTTTTACGGCGCCACCGCCCATCCCACGGTCAGCGGGGGTGGCCTTGCGATTACCCTGTCGCTAACATCGCCCGCTGCGCGCCAAGTCGCGCTGACGGGCGACCTTCCGGGCTTTTGGAGTGGCGGGTACCACGACATGGCGAAGGATATGCGTGCGCGCTATCCAAAGCACGATTGGCCGACAGACCCTGCCACGGCGAGACCCCATGAAGGTCGCACGAAAGCACGGCTGGCAAAATGAGGCTTCAGCCTGGCCAGGCACCGGGCTGAGAGTGGCTCCCCGTCCGATCTGATCGCGTTTGCGGCCGGCGCCTTGCGTTATTGTAGAATATCAGGCGAGGCCAGTGTGGCGGTCCTGGCCGCCTCGACTTCGCCCATGAGCCGGAGTACGTTCCCACTCCAGATTTTCTCTATGTCTTCCTTGCTGTATCCAGCATCGAGCAGCGCTGTGGTGATCTTCGGCACATCTGCCACGTCGGCCATACCATCGACGCCTCCGCCGCCATCCCAGTCTGCGCCAATCCCGACATGGTCAATCCCCACCAGGTCGATGGTGTAGAACAAGTGCTCAAGGTATTTTTCAAAGCTGGAGCGTGGCGGTGGAAACTGGCGGTCCAGCTCAAGGCGGGCAGCGCGAAACGCCTGGCGCTCTGCGTCTGTCATCGCGGCGAAGTCCGTCCCGCGTTCAGCGCTCAAGGCATCCAGTGCAGCCTGGCGCTCGGGGCTGTTTTCCAGGGCTTCAAGATATCCACCGAAGGCGTTTACATGCACCACGCCGCCGCTTTCAGCGAGGTCAACCAGCAAGTCATCCGGTACGTTCCTGGCATGCTCGAAAACACCATCCGGGCCACTGTGGGAAAGGATCACAGGGGTGTTGGAGACCGCCATCATATCCCGCAAGGCGTCATCGGAGGCATGGGATGCGTCAACGATCATCCCCAGCCGGTTGGCTTCCCGAACCAGTTCCTTTCCCATCTCGCTCAACCCACCATGGAGTGGGTCATCTGTTGAACTGTCGGCGAACTGATTGCTCTCGAAATGGACCAGTCCCAGCATGCGCAGGCCGCCAACATAAAAGGTCTCAAGGAGGGATATGTCCTCGCCGAGCGGATAGGCGTTTTCCATGCTTTGGAAGACGACGATCTTCCCAGCGGCATCTATGCGCGCCGCATCACCCGATTCAAAGGCAAGCTCAACGGATGATGCATACTTCGCCGCCAACTCACGAATAGACATCTGTCTCAATAGGGCGGAGGTGCGTGCGGCCCGGTAGGACGCCTCATCCAATGGACCTGGGGCCGTGTATATGACCCAAAATCCGCCATCCAGCTGACCCTCCAGGAGGCGCGGCAGATCCACATTGGTCCGATCCTCACTGTAACTCCCACGCCTGGAAAAGTCATAGCCCTCGCGGTGAAACAGTGCGGGTGTATCGAGATGGCCATCCAAGGTGAGGAGATCTTCGTGAATTGATGCTCCTGTGGGGGCGGTGGTTGATTCACCATCCTCATTCGCAGGCGATTGGGCGCTCAGAGTGTTTGAGTCCAGTGGGGTTGCTGCACACGCTGGGCTGAGAGCCACCAGGGCCGCCGCCATACCAAATCTCATCATTCCAGATCTCCTTAACACGCTGTTCTGGGATAGTTGCGATGGGGAGATAAGCAAACCCGATCGAAGCAACTCCAGAAAATCAGTCTGTCGCGTCTGAATTTGCGACACCCAAGGGGGCCGGTGCGCGATTGTTAAACAATCATTCGCTCAAAGACCCCTTGGCGGATATCCCGCTGCTTTTAGTGCCTCGGTCACGTCGTGGGTGTGTTGCCCGTCCCGCGTCTCAATGAGAATGTCGAATTCAGCGCCTTTTGCTGGCACATCCAGCGCCATCCGATTATGGGCCACATCGATGATGTTCGCGCCACAATCCCCAATGATTTGCGACACCATGGCGAGAAGTCCAGGCCGGTCATCGCCGATGATTCGGATGTTGGCGAGGCGCTTTTCCCGGACAAGTGCACGGTTCAGCACGGAGCTGAGCAATCGCAAATCGATGTTGCCGCCGCAAAGGACCAACCCGACCTTTCGACCCGCAAACTTATTGGGGTGGGCGAGCAATGCGGCCAAGCCCGCCGCGCCAGCGCCCTCTGCCACGGTTTTTTCCACATCCAGATAGAGTGTGATTGCGCGTTCGAGATGTTCCTCCTGGACCAGTACGATTTCATCCACCAAGGCATCCACCACCTGGCGCGTCAGCCGCCCTGGCTCCTTGACGGCAATCCCCTCGGCGATGGATGCACCGCCCCGAGGCATTTCGCCCTTTGAGAGCGCAGCGATCATCCCCGCATACATGGCGGCCTGCACGCCGTAGACTTTCATGTCCGGGGCTTTTGCTTTCGCAACGGTTGCAATGCCTGAAATCAGTCCACCACCACCAATCGGCACGACCAGGGCGTCCAGATTGGGGACATCATTGAGCATTTCGAGACCAACAGTGCCCTGTCCCGCCATGATAAGGGGGTCATCGAAGGGATGGATCCAGGTCAGGCCTTCATCAGCGGCCAGTGAGTCTGCGAAGACTTTTGCCTCGTCAAACGTTTGGCCCTCCAGCAGCACACGCGCGCCATGGGCTTGTGTGTGCTCGACCTTGTTGAACGGCGTTGTGACGGGCATCACAATGGTGGCCGGAATGTTAAGCCGTTGGGCGTGAAAAGCGACACCCTGAGCATGGTTGCCCGCGCTGGCGGCGATTATGCCGCGCTTTTTTTCGTCTTCAGACAGATGGAACAGCTTGTTCAGGGCGCCGCGCTCCTTGAACGCAGCGGTGAACTGCATGTTCTCAAACTTGATGAATACTTCAGCCCCAGTGATGTCCGACAGGGTTTGGGAAAAGGACATTGGGGTCTTGTGAACCTGACCTTCAATCACCCCGGCCGCCGCCTCGACGTCACTGAGGGACACGGGCAAAGAGGACGTGTGTGTATCTGGCATTGGGCTCACTGGGGTCGGTTTAAAGTGGCCGGACCCTACTGGTCACCACCGGGTGGGGCAAGGCAGGTCTGCCCATGAGTGATTGCAGGTGCGCGCGGGCCAGCCTAAATCGACACGATGAGCGTTGTTCGCGTCTTGTTTCCCCTGCCCTTGCCAGAGCCCTTTGACTATGACGTGCCCGAAGGTTTCGACCTACCGGTGGGATCCTATGTGACTGCGCCCTTGGGAAAGACGGAACGCACCGGTGTTGTTTGGAGTCGTGGCAAGCCGGATGAAGAGCGCGCGCTGAAGACACTTTCCAGTGTGCTTCCGGCCAAGCCGATGCCAGAGGACATGCGCCGATTCATTGATTTTGCTGCGCGATACACTGTCCATCCATCGGGAAATATCCTTGCTATGGCGCTGCGGTCCCGTGGGGGCCTTCGCCCTTCGCCGACTGAAACGGTGTACCGGCGCGCGGGGCCCGAGCCGGCAAAGAAAACGCCAGCGCGCAGGGCTGCCCTGGATGCCCTGCCAGACGGCGACGTGATGACGGCGGCGGAGATTGCAAGCGCGAGCGGTGTGTCTTCCGGGGTGGTGAAAGGCCTTGTGGATGCCGGTACGTTTCAGATGCTGAAGCGCCCTGTGGACACGCCTTACAGGCTTCCCAATCCGCACAATCCGGGCCTGGATCTCACATCCGAGCAAGCGGTCGCGGCCCAACACTTGCGCGCGGCAGTCGACGCGGGCGGCTTTGCCCCCTTCTTACTGGATGGAGTGACCGGGTCGGGTAAGACCGAAGTGTATTTCGAGGCCATTGCAGCGGCTTTGCAGCGGTCAACCCATGCGCAAATCCTGGTTCTTCTGCCGGAAATCGCGCTCACACAGGCGATATTGGAACGGTTTCAACACCGGTTCGACGCAGCGCCAACACCCTGGCACTCCGGCCTCTCGGAGAAAGAGCGACGCCGTGCTTGGCGTGAGGTAAATGAGGGCCGTGCCCGGATCGTGGTTGGGGCGCGATCGGCGCTGTTTCTGCCCTTTCAAGACCTGTCACTCATCATAGTCGATGAGGAGCATGACGGGTCTTATAAGCAGGAAGAGGGTGTGACCTACCATGCCCGGGACTTGTCGGTCATGCGGGCCAAGCTGGCGGATGCAGTCGTCGTGCTCGCATCGGCGACACCGGCGCTTGAAAGCGCTGTCAATGCGGAGCTTGGCCGGTTCAGGACGCTGAAGCTGGCAGCCCGGCCTGGCACGGCCCGGCTGCCCGACGTGGACCTGATCGATATGCGCGAGACGCCGCCGGGAAAAGGCCATTGGTTGAGCCCTCCCCTGGCAGAAACGATGGAAGAGGTCTTTGCGGCAGGAGACCAAAGCCTGCTCTTTCTCAACCGGCGTGGATACGCTCCACTCATTCTCTGCAAGGCGTGCGGTGAGAAACTTAAAAGCCCCGGCACCGACAGCTGGCTAACGGAGCATCGCTATTCTGGCCGACTTGTTTGCCACTTGACGGGATGGTCAATGCCCAAGCCGACCCGGTGCCCGAATTGCGGGGCTGAAGGCTCGCTGACCGGCATCGGCCCCGGCGTAGAGCGGGTGGCTGAAGAAGCGCGCCGCTTGCTGCCCCAGGCCCGGATTTCCATTTTCAGCTCCGACACGGCCCAGACCGGGGCTGACACGCGCGACATTGTCGAGCGCATGGCGGCGGGTGAAATCGACGTTCTGATCGGTACCCAGATCGTGGCTAAGGGACACAATTTTCCAGGCCTCACCCTGGTGGGAATCGTTGATGCTGATTCGGGCATGAAGGGCGGCGACCTGCGCGCAGGCGAACGGACGTTCCAACTGCTCAGCCAGGTGGCGGGCCGGGCGGGCCGCGCAGACAAGCCGGGCCGCGCCCTGGTGCAGACCTATGAGCCGGACAACCCGGCCATGATTGCCCTCGCCCATGGCGACCGGGATGGCTTCCTGGCCGTGGAGCGGGATGTCCGCGCCATTATGGGTATGCCGCCATTTGGCAGGCTGGCGGCGATAGTCGTCTCCGCACCGGGCGCCGACGCCGTCCGGGAAGCAGGCCTGACCATTCTCAAGGCCGCGCCCAATGGCGAGGGAATCGAAGTCTATGGCCCTGCCGAGGCGCCCATCGCCGTAGTGCGCGGACGCCACCGCCGCCGCTTCCTTGTGAAGGCGCCGCGCAGCGTCGACCTCTCAGCCTACATGGCCGCGTGGTCCGCCCGCCTGAAGCTGCCGGCCTCGGTGCGCGTGAGCATCGATATCGACCCCTATTCCTTCATGTGAGCCCATGGCGAAAGCACAACCAACCAAGCGCCGTGCCAATCCGCCGCGCTTTGTGCCCTTGGGCTATGTTGTCAGTGGAGGAGAGGGGTGCTAAGCCCCGCCGAAATCCGGGGTAAAGGTCAGCGACTTCCGCCGCTTGCGCCCTGTTTTCGCGAGGGCAGATCGCCCGCCAACACATGGACAACGCCTTGGCCGACGCCTCCATCACCCGCCCGAGTGAAGCTGCACAGCGTTATGCGAGCGCCTTGTTTGAACTCGCCCAGGATAAAGGCCAGCTGGCTGACGTGAACCGAGATTTTGCCGCATTCGCGGCGCTGGTTGCCAACTCGGTTGATCTGGCCCGCATGATCGCCTCACCTGCTTTCACGCGGGATGCAAAGAAGGATGCCCTGTCGGCGATTGCGAAAGAAGCCAAACTCAACGCGCTGGTGGGAAATTTTCTCGGCGTGATGGCAGAGAATGGGCGCGCGCGGGACCTTCCCGCTGCCCAGCGCGCTTTCGATACCTTGTATGCGAATCAGCGCGGGATCAAACGCGCCGTCGCCCGCACCGCCAAGCCCATGACCGCCGCCCAACGCGACAAGCTGGAGGCCATATTGGCAAAGGCAGTTGGCGGCGAGATCGAACTAAACGAAGAAGTCGACGAGAGTCTGATCGGCGGCCTACAGCTTCGTGTCGGCTCCACGCTTGTGGATGCCTCTATCGCTGCAAAACTTGAACGTATGAACTCCGCCATGAAGGGAGCTTGAGCTCTATGGATATCAGCGCCGCTGAAATCTCTGGCATTCTGAAGCGCCAGATCGAAAACTTCGGTGTGGAGGCTGAAGTCTCCGACGTCGGACAAGTCCTCTCCGTCGGCGACGGCATCGCCCGCATCCATGGCCTGGACAATGTACAGGCCGGCGAAATGGTTGAGTTCGATGGCGGGGTGAAGGGCATGGCCCTCAACCTGGAAACCGACAATGTCGGTGTCGTGATCTTCGGCGATGACCGGGGCATCAAGGAAGGTGACACGGTCAAACGCCTGGACGAGATTGTAGCCGCCCCGGTGGGCAAGGGCCTGCTCGGCCGCGTTGTGGATGCCCTTGGCAACCCCATTGATGGCGAAGGTGATCTGACAAACGTTACCAGCCGCAACCGTGTTGACGTAAAGGCGCCGGGTATTATCCCACGCAAGTCAGTCCACGAGCCTATGATGACGGGTATCAAGGCGATTGACGGCATGATCCCCGTGGGCCGGGGTCAGCGCGAGCTGGTCATCGGCGACCGCCAGACCGGCAAGACCGCTGTCTGCATCGATGCCATCCTGAACCAGAAAGAGACCAACGAGGCCCTCGACAAGCAGATTGCCGAGACCACTGACGAAGACAAAAAGAAAGCGCTGGAACTTCAGAAGCTCTATTGCGTTTATGTCGCCGTCGGCCAGAAGCGATCCACCGTTGCTCAGGTTGTCAAAACCCTGCGCGACAAGGACGCCATGAAATACACCATCGTCGTGGCCGCTACAGCCTCAGAGCCGGCGCCGCTGCAGTACCTAGCGCCTTATACCGGCTGTACCATGGGCGAATATTTCCGTGACAATGGCATGGCCGCGCTGATCATCTATGATGACCTGTCCAAACAGGCCGTGGCCTATCGCCAGATGTCACTCTTGCTGCGCCGTCCGCCGGGCCGCGAAGCCTATCCGGGTGACGTATTCTACCTCCACTCTCGTCTTCTGGAACGAGCTGCGAAGATGAACGAGACAGAAGGGGCCGGTTCCCTGACGGCCTTGCCGATAATCGAGACCCAGGCCAATGACGTGTCGGCCTATATCCCGACCAATGTCATCTCGATCACCGACGGCCAGATCTTCCTGGAAACGGACCTGTTCTACCAGGGCATCCGCCCCGCTGTGAACGTCGGTCTGTCGGTGTCCCGCGTGGGCTCGGCGGCCCAGACGAAGGCGATGAAGGGCGTTGCCGGTTCGATGAAGGGTGAGCTTGCCCAGTACCGTGAGATGGCGGCCTTTGCAAAATTCGGTTCCGACCTCGATGCGGCCACGCAAAAGCTGCTCAACCGCGGCGCGCGCCTGACCGAGATTCTCAAGCAGCCCCAGTACAGTCCGCTCCTCATGGAAGAGCAGGTCATCGTGATTTATGCCGGTACGCGCGGCTATCTCGATAAGGTGCCGACCGACCACGTGACCCGTTACGAGGCCGAGCTTCTGAGCCACATTCGCGGCCAGAAGAAAGACCTGCTGGCGAAGATCCGCGACGAGGCCAAGATGACCGACGACATCGAAGCCGGCATCAAGGACACCCTCGAGGCCTTCACCGAGAAGTTCGCTTAAGCGGCGCTGGCAGGAGTAGCTGATGGCCAGCCTCAAGGAACTCAAGGGCCGGATCTCTAGCGTGAAATCCACGCAGAAGATCACCAAGGCCAAGCAGATGGTGGCTGCGGCCAAGCTGCGCCGTGCGCAGGAGGCCGCTGAAGCCTCTCGGCCCTATGCCCAGCGCCTGGCAGCTGTGATCGCCAACCTGTCGGCGGCCTCCGGCGGTGAAGGCGGTGGTCCGAAACTATTGTCCGGCACGGGTGACGATAGCGTCCATCTCGTCATGGTGATGACGGCGGAACGCGGCCTGTGCGGCGGGTTCAACACCAATACTGTGAAACGTGCC
>JBCCTK010000038.1:0-22199 GCA_039198685.1 Pseudomonadota bacterium | reverse complement strand
TGGAGAAGATGGAGTTTCGCACCATCACCCGGCGTGTTCGAGAGCATATGGAACTAGAGGGTGTTGACGTTGACGCTGCGCAAGAAGAGGCCCCCGGCTTTGACCTTGATGCTTACGAGACCGTCACCGACTTGGCGACGCTCGAACAATGGGTGGCCGCAGCGAAACAGGTCGGTGTTGTTGCTGTTGATACCGAAACAACGGCTCTGGACGCAATTTCAGCCGCGCTGGTGGGCGTTTCGCTTTCCACCGGACCGGGCGAGGCCTGTTACATCCCGCTGGCCCACGTTGATCCTGAGGGTGGCGGCGCCGGTGACCTTTTGTCAGGAGACGCTCCGCAACAGATCCCGTTTGAAGACGCGCTTGCCGCGTTGACGCCCTTGTTCAATGACCCTTCGGTTCTGAAGGTTGGTCAGAACATCAAATACGACCTGACCGTGCTGAAGCGATACGGGATCACCATGGCACCAGTCGATGATACCATGTTGATCAGCTTTGCGCTCAATGCCGGCATCCATGGCCACGGGATGGACGAGCTGTCAGAGCGCTACTTTAGCCACACGCCCCTCGCTTTCAAAGACGTGTGCGGGAGCGGAAAGAGCCAGATCACCTTCGACCGTGTTCCGCTGGATAAGGCGACGCCCTACGCGGCCGAAGACGCGGATGTGACGTTGCGCCTCTGGCACGATGGCAGGGCGCGGTTGGTCAAAGAGAAAGTGACACGGGTCTACGAGGGACTAGACCGACCCTTGATTTCAGTGATCTCAGACATGGAAATTGCTGGGATCAAGGTCGATCGAGACGTGCTTTCGCGGCTGTCGTCAGATTTCGCCCAGCGCATGGCGGCGCATGAGGCCGAAGCCTACGCGCTGGCGGGGCGCGAGTTCAATATGGGCTCGCCCAAGCAACTTGGGGAAATCCTGTTTGGCGAAATGGGCCTTCAGGGCGGCAAAAAGACGAAAACAGGCGCCTGGCAGACAGGCGCTGAAATCCTGGAGGACCTCGCGGCTGAAGGCCATGCCTTACCCCGCACGATCCTGGATTGGCGCTCACTGTCCAAGCTCCGATCGACTTACACCGAGGCCTTGCAAGAGGCGATTAACCCAGAGACAGGCCGTGTCCACACCTCCTATTCCATGGCCGGCGCCCAGACAGGGCGGTTGTCGTCCAACGATCCAAACCTGCAAAATATCCCTATCCGCACCGAAGAAGGCCGAAAGATCCGTGAAGCGTTTGTGGCTGAGCCAGGCTGTGTTCTTGTCAGCGCAGACTATAGCCAGGTGGAGCTGCGCCTCTTGGCTCATCTGGCGGGAATAGAGGCTCTGCAGACCGCGTTCCAGGAGGGGCTCGATATCCACGCTATGACGGCCAGCGAGATGTTCGACACGCCAATCGAAGGTATGGATCCGATGATCCGGCGGCGCGCCAAGGCGATCAATTTCGGAATTATATATGGCATATCGGCTTTTGGACTGGCCCGCCAATTGTCGATCCCACGCGAGGAAGCGAGCAATTATATCAAGTCCTACTTCGCCAAATTCCCTGGAATCCGAGCGTATATGGACAAGACCAAGGAAGACGCTAAAGCAGCGGGCTACGTCTCTACGGCGTTTGGCCGAAAGCTTCACCTCAAGGACATTAACTCCAAGAATGGCGCCAGCCGCGCCTTTGCCGAGCGCCAGGCGATCAACGCGCCGATTCAGGGCTCAGCCGCTGACATCATGAAACGCGCGATGATTGCCATGCCGGATGCGCTTCGGGCGGCCGGGCTGAAAGCGCGCATGTTGCTCCAGGTCCATGACGAGTTGATTTTTGAATGCCCAGAGGCCGAAGCAGACCCGCTTATTGAAGTCGTCCGCGACACCATGATGGCCGCTCCATTGCCCGCGCTGGACTTAACAGTGCCCCTTGAGGTCGAAGCGCAAGCGGCGAGGACATGGGCTGAGGCACACTAAGAATGGGGAGTGTGGAACCCGTTTTCATTTGATGCGGTCCGGCGGTCCGTTTCGGGTTGAGGCCTTAGACTCGGCGCACCAGGAAGCCTGTGCGAGGAAAGTGAATGTGGAGCGTTTCCACTGCAGGGTCCACGCGTTGCAAGATGATGTACTGGGAATCGGCGTGGACGAGGTCGCCTTCTACCCAATCCTTGCCGTAGTCGTCGGGGGCAACTGCCACACGCTCGCCCAACACCAAGGATTGAGGCTCCAGCCCATCAACGGTGGCGGCCTTGAGCCGTGGGCCGGCAGGTTTGGCGATTTCAAGCGCGACCTGGCTGGTGACCGCTTCAGGGGTTTGGCCCTGGATCTCGCCCATTCGGGAGAACCAGTCCCGGGTGAGGGGCGAACCCTTAAAACAGTCTTCGACAAAGTCGGGCACGTGCTGGTGCACAAACCAGATGTTCATGTGGGCGTGGACATCGACGAGGCCGGCCTTGGTCGAGATTATCCACTTTCCACTCCCTGCACCGCGCCCGCCCCTGAGGCGCTCTTCAAGCTGCATGAGGTGACCGCGCCATTGGTCGCGTAGCATGGGGGCCGCAGCCGCCATGGCGTCGGTGTCGAACGGTCGGCCGGACATGGCTGCACGGTCTAACTTGAAGGCATCGGGCACCTGGTCCCCGACCGCGCCGAAGATAACGCCGACCGAGACCTGGAACCAAATGCGGTCTGCCCAATGGGCAACCATTTTGGACAGTCCTTCATGGCCTGGCAGATTGAGTGCAGGCATTGGAAATCGTCGCTCAAGTTCCATCAGGATCATCGCGGTGTCGCAATAGATATCCGCGCCAATTTGCATTACGGGTGTGCGGCGGTATCCACCCGATAGGGGCATCAAGTCCGGTTTTGGCAAGATCACGGGCACGTCCACGCTCGCCCATGCGAGGTTCTTCATCCGCAAGGCCAGCCGTATCTTCTCCGAAAAGGGTGAGGTTCCATATTGATGGAGAATGATACTGCGCGCGTCTGCCATGGGGCCCTCTTCTTTTTTGTCTTGCGAATATGAGCGTCTTTGCTCGGGTGGGGAAACGAAATCTCATAGGCAGCCTTGCCGAGACGCGGCCATTGGCTGAGGGTCGCGAAACCGAAAGAGGAAAGCCGAACATGCAGCGAAGAATTAAGCGGCTGACAAAGCTGGGGCTCAGCTTAGTTTTGGGGAGTGCCGCCCTGTCCGCGTGCGCCAGTCTGGAGCCAGAACCGTGTACACCGGAGTGGGTCGACTACCAGACCGAACAGATCATTCGACCCTTCGCGATAGACTATCGAAGCGAGATCAAAACGCTTAGAGACCTTTCTGGACAGCTCGATAATCCAAGCTTGCTGACCACGATGCGGTTGGTGGGACAGGCCGATACAATCGCCGACATGTTTGAGGATTTTCAGACCCGCGCGGTACCCCGCATCGAGGCCGCAGTGGCCCAATGCGATAGTCCCGGCCAAGCCTCAGACCTTCTGGTTGCCATGCTGGAGGAAGAAGGCGTTGAATCCGACGTCATTGCCTGGATTAATGCATTGGGTGTGTTGGTCGAGGGCTATCAGAGGCGCTCGGAAAGCTGAGCGCCTCAAGATGCAGTCCTCTAGTGCTGGCTTTCTGGTGTGGTGACCGTCAAGCCTTGCAGCTCATCGCGGACCTGAATCTGACAGGATAGCCGCGAAGTCTCTAAGACATTTTCGGCAAAGTCGAGCATGGACTGTTCCATGTCTTCAGGCTTGCCAACTTTGTCCATGAAGGCAGCGTCGACATAGACATGACAGGTTGCGCAGGCACAGGCGCCCCCGCAGTCTGCGTCAATCCCGGGCACGGAATTCTTGATGGCCGTCTCCATGACAGTTTCGCCCGCCCTGGCTTCGATCTCACGGGCCTCGCCGGTGTGGTCTTTGAAAATGATTTTGACCATCTCGTTGTATTCCTCCTTCAGGCCGCTGAGGCCGCAATCTCTTTCATGGTGATCGACATATTCGACAATTGCGCTTGTGCAACCTTTGCACCTGAAGCGATAAGTCGCTTGCTTGCTAGAAACTCCGGCGCGCTGTTGACCGCATCCACCGCTATGAGGCGTCCGCTCGACAAGTAAAAGGCGGCAAATTTGCGATCCGCTGGTGTGCCGCGCACGACGATGTCGTCATAACCGGTTGAAAGTCCAGCAATCTGTAATTTGAGATCGTACTGGTCCGACCAGAACCACGGCGTATCCTCCACGGGACGATCACGGCCAAGCAGGTCGGCTGCAATGAGTTTTCCCTGCTCGATAGCATTGTGGACGCTTTCCAGCCGGCTTGAGCGCCCATAGTGGATCAGCGGGCGATGGGCGCAGTCCCCTGCGGCATGGATCCGCGGATCATTTGTGCGGCCATCGCGGTCTACCAGGATACCGTTTCGGCAAGCGATACCCGCTTCCGCTGCGAGTTCTTCATTGGGCAGAATGCCAATACCAACGAGCACAATATCCGCCGGGATCTCTGTGCCATCCGCGAGTTTTGCGGCGGAGACTGTATTCTCTTTTCCAAGAAGGGCTTCGATCCGAACACCGGTCCGGATATTGACACCCTGGGCGCGATGTTCTGTCTCGTAGAATGATGACATGAGGGGGCTGGTGACCCGGGCCAGCACGCGGTCGGCCATTTCCAGCACCGTCACGTCGAGCCCCATCTGGCGCGATACGGCCGCAGCCTCCAGCCCGATGTAGCCGGCGCCAACGATGACGATGCGCTGTCCGGAGACCATGTGGGGGGCCAGACGTTTGACATCTGCGAGGCTACGTAGCTCAAAGACGTTCTCAAGCGCTGCCCCTGGAATAGGCAGCGGGCGTGGCCGAGAGCCCGTTGCCAAGACCAAATGATCGTAGGTGGCGGCCCCGCCAGTGTCAAAATGCACACGACTCGCTGCGCGATCGATCGCTGTCGCGCGTGTTGATAGGATAAGCGACACGCCATTGTCCCCGTACCAGCTGGCAGGTTTGAAATAGAGGCGCTCCTCAGGCATCTCGCCCTTCAGGAACGCCTTTGACAGAGGTGGGCGTTGATAGGGCGGGGCAGGCTCATCGCAGATTAACGAGATCGGACCCTCAAAGCCCCAAGTGCGCAAGGAAAAGGCAGTTTGTGCGCCGGCCTGGCCGCCGCCTACGATGACAATCTGGTCTGATGGGCTGATGGCCAAGGGTTCACTCCAAGCGTTGGTTCACAATAATGACGCCTGCGTCACTTTTTCAAGGGGCAAGCCATTACTGGCGTTTTTGTCTTGTCGGTCTAGTCTAAGCAATTCTGACAGTGATCCCAAGGCGTCTGACCATGCAAACCGCCCTTACCGTTGCCTTTTACCTCGCCCTTCTCGGGGTATTTGTCATCCTTGCCCTCGGATTGATCAACCTTGTCCGCAAGGACGCGGGGCAGGCTTCTCGTTCAAATCAATTGATGCGAATGCGGGTGGCGGTGCAAGCCATTGCTATCGGGCTCCTCGTCTTGCTCGGGTTCGTGGCTGGCAAGTTCACGTTGCCTTGGTGAGAGACAAAAAATGGTGAAACTCGACAAAATCTACACAAAAGCAGGTGATGGCGGCACCACACGCCTCTCAACGGGGGAGCCTGTGCCCAAATGGCATCCCCGTGTGGCCGCGTATGGCACTGTGGATGAGACCAACGCGGCCCTCGGTGTCTGTGCGCTCCATGCCGACGGCGAGATGGCCCGTTCGATTTCACGGATCCAGAATGACCTGTTTGATCTCGGCGCTGATCTCGCCACCCCGGACACGGGAAAGGATCTCGGTTGGGAGCCGCTGCGCATCAGCGAATCCCAAGTCACGCGCCTCGAAACGGAGATCGATGCCATGAATGTGCAGATCCCACCACTCGACAGCTTTGTCTTGCCCGGTGGGTCGCCTCTGGCGACGTATTTCCATGTGGCACGGACATCTGCGCGGCGGGCTGAGCGACTGATTGCTGAATTGGCGAGCCTGGAGAGCGAGGTCGTAACAGCCGCCGCCACGGCCTACGCGAATCGGCTTTCTGACTGGCTCTTTGTGGCAAGTCGGGCGGCAAATGGAAACGGCGCCCAAGACGTGAAGTGGGTGCCTGGCAAGAACCGGTAGGCCCGCCGAGGGTGCGAACACTGGATTTTTGGCAGTGTTTCTAAGGATTTACATGCAGTCGGCATGTGTTGCTGCACTGCGACACACAGGCCCAAAGGGCACTGAGATGAAATGCGTGCTTGATCTTTACGCTGGGACACAAGCATCCTGATGCACCAAGGTGTTTAAGCCGCACGGAGCGTGAGGCCATGTCAGAGATCAAAGCCGTCGGGATCGTCGGTGCGGGCCAAATGGGCAACGGCATTGCCCATGTGTGTGCCCTTGCGGGTTATGATGTCATCGTGAACGATATCTCCCAAGATGCCCTCAAGGCGGCTCGCGGCACGATCGAACGCAACATGGCGCGTCAGGTGAGCCGGAATCAGATCTCCCATACGGATATGGAAGTGGGATTGGGCCGTATCCAGTTTGCCAGCGACATGGGTGCCCTTGAAGCCGTTGACCTCGCCGTGGAGGCTGCAACGGAGAGCCGAGAACTCAAAGAGAGAATCTTTGCGGGGTTGTGCGATGTTGTTTCGGATCGGGCTTTTCTTGCGACGAATACCTCTTCGATTTCCGTGACACGGCTGGCCTCCACCACCGATCGGCCAGAACGTTTCATCGGTATGCACTTCATGAATCCGGTGCCACTGATGAAACTGGTGGAGATCATTCGAGGCCTTGCGACAGATCAGAACACCTACGAAATGGCCACGGACTTTGCCAAATCGCTTAATAAGACCACTACAAATGCCGAAGACTACCCCGCCTTCATCGTGAACCGTATTCTGGTGCCGATGATCAATGAGGCTGTCTATGCACTTTATGAGGGCGTTGGAACCGTAGAGAGCATTGATACGGCCATGCGGCTTGGCGCGAACCATCCCATGGGTCCGCTCACACTGGCGGACTTCATCGGCCTTGATACGTGCCTTTCGATCATGCAGGTTCTGCATGACGGTCTGGCCGATACCAAGTATCGCCCATGTCCGCTTTTGGTGAAATATGTCGAGGCAGGTTGGATCGGCCGTAAAATGGGGCGGGGTTTCTACGACTACACCGGCGACGCGCCCGTCCCCACGCGCTGAGCCGCGTGCTCGACGCCCAAATATACAGATTTAGAAGAGCGTGGCTTTAACGCCGGGCGGCAGCCCCTTTCGTGCCGGATTGGGCGCGAGCGCCTCATTAATAGCGTGTCCGATCGCCCGGAATGTCTCAAACCAAAAGGCGTCGGCGTCTGTATGGACTTCGCGCTCATGGATGAAAATCGAGCCTTTCAGCCCGCCCGCCAGCGCATCGACAAAGTCATCTACATCTTCACTGCGCACGTTCCCGGCGAGGGTTTGGCCCAAAATCAGTCTCCAGCGCATATCTTCAATGGTTGTTGCGCTGACGACTTTGAGGAATTTTCGGCCTTCAACGCTGACCGAAGCGCTGACCGGTGCGGATGTGAAGTCGTTTGCCGTGCGCAGGCTTGATCCAGCGCCATTGGTGCCCGTTGTCATCATGCGGTCGGTCAGCATTTGAAAGAGCGCTGCGCCGAGGGTAAGCCCGACATCCTCCAGGACCACGTGGCTGGAGGAGAGCCGAGTGGCGGTGAACTGAAGGTCAAGATGCAGGTCGGCCGCCTCGCAAAGGGCACCGAGAAGTGCGGGAAACCCAGAAACATCAATGGTGTCAGCAACATCAAAATGTGCCTTGGCCGTCCCGCCTTGGCCGCGCATAAGGTCCATGATTACTCGGCTTTCGGCAGTTTCCCGAGCAACACGGACCAAGCCCGATGGGTCCTGCTCAACTGTGAGGTGGCCATGTTTGCTTTTCTCGTTGAGCGCACTCATTCCACTATCCTTAAACGATTCAAGGTGATCCCCAAGGCCCGGTAGACCCCTTCCCAGCTGTGATGTGGATCTTCGAACGTACACAGTCGTAGCTCGATGCGCGCCGATAGCCCTTGCGACAGCCCGTTGAGGAGGTCAATCAAGTCGCCGCCTCGACTGACTTGTTCGACACGCATTTCGAGAATGCGGTCCATATCGAGGCTGTGGTGACCATCGAACTGAACACCTGGGGCTTGGGTCAGATCCACCAGGCATTCAGCAGCGCCATCGTCAATCATGCCGAGGCTGGCGGCACTGTCCCGCGATAGGCTGAGCGTGTGGATCTCGCGGCCCAAGGCTTGGCCCATGGCATTCCAGTCCGTGTTCGGCCAGGTCAAATCAATGCCCGTACCGAGACGCCATGCGATGTGCTCCACCATATGACTGACGAAGTCATTCGGTGTCCGGATCGATTTGTCCGTTGGCTGACCATCGATGAAGCGGATGCTCGGCTGTTCAAATTGAAGGTATGCCACGTCTGCTAAGCCAGATGCGCTGAGCGTCTCTATGCTTGTGGCCCCCGTCGCCACGGCGACAGCGTAGCCATATCCTGCCGCGCGCCCAGCCGTCAGCCCTGTTACAGAGTCCTCAATGAAAGCACAGCTTTGCGGCGCAACACCCAGATCCATTGCGGCTTTCAGATATATGTCGGGGTTCGGCTTGCCCGCGACGCCCGCATCTATACCTGCGATCGCTAAAAATGCGTCTTCCAAGCCAACATTTTTCAGAATTGCTTCGACGATGTCGATATCATTGCTCGAACCAACGGCCAGTTTCAGGCCGGAGGCTTTTGCCGCCTCCAAGAGCGCCACGGCGCCTGGGATGAGGACAAATTCCGCCCTCTGGCGCGCCTCATTGTAGACCCTGACAAGGTCACCGAGCTCCGTTTCGGAGACAGGCCGCGTCGCATCCTTGACCAGCTCGGCCCAGAAAGCCTCTGGGTGGAGCGCAAAATGTGCAATGATTTGCTCACGCTTGAGCCAGGCACTCTCGCCCAACACCTGGTCTGCTGCAGTCCGGCAAAGTGCCATGTCAGCCGCGACGCTGTCGATCAAAACGCCGTCCATATCAAAGACCAGCGCTTCTATCCCCTTGGGCAGGGTCAACAGCCCGCCGAGGTCCCTGACCGGGCTAACGGTCATGACTTATCCTGGAAGCGGGCCTTCACCGCCGCAGCGTGGGCTGGAAACCCTTCATATTCGGCAAGCGTCACTGCGGCGGGAGCAATGGCGTCAAAGCCTTCCTGATTGACGTGCACAAAGGAACTGCGCTTTTGGAAATCCGGCACGCCGAGACACGATCGGCTCCGGGCCAGTCCCCCCGTCGGCAGGATTGCGTTAGACCCGGCTACGAAATTTCCGAGCGTGATAGGTGCAAGACTGCCCAGCATAATTTCGCCGGCATTGGTGATCCGCGGCAGGATTGCCTGGGGATCTTCGGTGAGGATCTCCAAGTGCTCTGCGGCAAAATCGTTGACAAAGTCCACTGCAGCATCAAAGTCCGGCGTCCATACGATACAGGATCGATCCTTGAAGTTCTCACGTATGAAGTCCTGACGCTGCTGTGGCAGGTGGTCCAGCAAGCCATTCGCGGTTTCGGCAATGGCGACCGCCTTATCTTTCGAATTTGCTACCAATAGAACGCACGAGTCAGGTCCGTGTTCCGCCTCAATCAACAGGTCATGGGCTGCCAGGCGGGGGTCGGCGCTGTCATCTACCAGGATAGCGGCTTCGCTTGGTCCGGCAGGAATACCGGGATCGATCACCGTTGAAAGCGCGCGTTTGGCGGCGGTCACATAGGCGTTTCCTGGGCCCAAAACCTTCAGGGTCTTGGGAATGCTCTCGGTGCCATGGGCTACGGCAGCTACGCCCTGCACACCGCCGACACGATAGACGGCGGACACGCCAACGCGTTTGGCCACAAAAAGCGTGGCGTCATCGACCTCTCCGTCTGGGCCGGGGGGCGTGATGATGATCGTCTCTTCGACGCCCGCCACTTTTGCCGGGATGGCCAGCATCATCACAACCGAGGGAAAAGACCCTTTTCCGCGCGGAACATAAAGCGCCGCGGACCGAAGTGGCAGGATCCGCTCACCGACTGTGACGCCGGGTAAAACTTGGGTGGTGATTTCAGGGTTGCCAACCTGATCTTCGTGGACCCTCGTGATATTGGCGATGGCGAGGTCGATGGCTGCTTTGACCTCTGGCGAGAGCCTCGATTCAGCTCGGTCGAACTCACCGTCGGTTACTTTCAATGGCAAATCGCCCAGGTTCACCTTGTCGAATTCCAGGGTGAGGGCCCTGACCGCAGAGTCGCCTTCCCTGCGCACGCGTTCTGTCAAGGGCGTCACGTAATCGATTAGCTCTGAAATGTCGGTTTCGGACCGGGTCATGAGATGCGCGCGCTGCTGAGGGGTTAAGTCATTCAGCGCGAGAACTCGGGTGAACATGGGTATTATCCTTGGAACAGTGTATTTGGGCCTTGCACCTAACCCGGCATGTGGCATTTCGGGGATATGACAGCAAGTCCCCATCGCCTGACGAGTTCAGCACAGTAGGTAGGGCAGATGCTGAGGCTTGCACCAGGTTGGACTCAGAGTCGCCGTGATTGGTCCTGCAACCCGGAAATTTGCCGGTCGATTTTACGATGCCACAAATTGACCATCCGTGCTGATATCGCGGCGATGGTCTCAATGGGACGCGAGCGTCTGTAAGATCAATGGACGGCCATAGCGCTGAAATTAGTTTACAACTTCTAGTATAAGTCATGAAAAAACTGGTCTCTGTATGGGGCGGTTTGTTTGTATTATTCAATTAGGGGTTGTTTTCGGCGGCAGAAGTGCCGTCGAGCAACCAACCCTAAATGAGACTAGACACATGAAAAAACTTCTCTCCGCCGTAGCCGCAGCAACGATCCTTGCTGGATCCGCCATCGCTGCAGATGTCCAATCCAATGCCGGTGCGAAAATTGTTGCGCCGCTTCAAATCTCAAACGTGACCGCCCTGTACTTCGGCACCGTAGCACCAAGCACGTCAGCTGCTGACACAGTTGTTGTCGACGCTGCGGGCAACAAAACCTGCGGAGCCGAACTCACCTGCCTAACCAGCGACCATACGGCCGCCCAGTTCAGTGTGTCCGGCGACCCAGAGCGCGCTTACACAATCGACCTGCCAAGCACCATTTCCATCTCGAACGGCAATGGCGGAAACATGACCGTGAACAGCTTTGCCGGCTCAAAAGCCAGTGGAACGCTTTCCACGGGCGGCACCGACACGTTCGACGTGGGCGGCACGCTGAACGTTGCAGCCAACCAGGCCACTGGTGAGTACACCGGTACGTTCACCGTAACGGTCGAGTACCAGTAAGCCAAGAAACGCGCAGGAGGGGTGATCGCGTCACCCCAGCCTTCGCAGACCCCTCGCTTGTGGGTCTCGCCCCTCCTGCGCCCCTGGCTGTCGCTTGTCTTTTTCCACAAACAGAAGGGCCGTTCCAATGAAACGCCTCGTCGTTCTTGTTTCCTTTGCCATGTTTGCTTTGCCTTCATGGGCCCAGGATGGTGGCTCCGCTGACCCGGATTTCGAAGGCAACGCGGGTGCGATCGTCATCAATGGTCTAAGCGTGATCAAACGCCAGGATCTTGATTTCGGCACCATTGCGCCAAGCCTGACCCAAGCCGGCACGGTCAAGGTCAATCGCGGTAGCAATAATACCAGCGAGTGTTCCATGGATCTGACTTGTTTCGTGCCGGGCACTCGGGCTCGGTTTACAGTCGTTGGCGAACCAAACCGATACTACACGATCTCCGACCCCGGTCAGATCACCCTTACCGATGGCGCCAACAATATGATGTTGGTCGACACATTTTTTGGTGCTGGCAGTGGCAATGACACCGAATGGCGCGGCTTGCAGCGGCTCCGGGCATCGGGGATCGCGCGGTTCAACGCCGGCGCCATCCTGCACATCAATCCGAACCAGCCGCCGGGCACCTATACCGGCACGTTTACGCTCACAGTCGAATACCAATAGCCCTCTATCTGAAGGATTGCTCCAAATGTTCCGTCCCCTGAAGACCCTTTTGGTTACCTCACTCGTAACCCTTTCAGCGCCGTTCTCCGCGGCTGAGCTGATGATTGCACCGACCCGTATCGTGCTCGAAAATGGAGAGCGGTCTTCGGAACTAGTCCTAGTGAACAAAGCTGCTGAGCAGGGGGCCTACAGGATCAGTCTTGAAAACCGTCGTATGCTGACAAATGGTTCGTTGGAGACCGTTGATGAGGCCCGGGATGGCGAACGCTTTGCCGATGATATTCTACGTTTCTCGCCGCGCCGAGCGCTTTTGGAGCCCGGCGGCCGCCAAACCATCCGTGTGTCGGCACAGACGGCTGGTCTGGAACCAGGAGAGTATCGCTCGCATCTGCGCGTGATGGGTGCGCCGACCAGTGCGGGCCGGACGTTGTCTGAAGCCACAAGCGAGGGCGGTGATGCGATTTCCATCGAATTGATTGCCGTTCGGTCGTTGACGATTCCGGCAATTATCCGTGTGGGTGATCTGGATGCCAGCGTGGAAATTCAATCTGCTTCCACGGCGCCCAGCGACGAGGTCGGTGAGACGCTTTTCATTGCCCGGCTCACGCGAACCGGGGATCGCTCCACTTATGGGGACATCGAATTGTACGTCGAAGACCAGGCCGAGCCAGTCTACTTCGCTCGCGGCATTGCCATCTACACACCCAATACGGAGCGGGATGTTATCTTGCCGATGCCAGATGAAATCGCTGAGCGCCTCAAGGGTCAAACTGTGCGCATCGCCTACGTTTCGTCAGACCCCCTTCGCCCCGGCACCATTTCCGACTCAAGCATGATCCTGAACTAGGGACTGGCCGAGTGAGAAGCAAGACCGATGGGAATGCGATGCTTCGCTCTGGCAATGGTGTGCGCCATGCTGATTTGTGGCCAGGCCCGGGCTCAGGACGATCCCTTTGCTCTACTGTTTGGGGATGCAGTCGACGCCGGATCCGAAGACCGTCCGGGTGAGGATGATGTTCGCTTTGTCGGGGTTCGCCTTGGCGACCTGCGACTGAAAAATACACTGACAAGTTATCAGAGAGCTGAGGGGCTTTGTGTCATCGCTGCAGACATGTTTGCCCTGCTTGAGGCCTCCGTCGATGTGACTGTATCGGAGGCGACCGGGTGGTTTCTGTCGCCGGAGCAAACGCTTTTGATTGATCTAGAAAGCGCCACTGCGATGATGGGTGGCTCAGAATCCCTTGATCTCTCGGGCCAAATCTTTGCCACCTCGGATGGTTGGTGCATGACCAGTGCAGCTTGGTCGAGGATTCTCCCGATCGATTTCGCATATGACCCAGCGTCCCTGACTTTGCACCTTCAACCGCGCCAGTTGCTGCCCATAGAGGCACGTTTAGAGCGCGAAGCGCTCCGCAGCCTCTTGAAGCCGGAGCAGGGCCCAGTCCGGCCCGATTACCGTCAAGTCAAAAGGCCCTATCGTTGGATGAGTTGGCCCACCGCAGACATAACCCTGGATGTTTCCGGTCAAAAGGATGCTGAGACCGATCTTCAAGGCAGTGTCGAGCTCGCCGGCGACTTGCTATTTGCGACCGCACGCATGCGGACCGCTGAGAACGATCAAGGCGATCTCGGCCTGCGTTTGAGCTTCGAGCGGGTTTTGGACCCTGGTGACTCGCGCGTTCAGCCCAAGCAAATTCGATTCGGCGACGTGGTCGGACCTGGCCATCCCCTTATCGGCAAGCCGGAAACCGGGCGCGGCGTGACCATCACCAACAGACCCGCCTATCTGGTCGACATATTCGATACGACCGATATTCGTGGGCCCCTGCCCGAGGGATGGGAAGCCGAGCTCCATCGCGAAGGCCTGTTGGTCGCGTTTGTTGAGTCCCCTAACAGCCAGGGGGAATACGTCTTTCCGGAGGTTGAAATTCGCCCAGGCTATAATCGGTTTACGGTGAAGCTCTTTGGCCCGTTCGGTGAAGAGCAAGCGCGCGCAGTCAAGATCTTTGCAGGCCAGGAAATGCACCCGGAAAATGAGGTGCAATACGAGTTTGCGTTGATCGAGGAGGGCATCACGCTCGATGGCCAGTCCACGGGTATCCACCGCCCGGCCGCCTCAGCCAGCTTGAACTATGGCCTCTCGCGCAGACTTACTGTGCAACTTGATGCCAAGGCCACGGCGCTCGGGGAAGCGGCAGCGACAACCAGCCTGGCGGGCGCTTATGGCGACACGCATGGCGTTGTGCGCTTGGCTGGTTCCAATTTTGGAGGGCCCGCGGCGGAAGTGGGGTTGGTTCATTTATTTCAGGACCGGTCATCACTCGATGTCAGATATGAGTGGAATGGAGGGTTGGCTCCGCTGAGTGCGCGGCAAGAAATTGCCCCACCCCGCCAAACCTTACGCCTGGACTATGACACGATGCTGCCTGTCATCCGCCACGGCTTGCCCACGCGTGCGCGGATGGCCTGGCAGGAAGCGCTTGACGGCTCGAACCGGTTGAATGTGGGGCTCCAAGCCGGATCATCCCATCATGGGTGGCGTTGGAGCCAGACAGCTTTTCTTGAACGCATCTGGGGCATGGAGAGTCCATCATCGAATTCGTTTCGGGGCGGTCTGAGTCTCGCGCGAACGCTCTCCGGCGTCCGAATTCGAGGTGGGTTGGATTATGAGGCCGTGCCAAAAGCGTCACTCCGGTCAGCTGAGATATCGGCGCAACGTCGCTTGCGCGATGGTGGTTTTGGGCAGCTATCGCTCAACCGGGACATGCAAACAGGCCGAACCCAAATGGCAGCTGCCTATTCTCGTGACTTTGGGCGATTTGCGCTCTCGGCAACGGGTGGGATAGACGACACTGGCCGTTGGAGCGCAGGGCTTCGACTGGCTGCATCGCTTTTCTTTGATCCGCGAAAGGGCCGCTATCAAAGCGCTCTGCCGGGCTTGACGCGCACGGGCGCTGTCAGAGCCAACGTGTTCGATGATCTCGATGGCGACGGCGTTTATTCTTCCGGCGACCGGGCTGTTGAGGGCGCCAGCTTTATCGTTGACCAGTCCGTCCGCAAGGAGGAGAGCGGTGCGGACGGGGGCGTTACCCTGGGGAGTATGGATCCCCACCGAACGATCAACCTGGAACTATCTCTGGGGTCGCTGGATGATCCTTTCCTGCAGCCCGTTGAGCCTGGGCTTGCGGTGACCCTGCGCCCCGGACAGGTTTTGGATATCAATGTGCCACTCACCCTTTCAGGTGAGGCCGATGGCACTCTGGTTCTGTTGAAAGGCGAAAATGAGGTCCCCGTTGCGGGTGTCCTCGTCCAAGCGATCAGCGCGGCGGGCAATGTCGTTGGTGAGGCGCTTACAGAATACGATGGTTATGTCTATCTTGACGGCTTGCCTATGGGACAATTGGAAATCCGGGTCTCCCCGGAGGCCCTGGGCAGTGTCGAGGGTCGGTCCGAGGCCATACCTATCATGCTGACCCGTGACGAGCCCTCTGCCTTTGGTGTCCGGCTGGCGATTGCAAACCACGCTGAGAGTCCGGAATAATCGAAAATTCCACACTGGGCCCTGGTATCTTCTTGCGCGACGTTCGTGCGATTGGAGCAATAGTGTCAGTTTGCACATCCAATGCTTGTTCACGCAGCAAAATATGTCGCTATGGCATTCTACTTGCGTTGCGCAGGTTGACGGCGCCCCACCAAAAGCAAACAGTCGAAGGTAATGAGCCGTTTGGTATTTCGAACCTGCGACCGTTCAAGGATGTGTCTATGGCGTCTTCTTACTAAGGAGCAAATGCGCATGATGGGCGGTGGGAAGCAATGACGGCACGAGGCGACCGCCGGCGTGAGGTAGAGGCGCTGAACCGCGAGTGGATTGCCTGCCCGTTCTGTGACACGCTTTGGCGTCGCCCCGTTCTTGCCGAAGGGGAGCAGGCCAGGTGTGGCCGCTGTCATTCCGTGATCCTGTCCAACAAACATCGCAGTGCGGAACGCACCATGGCGCTCATGTTGGCGAGCCTCATCCTCTACGCGGTTGCGGTGAGTTTCCCATTCATGCGTATGGAGCGTTCGGGGATTTCGAACGAGATTTCCGTCATCGATTCCGTTCGCGTCCTTTGGGACAATGACATGCTAAGTCTGGCGGTGATCTGCTCTGCATTCATCCTACTGTTCCCACTGAGCCGTATTGTCTTGTTGTTCTTCGTCGGTCTCAGCCTCCATGGAAAGCGGAATACGGGTCGTCCCCATGCACTGTCCTTCCAACTCGCCCAGATTCTGGAGCCCTGGACCATGGCAGAAATCTTTATGATCGGAGTGATCGTCTCGTTGGTCAAAGTCGGCAAGCTTGCGGACATCTCGGTCGGGCCCGCTTTCTGGGCCATGTCGGGTCTTATCGTTTTGCTCGCGATGGGCGCGTCGGCAGTATGTCGTGACACAATTTGGCAAGATATCAGGCGGACATCATGACGACCGCGCGCGAACAGGGTTTGGCTCTTTGCCGGACATGCAGGACACTCACCGACAAACCAGGGGAAACGTGCACCGTTTGCGGGCGCAAAACCCGTTTGCGCAATGGCCGCTCCCTTGAATTCGTCTGGGCGTTCTGGATCGCTGGCATCATTGCCTACATTCCGGGTAATCTGATGCCGATCATGATCACTCAATCGGTTGCCGGCGAAAGCCCATCCACGATTATGAGTGGTGTCATTTCGCTCATTCATCACGGAAGTTACGAAATCGCCGCCGTAATCTTTATTGCCAGCATCGTTGTGCCAGTCACGAAGTTCGGGGTGATCGCCTGGCTAACCTTGTCGATTCAGCGTGGCTGGAACATCAGTGAACACAGGCGTCACTTTGCCCATGATGCCGTCGAATTCGTGGGCCGTTGGTCCATGATAGACGTGTTCGTCGTGGCTGCACTCGCAGCCCTGATCCAAGTCGGCGGCTTAATGTCGATCTTGCCAGGACCCGGTGTAGACGCCTTTGCGATGTCTGTAATCTTCACAATGTTTTCAGCGATGAGCCTGGATCCCCGACTGATTTGGGACAAGCAGGATACATCAGGAAGGACGGAACATGTCGCAGAGTGATGGCGGTGAGCTGGAGGTTGAGAAACCAAAACGCAGGGGCCTGTCACCCGTCTGGATCGTACCGGTTGTCGCAGCGATCCTGGGTGGACTCGTGGCTTGGCAATCCATGGCCAATCAGGGGCCCCTGGTAGAAATCCTGTTTGAGGAGGCCAACGGAATCAAGGCGGATAAAACCGAGATCAAGCACAAGGATGTCGTGATCGGCATCGTTGAGGATGTGAGTTTCGCAGAAGGCTTGGATGGAGTGGTGGTGAGCGCTCGACTCGATCCTGAAATGGAGCCCTATCTCGGAGAGACGACGGACTTTTGGGTGGTTGGCGCGAATATTTCCGGCACCGATCTATCGGGTCTCGGGACAATCCTATCCGGGTCGTACATCGAGGTCGATTGGTCGAGCGAACCCACGGAGCGGCGTCGCCGTTTCGACGGTTTGAGCACACGCCCGCTGACGCCGCCAAGCGCGGAAGGCCAGCATATCATCCTCACCTCGCCCACCGCGGCGTCAGTGGCCGTCGGGTCTCCGATCCACTATCGTGGCATCACGGTCGGCCGGGTGGAAAGCCGGACTTTGACCGAAGACTATGGATCGATCGAATACTTCGCGTTCATCGAGGCGCCCTATGACGAACTTGTCACGCAAACCACCCATTTCTGGAATGTTTCCGGGGTTACCGTCGATGCGGGCACCCAGGGGCTTTCGATAAACCTTGCCTCCCTGGACTCCCTCCTGAGCGGCGGCGTCGCTTTTGGTCAGATCAGAGCCGATATCTCGGGTGAACCGGTTGAGGAGAATGCCAGGTTTCGGTTGTTCAGAGATCGCCAGGCCGCGGTCGAAAGTCAGTTTGTTGCGGTCGAAGAAACAGGCGCACGCTTTTCTTTATCATTTGACAGCTCCGTTGCCGGGCTGGAACCCGGAGCACCCGTTGAATGGCAAGGTATTCGGATTGGTACGGTCGTTGATCTGAACCTCAACCTAGACGCGCAGCCAGGACCCAATCTTGTCGACGTAATTATTGAACTGCAACCGAGCCGGATTGGGGTTGATTTTTCATCTTTGGAGGAAGCTCAGCTTGCTATCTCCACTTGGGTTGATTCCGGGATGCGCGTTCGATTGGCCACGGGAAACATTCTCACAGGAAAGAAACTGATCCGTTTCGTGGATGGCATTGGTATTGAGCCCTTTACCATTGATTTCAGCGAGCTGCCCTATCCAAGCCTCCCCACCGCGGCCTCTGAACTCGACGCCATTGCTGAAAACGCAGAAGACCTTGTGCAGAAACTGGCCGACCTTCCACTCAATGAATTGGTCACGACAGCTGTCAGCCTTCTGGACAACACCAATGCGCTCGTCGCCAGTCCAGAATTGCAAAGGCTTCCAGGGGAGCTCAATGCGACGCTTTCTTCATTCGAGCAGGTGGCCGGTAATCTCGATGAAGCCAGTCGCAACCTGCCGACCCTCATCGACAATCTCAATCTGATAGCGGACGCTGGGGAAAGCACGCTCACGGGATTGTCGCCAGACTCCCAGCTTTATGTCGACCTCTCCAGCGCCGTGAGAGACCTTCGAGATGCGTCCCGGTCGCTGTCGGCCCTCGCGATACGGCTTGAAGAACAACCCAATGCCCTGCTCGTGGGAAGGAACTAGCCATGACGTTCAAACGCCTACTCGTGTTCTCGGGCCTCACTGCTGGGCTCGGCGCATGCGCATCTGCGCCAGATCCGATGTTGTACACCCTGGCACCGTCCAGTCCGGCGGAGGGAAGCGTGGACGATGGTGTGCTGATTGGACTGTCCGAGATTGGACTGCCGTCGTACGCCCGCAATCAGCAGATTACAACGGCGCGCGGTCCATACCGGGTCACCGAGGACGACGACAACCGGTGGGCTAGGCCGCCAGCGGAGGCCATTTCAGCGCGGATGGCATCGGTGCTTGAAGCTGAAATTGGCGGCGATGTTTTGATGCGCCCTTATCCTGCCGGTGTGCGGCCAGATATTCGGCTCACCGTCTCATTCGACAGGCTGCTGCGCGCGTCAGGTGGTGGTGCAGAATTAGCCGGTCAATATATCATCACCGGAATTGATGATGAGGTTCAAGTGGACCGGTTCGACATTCGTGTACCGGCCCAGGCCGGGGATTATGAAGGCTATATGCAAGCTCTTGCGGACGGTTTGGACCGCCTCTGTGACCAGATCGCCGAAATGGTGGAGGAGCTAGATTAGCCGCAGTATGAATGCGCCGTGGACGCGACTTTAACCGAGATTGAAGGACGACTTTCAACCAACTCCGTGACAACGTCAGAACTTGCCTAACAGGCGCACAGTTCCCATCCATGCAAAGGGCGGCGACTAGGGTTTGGCAATAGACTTCGACCATCCGGCCCCTGAAGAAGAACGCTACCGACAACACCGAAGCAATCGGTTCTCTGAGAAGTTGTAGTTTTATTGGCTTCCCGGGCCGCTTGGCGCTATGTGGTGGGCGGCCAAATTTAAACCAATTCGCTTTCAGGGCACTGACATGAAATTAGTTCTCCTCGTAGCAACAATATTCGCTTTAACACTGCGCGCTGAGGCACAGTCTTACTGTGCCGGGACAAATTGTGACCCAACTTCATCGAATGATCTGTTTGAAGGCTACTCAGAAAATATAACGTTAGGTGCCATGTTCGCGACCAATTTCAGTATCGGGCAAGGCTGGTTCGATGATGAACAGCAACAGTGTTTTCAGTCCTGTATGGCAGTTGCCGCCGAGGGCGAAACAGACTGCAGCGAGGCTGGTCGCCAGCTAGTAGAACAAGGTGTAGATCCGGGACAGGCAAACGGATACGTAGGAATTTGCATCGAACACATTATGGATGAATACCATCGGTGTCTTGGCATAACGGGTCTAGAAAGATGCTTGAACTAGGCGACCAGCTCGCGAAGACGATGGAGAGCTTGTCATGACCGAAATGATGCCACTTGAAACGTTTCGGTCGGTGCGCATCAGCGGTTTGTCGCCAAGACCCTAATCACCATCCATCCTGAGCGCGGCCACGAAGGCTTCCTGCGGAATCTCTACTTTGCCGAACTGGCGCATGCGCTGCTTACCGGCTTTCTGCTTGTCCAGCAGCTTGCGTTTGCGCGTGGCGTCGCCGCCATAGCATTTCGCCGTCACATCCTTGCGCAGGGCCGAGATCGTCTCACGCGCGATCACTTTGCCGCCAATCGCTGCTTGGACCGGGATCTTGAACATTTGTCGGGGGATGAGGTCTTTCAGCCGTTCGCACATCTGCCGGCCGCGCCCTTCGGCCCGGTCGCGGTGGACCAGCATGGCGAGCGCATCCACGGGCTCATCATTCACGAGGATGTTCATCTTCACCAGGTTTTCAGCGCGGTGGCCGATGATTTCATAATCAAAGCTGGCATAGCCGCGCGATATGGATTTCAGCCTGTCGTAAAAGTCGAACACCACTTCGTTCAGCGGCAGCTCGTACTTCACCATGGCGCGACCGCCGACATAGGTCAGCTCAATCTGGACACCGCGTCGATCCTGGCAGAGCTTCAGGATCGGGCCGAGATACTCATCCGGTGTGTAGATCGTGGCATTGATCCAGGGCTCTCGAATTTCTCTAATTTTGACGACATCGGGCATGTCGGCCGGATTATGGAGGGTCATGTCCGTCCCATCTGTCATGGTCAGCTCGTAGACCACGCTCGGGGCGGTGGCGATCAGGTCGAGGTCGAACTCGCGGCTAAGACGCTCCTGAATGATTTCGAGGTGTAGTAGGCCAAGGAACCCGCAGCGAAAACCCATACCCAGGGCTGCAGACGTTTCCATCTCCCATGTAAAGGACGCATCGTTTAGCCGGAGCTTGCCCATCGCCGCGCGCAGATCATCAAAGTCGCCCGCATCGACCGGGAAGAGGCCGCAGAAGACCACGGGCACGACATCCTTGTAGCCCGGAAGCGCTTCTGCGGTTTGGCGCTTTTCCTCTGTGATCGTGTCGCCAATGGCTGTGTCGGCCACTTCCTTGATTGAGGCGGTTATAAAGCCAACCTCGCCGGGTCCAAGTTGGTCCACATCGATGGGTTTGGGGCTGAAAACGCCGACCCGGTCGAGTTCGTATGTCGCGCCGGTGCGCATCATCCGCACTTTCTGTTTTTTCTTTAGAACGCCATCGATCACACGCACAATCACAACCACGCCGAGATACGGGTCGTAATAGGCGTCCACGAGGGAGGCTTTCAGCGGCGCTTCGGCCTCGCCTTCCGGCGGGGCGGGCAGGCGTTTTACGATTGCTTCGAGGACGTCTTCGATGCCTAACCCCGTCTTGGCGCTGATCTGTAGAGCATCAGACGCATCCAGGCCGATGACATCTTCAATCTGTTCGCTGGCTCGGTCGATATCGGCTGCGGGCAGGTCGATCTTGTTTAATACCGGGACAATTTCGTGGTCTTGGTCGATCGCCTGGTAAACATTGGCAAGCGTCTGGGCCTCAACGCCCTGGGAGGCGTCCACCACCAAGAGCGAGCCTTCACAGGCCGCCAAGCACCGGGAGACTTCATATGAGAAATCCACATGGCCTGGTGTGTCCATGAGATTAAGGATGTAAGTCTCGCCGTCCGCGGCGGAATATTCCAGCCGAACGGTCTGGGCTTTGATTGTGATGCCCCGCTCTTTCTCGATATCCATATTGTCGAGGACCTGCTCGGACATTTCCCTTTCTGTCAGCCCTCCAGTTTTCTGGATAAGGCGGTCTGCCAGGGTGGATTTGCCATGATCGATATGGGCGATGATCGAGAAGTTACGGATGCGGTCGCGTGGTGTCATTGATGTGATATAGCGATGAGCCGTCGGCGCGACCAGCGCTGAAGGCTGGGGAAACTGTCCCCAATTGCCGCAACCCGAAGACCGGAGCCGCTTCAATGTTCAAGCTGTACAAGCGCGACGAGCACGGACAGGTTTCGCATTATTACGAAGTCTGGGTGGAGCCGCAAAACCGCAGGATTATCGAACACTGGGGAACCTTAGGCCAACAGGGGGAAGCTGAACCGCACAAGATTAAGCTCTTGCGCTCGCTAGACCTGCAGGTGGAAGACTTGTTGCGGCCAGCGCGCGAGCAAGGCTTTGTCGAGCTCGACCGCGGCGACCATAGTCTTCTCCTGGTTGATT
>JBCCTK010000037.1:0-22568 GCA_039198685.1 Pseudomonadota bacterium | reverse complement strand
CTCCGCGTGGTCGACGCCTCTGTGATGCCAAAACTGGTAAGCGGGAACACCAATGCTCCCACAATCGCCATCGCAGAAAAAGCAAGCGATATGATCCTGCAGGCGGCAAAGGACGGTGTTTCTGCCTAGAGCTAATTTCGGCTGACTCTATCTCTCAGCCCGATACATATGGGAAATCAAATGGGCTGCGTGGTGTGAGCCCGAAGGACGCCGCTTGGGTTTCATAGTCGCCTAATAATAGTTCGAAATGCAGGTGTACCGGGATTGGGTAGCTTGCCGTATTGCCCATTGGCCCGAGTGGCGCACCGAACTCAACCGCGGTACCCTCGGCAATGCCGGATTCCAGCCGGGCGAGGTGAGCATAACGCGTGAAGACTCCGTCGCCGTGGTCGATCACCACATAGTTTCCATAATCATCGCGGTAACCCGCCTCACGGATCATTCCCGAAGCGGCCGCGTGAATGGTTCCAGACGGGTCTGCGCGATAATCAATGCCCTTGTGCGTGCGGTTATTGCGCGGCCCGAAGCCTGAACTCAGACAGGCGCCATTGGTCGGAGCGATTGCAAGCGTCACGCCGTTCACGTCCACAAACGGTGAATATTCACTGATCCAAAGGTCATCGTCATGGCTGGGCGCATTCGATACGGTCATTCGCGGGCAGACCCGCATTTGGTCTTCCGGCGTGAAACGGGCGCTAATGGGTGCGATTTCGGGTTTGACAGGGTCGCGGTCGACGGTCGGGCTTGTATCCGGTTCTGGCAGCACGGTCGCCGTGGTCTCGTGCGGGGCACCTTCCACGATGGTTTCGCTCAATTCAGTGGCCTGTTCGGAAGCCGCTCCGATCATCGAATTGACCCATCCCGCAAAGTTTATGCTTGTGCTTTGGCCGTAGTAAACGCCCCCGGCAAAACTCAATCCAAGCAAAACCAAAACAAACACGAATTTCATCAAACGCACCAAACTGATCTCAAGATAAACTTTGGACCGATGTCTGGTCGCAATTCAAGCGCGCGCAGGCATCGCCAAGCTGAATTTTCGGTTAGATCAGTGCGACCGCTTCGGTCCCAGGTTGGATACTGTTGCGGGATCAGGTGTTTTGGGTGTGTGACGGCAGAGATCAATTATGGTGCACCGCCAGCATTCCGGCTTCCTTGCTTTGCAGACATAGCGTCCGTGTAGGATCAACCAGTGGTGGGCGCCGAGTTTGAACGCGTTTGGGGTTGCTCGTTCGAGACTTTGTTCCACCTCGTCAGGGTCTTTGCCGGGAGCCAAACCCGTCCGGTTGGAGACTCGAAAGATATGGGTGTCGACGGCTATGGTCGGTTGCCCGAAGGCTTCATTGAGCACAACATTCGCCGTCTTGCGCCCGACGCCTGGCAGGCGCATAAGCGCCTCGCGGGTTTGGGGTACCTCGCCGCCAAATTCATCCAGGATCATCTGGCTGAGCGCGATGACATTCCTGGCTTTGTTGCGCCACAAACCAATTGTCTTGATGTGTTGCTCGACGCCCGCCAGACCAAGATCAAGCATCTTCTTGGGCGTGTCGGCGATGGCAAATAGCGGCTTGGTTGCTTTGTTCACGCCAACATCCGTGGCTTGGGCGGAGAGCGCCACAGCCACCACCAGCGTGTACGGATTAACGAATTCGAGTTCTGTGCGTGGATCCGGTCGCTCGGCAGAGAGTTTCGAATAAAGCTCATGGGCCTTTTGTCGAGCCATGGTTCGCGGAGCGCGTTTTTTCTGTGGCCTTTTCGGCGGTGTTGGAGTTTTCGAATCAGCCATGATCAAGGGTGTAGCGCACGCCGACCGTGCGGCAATGGGTGCTTTGCCTCGTACCGCGTCTGCAATAGACTACGACCATGACACATGCGTTTGACCAGACGATCTATATGGACGCTGTCCTGACGCCGAATGACTCGCTGTCGCCCCGCGCCTTCCAAATCGTGATGGGTGTCACAGTCATAATGAGTTTTCTTGCAGGAATGATGTTCCTTTCCATGGGCGCATGGCCTGTGATCGGCTTCTTCGGATTGGATGCGTTGGCGCTTTGGTTCGGGTTTCGGCTGATCCGGCGCCGAACGCGGGCGGAAACACGAGTCCGTGTGACCGCAGATAGGGTGACGCTGCATCACAAAGACGGAAACGGGGGAGAAAAATCTGCAGAATTGCCGGCTGCCTTTGCCCGCGTTGAATTGGATGAGCCAGTGGGCCCGACAAGCTGGCTGCGGATCGAACACGGCCAGACCGCTTATATCATCGGCCGATTCCTGACTCCTAAGGAACGTGAAAGCCTCGCCAAGGGCCTGCGGGCAGCCTTGCGACGCGCGCGCGCAGAACGCTATTCAGCGTAAGCCCCAAAAAATGACGCCTGCGTCATAGTTTTTTAGGATGGCTTGTGATACAGATCCCTCAGAAGGCGAAGTAAGCCTCAATTTGCGCGATGCTGCGCTCGATTGGAGGGCCGTTATGGCAGACACCATTCATACGATCGACCACGGGCTGAGCCGCCCGAAAATTACAAAGCGCGCTCCCTTACACGAGCGGTATTTGGAGTTTGGCGCGAAGGTCCCCGACGCGTACGCCGTGGGCATTGGTGATCTGAACATTACGGACCCTGAGATTTGGCGCCAGGGTGATTATTGGGGTCGGTTTAAGCGCATGCGCGATGAGGCCCCGCTCCATTACACCCCCGACAGCTTCGTCGGGCCGTACTGGTCGGTCACACGCTACGACGACATCATGAAGGTCGACATCGATCACAAGCGGTTCTCCTCTTCTTGGGAGCATGGCGGCATTGTGCTCGGCGAGAATGTACCCGATTTCGAATTGCCAATGTTCATCGCTATGGATGAGCCCAAGCATTCCGTTCAGCGCAGAACAGTCCAGCCTGCCGTCGCGCCGAATATGCTTAAGGTATTCGAGCCTTTGATCCGCAAGCGAACCCAGCAATGCCTTGATGCGGTGCCTGTTGGTCAACCCTTTGACTGGGTGGATATGGTCTCGATCGAGCTGACGACTGCGATGTTGGCCACACTTTTTGACTTCCCGTACGAAGATCGCCGCAAACTGACACGCTGGTCGGATGTCTCCACTAACCGTGAAAATCCAGATATTTGTCCTGGCGGTGAACAACAATGGAAAGCGGAACTCATGGAGTGCCTCGGTGTGTTCATGGAGATATTCCAGGACCGTAAGAACGCGCCATTGAAGAACGACCTGATGAGCCTGCTCGCCCATGGCGAGAAGACCCGAGACATGGTGCCGATGGAACTGCTTGGAAACGTGATCCTGTTAATCGTTGGCGGCAATGATACGACGCGCAATTCCATGACGGCGTCGGTCTATGGGCTGAACAAATTCCCAGGAGAGTATGACAAGCTGAAGGCTGACCAGAGCCTTGTCCCGAACATGGTTTCCGAGGTGATCCGCTGGCAGACCCCACTGGCCTTCATGCGCCGTACTGCAATGGAGGATGTCGAGATGCATGGTCAGACGATCAAGGCAGGTGACCAGATCGCCATGTGGTATGTTTCGGGCAACCGGGATGAGCGCTTCTGGGAAGAAGACCCCGATCGCCTCATCATCGACCGGCGCCAGGCGCGAAACCACCTGTCCTTCGGCTTTGGTATTCACCGCTGTGTCGGCAACCGACTGGGTGAACTGCAGCTGCGTATCCTTTGGGAAGAGATCGAAAAGCGTTTCAGCCATATCGAAGTGCTGGAAGAGCCAAGCCTGACATCGGGCGCGTTTGTGAAAGGCTATACCTGGATGCCGGTGGTCTGCCACGGCAAATAGGGCAACGAGCAATAGAAAAGCCCCAGCTCAATGTGGGGCTTTTCGTCTTTTCGACTAGCGGTTGGATTCAGGAAACGGCGTGTTCCGCTATGAGACGATCGTCTGCATTAGGGTTAGATGTTCAAGCGGTGTGTGCCGCCAATTCAAGGCGCTTTAGGGGACTGCCAAACGCGCCGCTGACCAGCGCGGCCAGAATGGTGGGCGCTGGAGGAACGCGCGAAAGTGGCGCGGCAATCCAGTCGCGCAGGACTGGCAACACGGCACCGCGCGATTGGTAGACCGGTGTGAACAAGAAGCTCATCGTTTGATAGAGCCGCACGTGTAATGTACGCAGACGAGTAAAGCGTTCGAGTGCTGTGGCCAAGTCGCTGCCATGGGTGTTGATGACTTTGGCCAGGGCATAGGCGTCGAGCAATGCAGTATTCGCGCCTTGGCCGAGTTGGGGTGATGTCGCGTGCCAGCTGTCACCGATATGAACCAAACGCCCGTTTACCGGATTGGCGAGGGTCCTGTGACGGTAGCGTGCAAAAGTCAGGTCATCGGCGCCAAGGCCCGCAACGATGGGCGTGGTTTCAGGCCAAAGCAATTCGGCTTCGTCGCGCCAGGCATTCATGCCGCTGGATTTCCAGGCTTCGTACCCAGATCCCTCAATCGACCAGAAATAGGTGGCGGTTTGATTTGCCCCTTCCCGGGGTGCCCCGGACGGCATCATGCCGGTCATCTGCCGCGCCGCTCGGTAGCGTTGCTCCAGGGCATCGTCCAGAAATGGACCGGATTGGGGCCACTCCACCGTCGCCCAGAGGGCACCAAATGGCAGTTCTTTGCGGGGATCGCGCGAGAGCGGCGAATTGGCGCCAAGGGCATCGACGAGAAGGTCAAACCCTTCCAGTCGCTGGCCTGTATTTGCCTCAAAGGCACCAGAGACAGGATCTGCTTTTTTGATTTGGGTGTTGCCAGTAAATTGAACGCCTGAGCGACTGGCTTCGCCGAAGAGTAGGTCAAACACGGCAGAGCGCTGGATGCCATAGGCGCAAAGGGTCTCGTGCAAGGCCTTGAACCGAACGTCGAGGACTGTGCGTCCAGACGGTACCGTCTTGCCAAACAGTCTGTTGATCCGTGCGCCGCGGGCAATCGCTTTCGACTTCAAACCAAGAGCTGACAATACAGCAAGCCCTGTGTGTTGCAGCATAAGGCCCGACCCTACAGCGTCCGGCACATCGAATTGGTCGAACAGCTCAACTGTATGACCTGCTCGTGCAAGCAAGATCGCCGATGACAGCCCACCAATGCCCGCGCCTGCAATCGCAATCTTCATTGCTACACCTCCGACCTCAAAATGGAGCTAGTACAGAGCAGGGCAGGGGCGCAAACGGCCGCGCGGCAGTTCTGCGCAGCGTCTCAGCTTCGGTTGGCGGCCATTTGTAAGGCGGGCACGCGCGATTGTAGCCGGTCTGCACTGGGCATGAGGCTTTTTATCAGAAGTGTCTTGCCCGGCATTTCCACGAGCTTGTGGATAAGGATAGCTGTCGCGATGGCAATGCCAATCGCGACGAACACGCTGATCCACGGTGAAATGCCTGCGGAGTTCAGCCAGTGAAGATAGGCCATGCCGGGCCGTTCATGGAAGAGATAGAGCGGATAGGAGGCCAGCCCGACCATCACCAAGGGTTGCCAGGCCAGCGGCGCGACAAGGCGACTGCCGCGCAGGAAAAGCAGGAATGGTGTTGCAATGGCGACCATTAGGACACCTTCCCGTAGCACCCTGTCTGTGAGTCCAACGGTTCCGCCCGCAACCGATACCATCGGGCCGACGAGTAGGCCGATGATGGCCGCGATGGCCGCAACGACAAGTGCGGGATGGGCGCCTAGCGTGCGGACTTTCCACGCCACCAGGCCTAGGGTGAACCAGGCGAGTATGTCTGGCTGAAGCGCCATGCCGAGGGCCGTGCCACCATTGAAGCCGCCGGTTGCCTGAATGACGATATCCAGCACCGTGGAAGCCCCCTGCAAGCTCGCCCAGACCCAAAGAAATGCCCATCGCGGGCTCAGCCAGTAGGCCAGGGCGATGAGGGCGTAGAAGCGAACTTCGGCCCAAAGTGTCCAGTAAACCCCTTCAACCCAGCGCGGGCGGTCTGCTTGTTCGATGCCGAGGATTCCAGCGGTCAGGTCCGGTGGAATGAAAAAGATGGAGGACCAATATTCGACTGTCGTAACCTCATAGCGCGCTACGTTTTCATAAATATATGCAATGCCGGACCCGTTGATGACCAACGTCGATAAGGTTGCACAGACCAGCATGGTCGGCCAGAGGCGTGCGCCGCGTCTTACGGCAAAGTCGATGAGGCCGGTCGAGCGTTCCAGTGTCATCATGATGACGAAGCCAGAGATCAGGAAAAACAATCGCACGCCAAAAGCGCCACCGACCTGAATCGGGAAGAACTCTGCGAGCGCAGCGCCATGGTGGTAGAGCGTGGGCGTGAAATGGGGTTCCGCCCAGCGCGAAAAAAAGTGAAACGCGACAACGGCCAGCGCCGCAAAACCCCGCATGCCGTCGAGGACGTCCATACGTGCTTCATGGGAGACAGTTGCATGGGGGTTAAGGGCGGTATTCATCACCGGCGTGGCCCCCCAGCGCCTAGAATTGGCGCTCGAGGAACTCCAGGTAGTCTACCAATGCCTCAGCGACCCGTGGATCATCGATGTTCGCAGCCGGCATGATAGAACCGGGAGCAAAGCCTTGGGGATCATCCAGATAGGCGATCAGATTCTCCCGCGTCCAGCGGCCACTCTTGTCCATCAGGCCCTCGGAATAACCTGCATACTGGGTCGTTGCGGTTTCTTTGCCGAAGATTTTATTCGAGCCCGGTGCCTTTTCATCGTCGCCCACCTGGAAGGAGTGGCACTCCACGCAGCGATCCATGACAGTGTTCAGGTCGGCCTTGACTCGGTTAGGAAGCTCTGCGGTTTCAAGCCAGGTTTGGAATCTCAGCCCTTCGTCGACGCGTTCGAGCGCCGAGAGAAAGATTAACTCGGAATTATCAGTCCAAAGAACAATATCACCACTGGTATGCTGGTGAACATAGCGAATGCGCGAGCCGATCTCTATTCGCTCAGAATAAACCGCCCGGTCGTGTTCCAAACGGATGCGGTATAGCGCCTGGTCAGACAGGGATGAGACCAACAGGTCACCATCCCAACTTGGGTCAAAGCCCTCCACACGTGTCATGCCCGAAATCGCCACGGACGGGATCCATGAATGGATCGGCGGTTCGAACTGTGTGTGGCGGCCATATGAGATTGAGTTCGGTATGGGCGTACCGCGATAGGTCGTGCCGTAGCTTTCCAACGGCCAGCCATAATTCAGGCCTTGTTCGATGATGTTGAGCTCGTCGCCGCCGCGCGGTCCATGCTCAGCGATCAGAAGCTGGCCTTCAGCTGACATCGCGATACCCTGTGCGTTGCGGTGACCTGTCGAGTTGATCTCGCCTTCGCCTGTCACAAGGTCGATTTGCAGTGTTTTGCCATACATGGCGTCTGGGTCTTGGGCGATGCCGGGACCAGAAGAGCGCATGCCATCCAGGTGGAAGTCCCCGCTTGTCATGTAGATCGTGCGCTCGCCGTCAAACACCATCCGCCCGCCTGCCATGTGGCCTTCCATGGCCAGGTGCTCCACCTTGAAGGTCATGCACGGATCCGTGCGGAAGAGGATATCCCAGTCTTCCCCGGTTGCTTCGATATCATCGATGTCCGTCGTGCCGGCTGGAAGGGCAAGTTTGGCCAGCGTGTTGGTATAGCAGGCCTGGCCAGGGTGGAACTCTGTGTAGGACGCGATCAGCGCTTTGCCGCTGGGCGCATCGACGAACATCAGATCGTTATAGCGCAGGTATCCGCGATGGAAGGTGTACTGATCAAAGTCGGGATTTTGCTGCAGCGCCTGATAGTCTTCGCGATTATTATCAGGTGCTGCCAGGCCCGTATCGCGAATGTCGTCGGAGCTTGTGGCCGCGTAGATCTTGCCATTGTAGGCCAACAATAAGAGGTCGTCGCCGAAGCTTGTGAGGCCTCCACCATTTTGGCTAAGCGCATTTTGATCGGTGTCAGGACGGCCCGTGTCCACGATGCCGACAGTGGAATTCAGTCGGACGAGCGCTGAGTTGTAAATCGTTGCGTCCAGTTTTGGCACAGGACCGCCGCGGAAGAACATCCAGTCCAGCTTGTTAGTCACCTTGGCGAACAGTGGATAGGCCGGGCCTACAGCCCGTTCACCAGACACGAAACCAAGGAAGAAAATGAAGCCAAGGAAACCCGCCACAATCGCCGCATAGGCCCCGCTCTGGAACCAGCCGGGCAAGCCCCGAAACCACTCCCAAAGGCTCACTGTCCAGCCGGGAAGCTTGAAACGCGCCAGCGAAGCCGTCGCCCCGGCTGTGGCGGGCTTTGGGTTTTTGCTCGTCTCAGTCATGGTATTGGTCCTTGGCTTGGGGCCATTTGGCTTCAGGCTGACTTACTCGGCCGCCTTGGGCAGTGGCTCGTCCTTACGTCCGGACGCTGGCATTGTGAGGGGTGGTACGGTTGGCGTGGTGACGTCCACTGTGCCGGAAGCCAGGCTGTCCATCAGCATCTTGGACATGCGCACACCATCGCGCACGGCGTAGTTTGTGCCTCTGTCCATGGGGTAGATCTGGCTGAAGTTGCACATCAGAACACCCGGGCAGGGGGTCTCGTGCGGCACCAGTTTTTCTTCCTCGAAGCCGATATCGACAATGTGCTGGGCGTTCGGCATGCGGAACAAGCCATCATCAATGATCTGGGCCGGGTCGAAGTCCGGGAACATCTTCTGGAGTTCGGCGTACCAGAACGCTTTCAGCTCATCGGCCGGCATTGACATGTATTTGTGCTCAGCCGGGATATAGTCGCCGATATAATAGATGTGGTTGCCATCGAAATCCTCGGTCCCGATCAGGGCTGTGAAGGACAAGAAGACCACGAAGGGCGAATTCGGCGTGTTGACGTTGTGCCAGTAATAGTCGGTGATTTTCTGCGGTGTCACGAAAGAAAGGACCGCAGCGTCGAGATAATCCACGGAGCGGATCTTCTCGAAATAGGTCGGGTCTTTCTCTTCATACCCGGCAATCATCTTTGCCAGGACATTGGACGGCACAGTGGCCAGAACACGGTCAAAGCGCTGTTCTCCGCCTTTGCGCAGGGTCACGACCACTTCGCCGGTTTCTGCATCGTGGTGAAGCTTATCGATAAAGGCGTTGAACTGGACATCGGTTCCCGCTTTGCGCACGGGCACTTCAAGCGCGTCGATCACCGTTTTGAAACCGCCTTTGAAGTAGCCAAGGGCCTCTCCACCGAGCTTGGCATCGCGTGAGTCCACACGCTGAAGCACGCGACCCCAAAGCCAGGACATGGTGACTTTGTCATAGTAGCGGTCGAACTTGCCACGCAGCAGCGGTTCCCAAATCACGTCCGTGACGGCCTTGCCGGCGTACTTCCGCAGCCAATCCAGGGCGGTCATCTTGGAAAGCTTGCGCCAGTTGCGCTCGCGCTGCAGCCACAGAACAGTCACACCGGCGCGAATACGATCAACGAAACCGATGGGGCTGAATCGGATCAGGTCGATGGGGCTTTCCATTGGGTAAAGCTTGTCGCCATAATAAGTGGAGACGGAGGACTTGTGGTAGGTCAGCTTGTCGGAGAGGCCGAGTTCTTCGGTCAGTGCCAGGATGAACTCATCGGTCTTGTAGAGGAAGTGGTAGGCCTGCTCCATCCGATACTTGCCGGCCAGGTCGTACCCGGCAGCGAGGCCGCCGAGCCGGTCGCCAGCCTCAAAGATGGTCACGTCAACATCTTGTTTGGTGAGCTCGTAGGCTGTGGTGAGGCCGGTGAGGCCGCCGCCGATAATACCGATGCGAGGCTTGGTCATTGTACTGGTCCCCTGGGAAGGTCTGTGATTGCTGATTTGGGCTTAAGGTGTCGCCGGAGTGGCAGGGCGAAAGGTGATTTTCGAGTTCAGGACGTACTGGATGATGAAGACCACAGGTAGCGAGGCGAGCTTGCCGAAATTGCCGCCAAGGTCCGGGTCCGCGAAGGCTTGTTGCACTGCAACAATAACGCCAAATCCAGCGGCGTATCCAATGGTACAGACGATGCAGAAACTGATGAAGCGTAGAAAGCCGTGGTCTTCGGTTTTGAAGTTGTGGCGCGCATTGACCACGAAGCTGAACATCACAGATGTTGGCACCGCGATCGAGTGGGAGGCCAATTCTTTGGACATCTCCAAGCCGAGAAATGAGACCGTGTCTGGAAACACGAAATTGAACAGGACGAAGAATAAGATAACGTCAATCGCGCTGGCCGTGCCGCCGATCAGTGCGTACTTCACCAGCGTTTCATTGTCGCGATAAAAGGCCATGGCCTTCTCCACGATACCACTCGCGTTTCCCTGGTTTGCGTCCTGGCTCGACATGCTTTCAAACTCCCACCACGGCCCTCGCCGCATCAAGTGTCGGCGACCCGGAGCCCACATACGAAATGGCCTGCACCTGCAGCATTTCGGTAACAGCCGGCCCCGGCTGCGTCATTGCGATTCCATCGTGGGGCGAGTTGGGTGGGAAAAATTCCCATTCCGGACCAACCCCGGCATTTGCACTGTTTCAGAGCAAGGCGCGTGCCGGGGGGACGCTATTTTTCATCAGGCCTCTATTGTTTTCCGGCGACGCCCAAAGATGCGACCGGGAAACTTGGTCCGGCCCCAGACAAAAGCACCCGTGGCAACGTAATTCCACACCACGGTGATCAGCGCGCCGGCAATGGCCGGAATGGCGATCGCTATGCCCGGATAATCACTGTGCAGCAAATTAGCCACGCCGACATTGCCCAGAACGCCTACAGAGCAGAGTGCGGCAAACAGCAGGAAACCAATGTAGAATTTGACACCCTTCAGCTTGCGATCGGAATAGGTCACGAGGTTATTGACCGTGTAGTTGAAGCCCATGGCCACCATGGTCGCGATGATCTGCGCATTGATGAAGCTGCCTTCGCCCAAGACAATCAAAAGGGGGAACAGGACGGCCAAGTGAACCAAAATTCCGACCGAGTTGATAAACGCGAACGACAGAAAGCGTGCGGGAAGCGGTAAGATGGTGGAGATCTTCTTCTCGATAAAGAAGAGGAAGAACTCATACATCACCTTGTTGTCGAGTTTGGACTCGCCATGGATACGCTCGCGAAACTTGAAAGGCACTTCCGCCACTTTTGGACGAGGTTGGGCAGAGATCACGATGTCCATCAACACTTTGAAGCCAAGCTCGGAAAGGTCAGGCAGCGCGCGGCGGACAACGTCCCGGCGCAGCACGAAGAATCCAGTGAGTGGGTCAGACATGTCCAGGCCGAACACCCAGTTCGACAGTTTGATGCCATTATTCGAAATGGCCACGCGCGTCTGTGACGAAAGTCCGTCCGCGCCGTCCTCGGTCAGGAAGCGGCTAGCAGACACCACGTCTGCCTCTCCGTCGCGGACCTTCTGATACATGCCCGGCAAAACACTTTCATCGTGTTGTAGATCACCATCCATAACCGCTACAATGTCAGCGGCTGCTGCCAGTGCCCCTTCAACCACCGCCGAGGCTAGGCCGCGGCGATTGTGTCGCGAAATGAGACGCACGCGGTGGTCCTCGCGCGCCATGGAGCGAACCACATCGGCCGTGCCGTCGGGCGAGGCGTCATCGACGAAAATCACCTCCCACGGAATGTGTGCCAAAGTGACATTCAGTCGCCGTACCATTTCGGCAACATTCTTACTTTCATTGAAAGTCGGGACAACGACCGTCAACTTCGTGTCGTTGGCGAGTGTGGCAGTATCCATGGTGTATCCCCGAAAAGCCGTTGTGCAGCTCGTCACAAGCACGGACTGCCATTCGCATCGTCCCAATGCGAAAACTCTGCCATGACAGGACGCGTCAATTGAAGGTTATAGTTTCTGGAAAGAAAGCAAAGCGATAGTCTTTTCGCCCGGTACGCGAAATACGGTGCGAAGCTTGCAAGTTTCTGCTGCAATACCGGTGGTTACCCGGGGGAACACAGGGAGCCTGTCCCGTGACGGAACGCATCAGCGTCATTATACCAGTCTATCGCAGCGCTGAGATGATTGGCGATGCCATTGCAAGCGCTTTGGAACAGACGATCCCATGCAAAGTGATCGTCGTTGATGACGCATCCGGGGATGGAACGGTGGCGGCGGCGCGCGCTGCGGCTCGAGGGTATGATTGTGTCTCGATACTCGAGCAGTCCGTTAATCAAGGCCCTGCTGCGGCGCGCAATAGAGCCATTGCGGCTGCAGACACCGAGTTTGTGGCGCTTCTTGATGCCGATGACCGAATGTCGTCGGGTCGGTTGGAGTCCATGCTGACCTTGGCGGACGCGCATAATTGGGACTTTGTCGCCGACGATCTTCTACACGTCACCGATTGGTCCCGGATCGAAGCTGCCACGCGACATTGGTCAGATACTGATTTCGGCGAGATAAAGCTGGATCTGGCAATGTTTGTTCGCGAGAACATGCCAGCCTACAGCGGAGCTGGTCGCGAGCTTGGTTACATCAAGCCTATCATGCGCCGTGATACGCTTTGCGCACTGGATCTCCGGTATGATGAAGGCATGCGCCTGGGTGAGGATTTCGATCTTTATGGCCGTGCCCTCGTCGAAGGGGTGTCGTTTGGCATGGTCGACCCCCGGGGATACTATGCGTTCAATACGCCAGGATCGCTCTCAAAACGCCACCGTGCAGATGATTTAAGAGCGTTTTGGTCTGCATCGCGAACCTTGTATCACAGCCCTGGTATCTCTGACGCAGCGCGCTCCCTACTGAAGGAGCACGTACTTGGAGCCCATACGCGTTGGGCGTGGGTCCGCTTAATAGAGGCCAAACATAAGCGGGACCCATTCGACGCTCTGGGCGCTTTCCTTGCACCGCCGAAAGTTGTTGCCGATCTTTTGGGTCATGTTGGCGAGCACATTAGGCGCGGGCGGCGCGGTGCTAGCAAGGAGCGGCAGAGAATTGCGTAGGACAGGGCAGGGCACAGGGTCGCGGGTGTGACCATTACGGTGTTGTAAGGCTACCGCAGCACTTAGGGTTGGAATAGACTGCGCAAAAGAAAGGCGCTTTGGTGATCAAGTCGGCGTATTATAAGGTCAGGCAATGGAGTGAAGCGGGCTGGCACAATGCCAAGTCCAGCTATTACGCGACCTTTGACCAGTTGCGTGATTTCCTCGTTGAGCTCGATGCCCAAACCCGGCCTGAACGACCCCGCAATCGCCCACCGCCTTTGACCGGTTCCAGCCAGCGAAATTCTCCCGTCGTGCGTCCGCCCCGTGAGACGTTTGTGCCCCAGGATACTCGCGTCTATGCGATCGGTGACATTCATGGGCGGGCTGACCTGCTCTACAAACTCATGGAGTTGATCCATGAGGATGTTGCCGCCGGCGACGAAACCCGTGTCGTTCTGATTTTTCTCGGTGATTATGTGGATCGCGGTTTTCAATCCAAGGACGTTATCGATTTCCTGTTAAGCGACGCACTGGATCAATATGAGACATATTTCCTTAAGGGAAATCATGAGGCGGCGTTTGAGACGTTTCTGTCTGACAGCACATTCGGCCCTCAATGGGCCCGGTTTGGCGGCGCAGAAACTCTCATGTCGTATGGGATCCAACCGCCCCGGGCTAAGACCCAATCTGGGGAGTGGGATGCTGTCTGCAGCCGGCTGAACGATGCCCTGCCCAGCCAGCACAGGTCATTCCTCAGTTCACTCAGCCTCTATGCCACCCTCGGCGACTATGTCTTTGTCCATGCGGGCCTGAGACCGGGCCAGCCGCTGGAAAACCAAACAGAAAAAGACATACTCTGGATCCGGGAGGAGTTCTTGAAGGACGAGGGGGCGTTTGATCGGGTTGTTGTGCATGGTCACACCCCAATTTCCGTGCCCCATCACGATTTCCGAAGGATTGGCGTCGACACAGGGGCTTATCTGACGGGCAAACTTTCTGCGGCTTGCCTGGTTGGCAATCGTGTTTCATTCCTAACGACTTAAGCACTCAAAAGGGCTTTGACCATGACACACCTCCTTACGATTCCGCGGCGCCTCCTGGGTGCGCTGTTCGGTCTTGGCCTCCTGGTGGCTTGCCAATCTGGTACAGTACCCGCTGGACCCCCCGTTGGGTCCAACGATGCGACATCCGCGCAGCAAGTGACGCAGGCCTATCGACTTGGTAATGGCGACGATCTGAGAGTGACCGTGTTCGGTGAGCCGGAACTTTCCGGTGATTTCCAGGTTGATGGGACTGGGGCGATTTCCATGCCGCTGATTGGCAGCGTGCAAGTCGCAGGAATGACCTTGCCTGAGTTCCAGTCGAGCATCGAAGACCAGTTGAGAGGCGGATTTCTGGTAAACCCTCAGGTCAGTGCAGAAGTCACCAATTATCGGCCATTCTTCATACTCGGTGAAGTCAACCGTCCCGATCAGTACCCGTACGCGTCTGGCCTCACCGTGATGAACGCGGTCGCCGCTGCCGGGGGCTTCACCTATCGCGCCAACCGCCGCGATGTGTTCATCCGTAGCGCGGGGGATAATGAAGAGCGCAAGGTGGCGCTGACGACCACCACGCAGATCCAGCCGGGAGACACGATCCGTATTGGTGAACGTATCTTCTAAATCCCTGATACTGTTGACCAAAACCCCCGTCAGGCGACTGCCTGGCGGGGGTTTCGCGTTTTAAAAGGTAAACAAAGCCGTCAGAAATATTTCTCCTATTAGGCGAGTTGTTCTCCAATTTATTACTATTATAGGCGAAAACTCAGACGCTTGTTCATTTCTGCCTGAAATTTCAGAGTAAAGAGCGTTTCTATGTTCGGATTCGCTTGACTCTTTCCTTTGCGAAAGGCCTTTGAAGCTAGGGATGGATGGCACGCGCCGGGTGGCATGCGAATTGAACGCTCCCCGGATCACTAGAAGCTGTCGGGCCATCCCATGTGCGCCGCGACGTCCTTACGAGGGGATCGACACATGAAATCGACCAAACTCATCGGCCTTGTCGGTGGTGCTGTCGCGGCAACGGCCTTTGCAGCGGCTCACGGGCAGCAAAACCAGTCAGAGTTCTTCCAGCGTGACCGTTATGAGGCAGTTCAGGACCGTTATCAGGAGGCGTTTGACCAAGAGTCCGTTCGCCTTGGTGGCTTGATCGTCAATTCGGAACTCGCACTGGGTGCTGAGTACAATGACAATGTTTTTGCGGCCGATGATGCGGTCAGCCTCGCTGAAACCAGCGAGGATCTGATCCTTCGCATTGCCCCAACCATCGATGTGCGCACAGATCTGGCGCGTCATGAATTTGGCGGACGTGTCCAGTTAGAGCATCGCGAGTTTACAGACCTCGACTCCGAGAGCGCAACCAATGTGCGCGGTGAATTGCGTGGGCGTCTCGATGTGACACGCAGCTTTGACGTTGGTGGTGCGGTTTTCGGTTCCGATGAAGTTGAGGGACGCCGGGATGCAAACAACGCAGCCGTCTTTGCTGAACCCATCAGTTTCCAGACGGCAGGAGCCCGGGCACAAGCGCGCTTCACCCGCGATCGATTACGCTTGCGTGCGAATTATCAGTTTACAGATTTCAGCTATGATGACGTGCCGCTCGACGCTGGCGGGACGTTCGATCTTTCCGAGCGCGATTATCAAGCCCAATTTGTACGCGCGCGTGCGGCTTATGCGGTTTCCCCGGATATCGCTGTTTTTGTGCAGGGTGAGCTCAATCAGCGCGACTATGACAATGAGATCTTGGTCAATGGTGTACTCGCGAGTCGTGATACGGAAGGTTACGCGGCCCAATTGGGTATGAACTTCGAACTCCCCGTTTTGCTGCGCGGTGACGTTGCCATCGGTTTCTTTGAAGATGAGACTGACTCAGAGCTTCTCGCCGATACTGACGGGCTGTCGTTGGATGCCAATGTCCAATGGTTTCCAACCCGTTTGACCACACTCACCTTCAATGCCTCTCGCCGGGCAACTGATGCAGGCCTTGTTGCGGCAGCTTCGGCAACGGCACAAGACTTCGGAGCCCGCGTGGACCATGAGCTTTACCGCAACGTTCTGCTCTTTGGTGAAGCCGGTTTCGGGAATCGCGAGTTCGGCTCAAGCGACCGGGAAGATGATATCTTTGATGCCCGTCTGGGCGCAACCTACAAGCTGAACAAACGCATCCATGTCGATGGCTATTACGAACGGTTTGATCGTAACAGCAACTTTGTCGGCAATGACTTCGAGCAGAACATTTTTGGCGTTGCCGTGCGCCTTTTCCCTTGAACCCTAGCCAGAGTGACCCTCCCAGGGAGTATTAGAACGTGAACAAACAGACGCGTTTCGCCATGCCGCGCTCCATGCCTCTTGTGGGGCGCAATGCAGCAATGCTTCCTGGTCAGGACAACCTGCTGGATGTGAAAGCGGTTTTCACGGCGGTCCAGAAACGATTCTGGTTGGCTCTGACTACCTTCATCATCGTGTTCTCCGGGATGGTGGTCTACACTCTCCAGCAGACCCCGATTTACCAGACCCAAACCCGTCTCATGTTGGATACCCGCCAGGGAGATGGCATTGATTTGGGGAGCATGTTCGCGGGTCTCGCGCCGAACACGGCTATAATCGATACCGAGCTCGAAGTGATCCAATCGGAATCAATGCTCTCGAAAGTGGTCGATAAGCTCGACCTTACCCAATACGAAGAGTTTAACTACACTCTACAAGAACCATCGGGCATGCGCGCCATGGTGAACAATTTGAAAGATACGGTCCTGGGTGCTGTCGGCATAGGCGGTGGTGAAGAGGAAGACGAGGGGCCTGTTATGACCCCAGAGCAAGAGCAGGCTGCGATCCACCGCTATGCGACGCGGATGCTCCAATACGCAATCTCGGTAAATCGCTTGGGACCGACCTACATCATCGACATCCGCGCTTACAGCAAAAACCCTGACCTCGCCTCAACGATCGCTAATGGTGTTGCTGAGCAATACATTGTCGAACAGCTTGAAGCAAAACTTGACTCCGCCCGCGTTCAAACCGAGTGGCTGAGTGAAAGCCTCGATGACCTACGTGCCGAGGTGAATGCCAAGGAAATTGCTGTTGCGGAATTCGAATCTGAGAGGGACATGCTGTCGGCCCAGGGCTCAACGCTGACAGAACAGCAGATTTCGAATCTTCAGACACGCCAACTCGACCAACAGAGTGTTCTGCGTGAAGCCGAAGCACGCCTTAACAATGTTCGTGCACGGCTTGATTCCGGCCAAGGCGCCGAGGCCATTGCTGAAGTGCTCGGGTCGGCTGAGATCGGCAACCTTCGCAACCAGCAAGCTGACATTCAGCGCAGGGTGGCCGACCTGGCCACACGTTATGGGCCGATGCACCCTGAACGGGTTGCTGTGAACAATGAACTTGCTGACGTCCGCGCGCAGATCGAAACGGCGGTCAACCGGGTGGTCTCGAATCTGGAAAGCGAAGTGAGCATTGCGCAGGCTAATCTGCGGACCACGAATGGCCAACTGAGCCAGCTTCGCGCCACGCTGTCGCGAAACAATTCAGACAGTGTTCGCCTGCGCGAACTCGATCGAGAGGCCGAAGCCAGCCGCACGCTGTATGAAGACTTTCTAGAGCGGTTCAAACTGAACACGGAAGCCAGCGATCTTGCACAGGCCGATGCGAGGGTGCTGACCAAAGCGGCTACGCCGCGTAATCCGTCATCGCCAAGGGTGGCAATCAATATGATCTTGGGTTTCCTCTTCGGGGGTGTTGCGGCCGGTGGCATGATCCTTCTGGGTGAACTGCGCGAAAACCACTTTTCAACGGGCGATGAGCTTGAGCGCTCGTTCGGTGTGCCCGCGATCGGTGCGGTTCCACTTCTAATGGGCCGTGGTCGGAAAAACCCTGGCGACTACGCAATTGAGAATCCACTCTCGGCCTATTCAGAGAGTATTCGAAACATTCGCGCGTCCATCGTTTTCGCCGACCTCGACAATCCGGCAAAGACCGTGGCGATCTGCTCGTCTTTACCCAATGAGGGTAAGACCATGACAACCTACAGTCTTGGGCGCCTTTCAGCACTTTCGGGCTCTAAGACCTTGATCATTGACGGTGATTTCCGCCGCCGCCAGCTGACCGAAGCGGCCCGGCTTGAACCCGAAGCCGGTCTGATTGAGCACTTGTTCGGAGAGGTTGCCCTGGATGATGCAATGCATGTGGATGAAGCGACCGGGATGCATATCTTGCCGCTGACATCGACCCGCAATACTCCGCGCGATGTATTTGGCTCGCGCGCCTTCGATGCGCTGTTGCAACGTCTTGAGACGGTCTATGACCTGATCGTGATCGACACCGGTCCGATCCTGTTGATGGCGGAGTCCCGCGTGATTGTTTCGAAAGTGGATCAGGTGATCGTCGTCGCGAAGTGGCGCTCAACATCCCGCCAGGCGCTACAACAGACGCTGGGTGTACTGGAGCAGTTTAGTGCTTCCATCGCGGGTGTTGCCCTGACCTTTGTTGATCTGCGTAAGAAGCGATTCTTGGGCACCACCTCGGCCAGCTACAAAGCTTACAGCAAATATTATGCGGAGGGGTCCGGTTAGGACCGTCGCGGCGACGCCAGGAGGAGACCACGGTCGTGTCGAAGCCAATTTCCATTTTAGTCGTACTGGCCTTTCTGGGGGCTGGCGCCTGCAGTTCCGCGGCTGAGGACGCCCGGCGCGATGCACAGCACCATGCCCGCAGCGTACAGTCCCCGATAGAGCGCGAGGCTGCACCTGTGACTGCGGCGCATACCCCAACGGAAGCGGCGCGCGGCTACGACTTGGAACCGGCGTTCAAGAAGATTTTCGCTGACGGTCATGACGGCAAGTGGTTCAAGGCAGACTTCGTGTACGTGGACAGTACCCAGCGGACCGGATGGGAAGCGGACCATATCATCTTCAATGAGGATGGGATTGAAATGCTCATGCTCCGCGAGCCGAAAGAACTGCAGCCAAATACGGGTGCTGAGTACCAGCGTCGGGGACGTTATCACTATGGCCGCTACGAAGTGGTCATGCGCGCGGCGCCAGGTTCAGGACTGGTTTCATCGATCTTCACCCATACCGGCCCGTCCCAGAACGGGGACCCTCATGATGAGATCGATATCGAGTTCCTCGGGCACCGCACCGAAGAACTCCATATCAATTACTTCACAGACGGTCGCATGGCGGGCTCAACGTACATCAAGCTTCCCTATGATGCGGCAGAAGAGTTCCAGCTTTACGCATTTGAATGGGAGCCCAAAGAGATTCGATGGTATGTCGGCGATCAGCTCGTATTTACGGCGAGGGATGAGGATCATCCGATTCCGCAAACTCCAGGTAGGCTCATCATGAACCTTTGGACGGGCTCAGAGCGCCAATATGCCTGGCATGGGCGCCCGACGTTCCAAAGTGGATCGACTTCTGGCTACTACTGTGCGTCTTTTGTTCCGACTGGCGATGAGGCGCCTCAATGTAGCGATAGCTATTCCTTCGATCTTCCGCCCGTTGAATTGGGCGATTAGGAGGCCTTGTGTCGAGCAGTGGTGCAACCTTTGCTGGCCCTGTGGCGGATTGGCAGGCTCAAACTGGCCAAGAACGAATCGACCGCGCGCTCGGTGCGCCGCGCATTGCATACCTCGGACACGATGCCAGTGATGCAGCCGTTCGCAGGCGGGTCAGAGCGCTTTTGGATGACGGTTTGACCGTTACAGGTTTCATGCCGCACAGGCGGGTACCAAAAGATTTGTTCTGGCAGCACGTGGATTTGGGGGAGACCCGGGATGGTGCATTTGGCCAAAGGGTGAAGTCTATCTTTGCAGGCGCCAAAGCCATTGCGCAGAACCCCGCTTTTATGGCGGCTGATTTGGTCATCGCCCGAAATCTCGACATGCTGGGTATGGCATTTGAAGCCAAGCGCAGGGCCCGCTTGGGTACGCCTGTTATCTACGAGTGTTTAGACGTGCATCGTATGTTGACGCGCACGGACAGTGTCGGAAAGGTGATGCGGCGCTTGGAGCGCGCGCTTATCAAACGGTGTGCCCGGGTTTGGGTCAGTTCCCCGGGCTTTCTGGAAAACCACTTTGAGGTTCACCATGGCGGACATTATGGCGCCGATCTCATGGAAAACCGACTACCCGCGGCAAGTGATTTCGGGCCTCGGCCCGTGCTGGCAGGATCGCGTGTGGAAGGACCTTTCAAACTTGGGTGGATTGGCAATTTGCGGTGCAAGCGTAGCTTTCATCTCTTATTGTCGCTGGCGGATCAATTTGGCCCGGCCGTGGAGGTTCATCTCCATGGGGTCCCCGCGCGGCGCGAAATTGAAGTGTTTGAGCCAGAAGTAGAGACGCGCGATAATGTGAATTTCCATGGTCGCTATCAGGCGCCCGACGACTTGGCCGAGATCTATGCGCCCCTGGATGCAGTTTGGGCTGGCGACTTCATGGAAGCTGGGGCGAACTCCGAATGGCTCCTGCCAAACCGCCTTTATGAAGGTGGGTACTTTGGCGTTCCACCAATCGCCCCTTCGGGAACACAGACTGCAGCATGGATCAAAGCGCATCAGACGGGATTGCTGATAGACGAACCGCTTGGCCGATCATTGCCCGACCTGGTCAAAGACCTCATTGAGTCTCCGGAACCGCTGGCGACCGCTCGTGAACGGCTCCTGGCCCAACCAAAGAACGTTTTTGTCGAGCCGCGCGGTGAGATGGCCCGTTTGGTGCGCTCTGCCCTTCGGCAGGAGGTATGCAGATGAACACCGCATATGCTATGCCTGCCTACCCGTCGCCTGAGCCTGCTGCAATGACACGATCTGGCCAGGGAGAAGCCCTGCTGCGTGCTCCGATCTGGGAGCAACTGCTCCTGGCTCTATGGTTTTATTATACGTTCATCATGCGGCCCAACGCAGAGCTCGTGCTCTATCCGCTGGCGCTGTATTGGAGCGTAGCTTTCGTATTGAACCGCCGTGTTACTGTGCCATTGATGTTTCGGTCATGGCTCATCTTTGCCATTCCCGTCGTGGCTATGTTGTCTTGGGGCTGGTCGCCGATGCCGGCCCAGGCCCTGAAGTTTGGGATCATGATGACCCTCGGCTTAGTGGTTGCAGTGTATGTGGCAGCCCGGTTTGCGCCGCATGAAATTGCCAGATCACTCTTCCTGGCAGGTCTTTATGCTGTTATCATGGTGGCGCCTGAAATGGGGCACTTCGGCAATAATGGACCTTGGGGTGAGAAGAACATATTCGCAGTGCGAATGGTCTGTGTGATGCTTGCGGCCATGGCTGTTGCCTTCAATAAATACGAGTTTCCTTGGCTGCGCCTGCTCGCATTCCCGGTCATACCCATCACCTATGTCTATGTGATCATCGCCCAGTCTGCGACGTCCCTGGTTTTCGCGTCGGGTTCGATCCTCGCAATGGTGACGATCTGGCTATTCTGGAGCCGTTTCTCTGCCATTCGACACCTGCGCTCGGCTTTTATGGTCCTATTGCTTTTCGGGGTTCTGTTTCTGGCTTACATCGTCGCCAATATTGGCGACCGGCTCTATGCAGATTTTCTCGAGTCAGTGGGCAAAGACACAACGTTGACCGGCCGCACCATGCTTTGGGATGCGGCCGACCGGATCACGCGTGAAAAACCCTGGCTCGGTACAGGTGCGGAAGGCTTCTGGCTTTGGAACAGTGGTGATGCTGCGACCTTGCTTGAATTGTCCCACAAAGAGGCCGGGACCAAGTTCTCGTTCCACAATTCCTATCTGGAAATGCAGATTCACTTTGGCTATCTCGGTCTGGTGCTTTGCTACGCCATGGTCGGGTGGTGCCTTTGGCGGACCGCGATGGCTTGGTTTGCAAGCCAAACAATTGCCCGCAGTTTCTTTCTCCTGGTGACGGGCATTGTCTTCGTTTCGACCTTCACCGAAAGCTGGCTTTACGTGGTATTCGATACGGCGGTGACATTGTTCTATGTCTCTGCAATCTCGAGTCTGGTCCGATCGGACTATGTGCGAAACGCCCGCCAACAAGCCGGTTATGAAAACTATTCAGCCTCCGAACCACCCCTGGGTCGGGAACCGATTGCCGGCCTTGCGAGTGCGGAATGACGAAGCAGCCCGATGTTTCAGTGATTATGGCAGCATGGCATGCTGCTGATTTTATTGCGCCTGCCATCCAGTCTGTGCTGGCGCAGGATGGTGTAAGCCTTGAGCTTATCGTGGTTGATGATGCATCAAGCGATGCGACGACCAATACGGCTTTGGAGGCCGGTCAAAACGATCCGAGGCTGAAGGTCGAGCGGCTGGACCACAATGGTGGGCCGTCTGTCGCGCGCAACTGGGCCATTGAGCGAGCCACGGGTCGATATATTGCTGTGGTGGACAGTGATGACAGCCTCGAGCCTGGAAGGCTTTCAAGGCTCTCTGCCTTTGCAGATGAGACCGGTGCCGACATTGTGGCGGACAATATGAACCGCGTGGACACACTTGGCGCGCCCGGAAGTCAAGGTGCGCCGTTCCTGTCCATTGACGCTTTGGATCAGCCGAAAGTCATCACGCTGGCAGACTATCTCGACCCGGCCACGGAAGGGTTGTTTGGAGAGAATTTGGGGTATCTCAAACCACTGTTTCGCGCGAAAACACTGCGGCGCCTCGGTGCGTTATATGATACCAGTTTGCGTAACAGCG
>JBCCTK010000036.1:0-23007 GCA_039198685.1 Pseudomonadota bacterium | reverse complement strand
GTGCGCCATGACCACAAGGGGTGCATCTGGCGTACAGTCCGATTCCAGTTCAGCAATGACGTCCCGCACACGCCGGTGGATACGCCCATAGGTGTCGTCGCGCGCATCGGCCGCGTTCATTCGATAGGCCGATGCATCCGACAAATTACAAAGCACAAAAGCACGCAAGTCATCGTATCGAGTCCGCCGTTTTATCGATGCCAGATAAGTCTCCTGACGGCCTTGAAGGATGTCGGACCAGAAAATCTCACGCACAGCGATGTGGCCAAATCGGGCTGCACCCAACTCGGACTTCAGCTTCTTCTGAAGGGCTTTGGAATAGGTTGCGTCGGAACTATCAGCTGGTCGTTTCGGGCCTTGGCTTCCAATACCGTGGATCATGGCCACTGCGAGTTTCTTCATGGTGTTCGTACTCCCGAACACCAGAATACTACAGCTTTAGGGAGATTGCAGCTTCATCCTGACCATAAGTTGAACCAGGACCGACGCGCACTGAATGCATACACCGCTCGCCAGGAACCGCTGGCCAAATCACCAATACGGGCCCCACATGAACGCCACTGTTCCAAAAATACCCAGTGCCATAACCCCGGTCGACGCAAAGACCACACCCGATACAGCGTGTTTTCTCCATTCTGACGCCGAATCCTGAGCCATGAAATAGAGCTGCAGGACAGCAACCGGAATCAAATAGCATCCAAAAAGAAGGACGACATCGGCTGGACCGGACATGGTCCGATTCATACCCAAAGGGCCCCCGGCCAGCATCATCCAGGCCATCATGCCAACGCGCAGGAACCAGACGCCGTTGGCCACCATAAAGAGGCGCAGGGCCCAGCGCTTGTGCTGATCTATCTGCCGATTGATCGCGAAGAAGAGCGCCGCAGCGGCGAAACCGATGATCAGCAGCGCATTCAGCGTTCCCGATACGGCGCCGACCAAAGACAGGTATGTGCCACGCACCCAAACCAGCCAAAGCCCCCCAAAGGCGAGCAGAATCGCTGTGGAGATAAATGTCCGACCAGATATCCTGTGGAACAACGGCGCACGTGCACGAATTCCTGGAACCAGTTGCATGAGCCCCGACAGGGTCATCACGGCGGCGATCAAGACGTGGGCCGCAAACATAGTATTGCCTGTGCTATCGCCTTCCACGTGCCCCTCAATCAATGGCTTTTCATTCCAGGCAGCAAAATCACCGGTGAAAATGCTGACCCCATAGAACACGGCGATGAAGGCGATGAAGGCCAATTGGCCGATAGCGGCGACGGTAAACCAAGCGAGGCCAGACCATTTCAAGAGATCGCGTTGGGGAGTAAATTCCGTTGCGTCAGCGATGAAGGCAGTGGACATTGGCTTCCTTTCCGAAGGTGGGGCTGTGCAGATGCGGAAAGGAAAGCTCACAAACAGATGTTTCGTCTTGCCGATTTGGAAATCGACAAGCTATTTTAGCGATAGCGCCCTGGGATAAGGGGCCGGGCACCAGGGTTTCGATGACCGGACTAATGATGTGATTGACGATAGCGCACACGGGCCCGTACGGACCCAAAGCCTCACCCGGCTCATCCGCAGCAGTCCGCTTGACGTCTTTGCGCTGTTGGCCCTCGTGTCGTTGACCAGTTTCATACTCTCCAGCGCCGTTCCGCTAAGCCCGCTAACCGTCTTGCTCAGCGTCTTGGGCACGGCCAGCTGTGGCTTTTCCTGGCTTTTTGCACGCGCCTTGTTTCGTTCGGACGCCGGAGAAGAGGTGTGGCCGCTCTTCGTGGTCGCCGTTTTGGTTGTAACGGGCGGCGTGCTTGAGGTGTTCTCATTCGCCGGCAATAGCTCTAGTGCGGTGTCGACGGGTTTGGGCATGTCAAAGAGCGTGCACGGTCTGGTGAGTTCCGCTGTCCTGCTTCTTGCATTCCTGGAGGCCTTTCTGGGATTCCGGGCCGGGCTTCCACACCGTGAGAAAGTCTTTCGACTGGTGTATGCCCTTGGATATGGGCTGCTTCTCACAGTATCTGTCATTTGGCTGCGTGCCGCTGCGGAAGGGTCTTGGGCGGACCGGTCCAGTCTCACGATCAAGATCATATGCGCCCTGGCAGCCTTGCACGTGGGCGGTCTTGCCTGGGCTTACAGGCGGCGTAACCCCTTACCGAAGGCGCCGCGCAAGCGTCGTCAGGTCGGCGCCCTATCTAAAGACGATGTGCGCCTTGCGGACAAAATTCGCGTCACGCTTGGCGAGGAGCGCTTTTTCCTGGAACCGGATCTCAAACTGTCAGACCTGGCAAAACGGCTTGGGGAGCAGGATTATAAGGTCAGCCAGTGTATCACGGGCGCGCTCGGCTTTCGCAACTTCAACCAGATGATCAATCACTACAGGATTGAGGCCGCAAAAGACGTCCTGTCAGACCCAGCCACACAGCGCATGCCGATCCTGACGGTCGCACTTGATGTGGGATTTGGGTCAATCGGTCCGTTCAACCGGGCTTTCAAAGCCGAAACGGGTCAAACGCCCGGGGCTTTCAGAAACAATGAGACAGCCGCGTCCTAGCGCACTTTCCGCCATACTTGCAGCGGATCGAAAGCGCCCGTTTCAGCAGCGGCTTTCAAACGTTCAATCTGGGCGTTGACGGGGCTTTCGGTTTGCACCTCGCCACCATAAACCTCGGCATCAATACGGCAGATGCGGTCAAAAAGGGCCTCGCTCTCGGCCACCAGGCGCAAGAACGTGCTGGGCAATCCCGAGTCTAGCTGGGCCGTGGCATCGAGCGCGGGTGCCTCACGCACCATGCGATACTTGGACGCCATGGCCTCTTCGGGCTGCATGTCGCCGTCGCGTACCGCTTTTTGCATCACAAGCCAGCTTGCCGCCTGCATCAGCCGCGTCGTTAATTCCATGCTCCAGGACGCGTAGGTCAACCCAGCTTCCCGCGGCAACTGTTTCGAATCTGTTCGGCCAGGGCCATCAAGATAGGCTGCAGCCTCCTCGACAAGGGCCATCCCCTGGGTGAAAACGCGGTCGAAGAGCTTGCCACCTGTGAAATCCGGCAAGGGCCCCTTGGACCCATCCTCCACGACACGCTCTCCCATGGTACTTCCCTCTAAACCCGGCACACAGCCCGCTATGCTATTTGCGTGCCCGTTTCACAGTCGTTAACCGTTGCCACCAAACAGAGCATCCGCATCACTCCTGTGGGTCTCTTTCTTTGTTATTTCCGCCTGGCACGCACCAATTTCAGCTTCCAAGGCAGCGATACGCACCTTCAGCTCGTCGACAGACATCTCTTCAAGAGGGGTCGGACGTGTGGACCGGATCGGTTCTAGATCATCCATGCTCTCCTCCATTACGATTTCTTGTTTTTCACATTAGAGCTTATCTGGCTGTCGCGCGCAACGCATGTGAAGACGATTCCCTAGCCCAAAGGACACCCCATGGCCGAGATGATGAAAGCGATCGCGACCACCCCGGATACGCCCCTCAGCCTGGAGCGATTGGAGCGCCCGGCCCCGCAATCAGGGGAGGTCGTGATTGACATTAAAGCCGCGGGACTGAACCGCGCTGACCTCCTACAGCGTCGCGGACTGTACCCACCACCCCCAGGCGCCCCGCAAACGATGGGATTAGAATGTGCCGGCATCATTGCTGAAGTTGGACACGGCGTAACCCGTTGGAAGGCCGGCGACCGGGTGTGCGCCCTGCTCGCTGGCGGCGGATATGCCGAGGCTGTTGCGGTGGATGCAGGCAGCGTGTTGCCGCTTCCTGGCGATTTGGACTTTATACAGGGCGCCTGCCTCGCAGAGGCGATGATGACGGTTTACGCAAACGTGTTCCTGCGGTGTGGACTGGCCGAAGGCGAAGCGTTCCTGTGCCAGGGCGGCACCAGCGGGATTGGCGTCATGGCCATCCAAATGGCGAAACTGGCCGGTGCCGGATTGGTCATCGCGACGGCGGGCAACGCCGAGAAATGTGCATTGGTCACCGCGCTCGGCGCCGATGTGGCCGTGAATTATCGCGAAGAGGACTTCGCCGCCATGGCCGCGTCAAAAGGCGGTGTGGATGTGGTGCTCGATATGGTTGGTGGCGCCTATGTCGCCAAGCACCTCGAGATTATCAAGATGAATGGGCGTATCTGTAATATCGCCTACCAAGAAGGCTCTGAGGTCACGTTGAACCTGATGCGCCTAATGCTGAAACGGGCGATCCTCACCGGCACCACGCTCAGGGCCCGCACGGCCGTAGAAAAACGAGACATCCGCGACGCAGTCGAGCGCCAATTTTGGGGACACCTGGAAGCTGGCCGAATTAAACCCGTTGTAGACAGCCCATTCGCCCTCGCCGACGCCGAAGCCGCCCATCAGAAAATGGCGGCCGGCGGCCATTCCGGTAAAATTGTTCTGGTCGTCGATGGTTAGCGTCACCGTTCTCGGCATCGAAACCAGCTGCGACGAAACCGCAGCCGCAATCGTAAGATTGGAGGCCGGCAAGGCGACCGTGCTGGGTGAAACCGTGCGCAGCCAGACCGAGGCCCATGCACCCTATGGGGGTGTCGTCCCCGAAATCGCAGCACGCGCCCATGCTGATCTCGCCGATCTAAGCGTTGCAAAGGTCATGTCTGATACCGGCCTTGGCTTCAAAGCGCTTGATGGCGTGGCGGCAACGAGCGGACCCGGGCTGATCGGCGGCGTGCTTGTGGGCATGATGACGGGAAAGGCCATTGCCCAGGCGACCGGTGTTCCCTTCCTACCGATCAATCACTTGGAAGGTCATGCGCTGTCGCCCCGGCTGACGGCAAGGTGTCCGTTTCCCTATCTTCTCCTTCTGGTCAGCGGTGGACACTGTCAGTTTCTCGCCGTGACCGGTGTTGGCAAATACAAACGCCTCGGCACGACGATTGATGACGCGGCCGGTGAGGCATTCGATAAAACGGCGAAACTGCTCGGTCTTGGCTTTCCGGGAGGACCCGCGGTCGAGCGCACAGCCGCAAACGGCGACCCCGACGCTATCGATTTGCCGCGCCCCCTCCTGAACAAACCTGGCCTCGATATGAGTTTTGCCGGCCTGAAAACCGCCGTGGCGCGAGCCGCCAGCGCCGGCGCAGACCCGGCCGACCTTTGTGCCAGCTTCCAAAGAGCCGTCTGCGATGTTCTGGGCACCCGCACAGAGCGCGCCCTGGAGCAAACAGGGCTTAAACGCTTCGTGGTCGCCGGAGGAGTGGCCGCGAACACAGCCATCAGGCAGACGTTAGACCATGTGATCTCCGCAGCCGGCGCGGAACTGATCGCACCGCCGCTGGGCTATTGTACCGACAACGCCGCCATGATCGCCCTGGCCGGGGCAGAGCACCTGTCTGCTGGAAACGCCCCTGAAGCTGGGCTGGCATTCAAGGCCAGACCGCGATGGCCACTGGACACCGATGCCGCGACCCAATCGCCTGCCTATGGCAGCGGAAAACGCGGCGCGAAAGCCTGAAGATTTGCGCTATGGCTCAGTTTCGCCCAGACATTTGCCAAAGGAAGGGAGACGAAGGCCGTGTCGGAATCACAGTCCATACCTGTAGAAACCTGCACCAATTGCGGCGCGCCGCTGGGGGGCGATTACTGCCATGTCTGCGGTCAGCGGTCCAAAGACCCCCGCCGCCTTGTTATCGGCTTGGCCCAGGATGTCATCGTCGAAACCCTGTCGGTGGACTCCAAACTCGCGCGGACAATTTGGACTGTTTACCGCGCACCAGGACGCCTGGCGAAGGCCTATCTCAGCGGACAGCGGGTGCGCTTTACACCGCCCTTCCGGCTCTATCTCTTTACCAGCGTCCTATTTTTCGCGGCGCTTTTCTGGATGTTGACAACGGCGCTTGGGCTCGACGCGCCGCCGGATACTGCCGGTGACACATCGGCGGGCATGGAAAGCGAGTTCGAGCCGCCGGCCGCGAGCGAGACCTCCGTTGCCCCCGATCCCCCCGGCATGCCCGATCTGAGCTTCGGAGACACCGATGACGATACGGACCCTAACGTCAATCGCGGCATGTCCGAAGGCACCGACTGGGGTGAAAACATCGAGCTTCGCCTCGAAGCGGCCTGGGATCGCTTGCAGGACGATCCGCGTTTGTTTGTTGCACAAGCGAGAGAAAATATACCGCGAGTCTTGCTGATCGCCCCGCTCATGTACGCCCTGCAGTTGGTGATCTTATATATCTACCGGCGCAAATTCCTGCTGTACGACCATCTGATCACGAGCCTGTACATGCATGCCGCGCTTTACGCCTTCCTGCTGGCTATCATCTTGCTTTCGCAAATCCCGGGCGTTGGCGTTTGGTTGGCTGTCATTGTTGGAATATGGGGGTTTATCCAGCCCTTTGCAGTCTTGCGCCAGGTCTATGGGTCCAACTGGTTTTCGGTATTCCTCAAGGGAACGACGATCCATATCGGGTATATCGCGATGCTAACAGTTCTCGTGACGGCCGGCCTGGGTGTCGCGCTCTACAACAGCTAGGCTCTACCAACCCATCGAGCCCGGACCGCCCTTGAATGGTCCCGAAACATGGGACGTGATCCACCCGCCATAAAACCCCCCAGGCTGTGGTTCGACTTTTTCGCCGCCTACAAAGCAAGCGTCCACCAAGGCCGGGTAGAAGGCAACATAGTTGCGGATCGGATCGAAAGCGGGTGTTGGCGTGTCATAGGCCCATGCCGCATTGGACGCCCGGCGCGACCCCGAAAGCACATCGAAGTACCGTGCTTGTCCCTTCCATTCACACAGTGTGCGGCGGCCAGACGGGAGCAAGACGCCTGACAAGATAGAGTCTGGTGGAAGATAGTATGTGGGCGGGTGGCTGGTCTCCAAAGTGCGAATCGCGCCTTTGGTTTCCGCTATGACCTGACCAGCAAACTCAATGCGGATTGGCAGATGCGTCGGCTGGCATATGGCCGGGCGAGGATATGTCCAGACACTTTCCTGCCCTGGCTTTGGCGGTGTGGGGACGGGAGGTTTGGCCATACGCGTTGATGTAGTGCCGCAGAACTGCAAGCCAAAAAAACCCGGATGCGCAATAGCACATCCGGGTAAGGGATCCGGCCAAACAAGAGAGTGAGGAAACGCTGAGCCGGGAGTTGGGTGCGACTGAGGCTAGATTAGCGTTGCAGCGCTGTAGGTTGCGGCCACGAAGAGGGCTGTCAGCGGCAAGGCAGCCAGCAGACCAATAAGCGTGCGGGAGGATTCAGTCGTGTTGGAGATAGACATGGGAGGGCTCCGAGTGTTTTGCGACACGGGCTGGTATGCCCGCCGTGAAAACAAAATAGGGAGGCCTGATTAGAAATCAATGAACATTTTCATTATTATTCATTTTTGTCGATTGGATGGATGCCAGCGCGCAGTGCGCTGAGCAGAATCTCTAGTGTGCCATACAGTTCTCGACGCAATTTCGGCAGAGAGAGACGTGAAAACAGCTGCGGATAGCGAAACTTCATAGTCGTGACCTGGAGCATCTCAGCTGTAAAAGCCGGGTTTTCGAGGGTTGGAAATTCTCCGCGGGCGACGCCATCGTCAAGGATCTCCACCAGGTGAATGCGCTCCTGAGCCAGTTCTTCATTCGCAAACAAGGGGCGGTTTTCAGAAAGCACCTCAGCCACCTCGAGAATCTTCGCGTCGGAATCGAGCTTTTGGAAAGTCGTCTCCATTCCGTGGCTATGGAATTTCACCAGCCGTTCCTGGGCCGGTATATCAAGCCGGGCAATGCGGGCATACTCTTGATAAATCTCAAGATTGAACTTGCGCGCCATCGCTTCGGCAATATCCAGTTTGCTGGCGAAGAAACGATAGATATTGCCTGCCGACATATCGCAATCGCGCGCAATTTCTGACATAGTCGTTTTAGCATAACCATAGTGTAAAATCCGCTCAATCGCGGCTTCCAGAATGCGCTCACGTGTGTCAATTTTTATCGTCATAAGAACAGTCTAAGGCTATTGTCTGAATGATCAATGATTTCTTCAGAGTGCGTTCAGCGGTGATGGGAACACGGTGAGCAATTTACAGACCATCGGCGTGCTCGGCGCAGGCGCGTGGGGCACAGCGCTGGCCGTGACGGCACAAGCTGCCGGGCGGGATGTGCGTATCCTGGCGCGGGAATCGGAGGTGACCAAAGCCCTTGCCCGCGGTGATGGAAATCCGACCTACTTGCCGGGTTTGCACCTACCCTGCCTTCCCGCATCGACAGATCCTGGATTCCTGAAGACCGCCGATGCGATCCTGGCCGTTGTCCCGGCACAGTTTGCGCGCAAAATCCTTTCATCTCTCAGCGCCCAGGTTTCGCCGGGCACCCCGGTTGTGCTGTGCGCGAAAGGTATCGAACGCGGCACGTTGAAACTGATGACCGACGTGCTGGCGGAAACCATCCCTCACGCGAAACCAGCAGTCCTCTCCGGGCCATCCTTTGCAGCAGATGTTGCACGAAACCTTCCCACTGCGGTGACGCTGGCCTGCGAGAACGAAGCCCTTGGTGCAGCGCTCTTGGCGGCGCTGGGGCGAGATGTGTTTCGTCCGTATTGGAGCAACGACCTGGTCGGAGCCGAGGTCGGCGGGGCGGTGAAAAATGTCCTCGCCATAGCATGCGGCATGGTCGAGGGCCTGGGCTTGGGGAAATCCGCCCATGCCGCCCTCATGACTCGGGGCTTCGCAGAGATGAAGCGCCTCGCGGTCGCGCTTGGTGGACGCGCAGAAACCTTATCCGGCCTTTGTGGAATGGGCGATTTGGTGCTCACCTGTTCGTCCACCCAATCGCGTAATATGAGTTTCGGAAAAGCACTGGGCGAGGGCAGAAGTCCAGAGGATATTCTGGCCGAACGCGTCGCCGTAACCGAGGGCGCGGCCACGGCACCCGCGATCCGGGAACTGGCCGCCCAACTCAAGATCGACATGCCGATCTGCGGTGCCGTGGCCGCGATCCTCGAGCGCCAGATCACCGTTGCAGAAGCCATGGACGCGCTCCTGTCGCGGCCCTTCAAGGAGGAATAATAATGGCTCAATATCTCGTCTACTGCGTAGACAAACCAGGCGCGCTCGACGTGCGCATGGCCAATCGACCGGCCCATCTGGAGTGGGCGAAATCCTACCCCGACCGCATTCTCATGGGTGGGCCAGTCTTCGCGTCGGATGGAGAGACGTTTGCAGGATCTGTCTTCGTGATTGAAGGCGACAGCCTCAAGGATATCGAATCCTGGGCCGAAGAAGACCCTTACGCCAAGGCGGGACTCTTTGAACGCGTGGAAATCCGACCGTATAAGTGGCTGCTCGGGGATGGCAACCGCCCTTGAGTCAGAGTGACCTGATTATCTGTGGCGGCGGTATTGCAGGCCTGACAGCGGCGCTCTGTGCCCACCATGCCGGGCTGGTGCCAAAGGTTTACGAACGCGCTGTAGACTTGAGCGAAGTTGGCGCCGGCCTCCAAATCGGCGCCAACGCCATGAAGGTCATGGCCCGGCTGGACCTTGCGGAAGCAGTCATCGCGGCTGGATATACCCCCCAATCGCTTGACCTACGCCAAGGCTCGTCAGGAAAAACCATATTCTCTGTCCCCGCCGGAGAGGCCGGCCGCGCGCGGTGGGGACAACCCCATGTGAACATCAGGCGGGCCGCCTTGCAGAAGGTTTTGCAATCTGCACTTCACCAGCGCGCGCCCAGCGCTCTAGTCCTCGGCCAGGAAGTTGTGGACTACAGCGAAACCCAGAGCACGCTTACGGTTGAGATGCGCAATGGTGTGAAAGTCACGGCCAGCGCCGCCATCGCAGCCGATGGGATTCACTCTGCTCTCCGACGCGGGCTTCACGATGACCGCACCCCCGACTATACGGGCCACACCGCTTTACGGGCCTTGGTTCCAGCGACGGCAGCATTGAAGGCCGCTTTGCCAGACGCTTCCACAGTGTGGACCGGTGCCGGGCGCCATGCGGTGACCTATTTCCTGAACGATCGGTCTTTGATCAATTTTGTCGGGGTTGTTGAACAGCCTGAACCGGCTCCGGAAGGCTGGCACAACGCAGCAAGCCTTGAGGATGCGCGCGAGGCGTTCGCTGGGTTTTGTGAACCGGTTTGCAGCGTGTTGACCGCCGCGACCGAGGCCACACGCTGGGGTCTTTATGATCGCTCCGCGCCTGAACGGCTAACCAGAGGACGCCTTGCCCTGATTGGCGACGCTGCCGTGCCTATGCCCCCTTTTATGGCCCAGGGGGCCAGCTTTGCTATGGAATGCGCTTGGGCGGCTGTATCCAGCTTTGCCGGACAGAATGATTTCAGCGCGCTTGGCGAAAAGATGAGACTTCGCGGTGCGCGTATTCTCGATGTCGCCCGGCGCAATGGTGCCCTCTTTCATGAACGGGGCGCAGCGACCCTCGCCGGATATGGCCCGATCCGGCTCGCGGCGAGCTTGGCGCCGGATCTGATCCGAACCCGGTTTGACTGGATCTATGGATTTGACGTGACCGAAGCCTTTCCGATTAACGCGGTGACACGCGACTAAGCAGGCCATCCACATCATCCTGGTCAAACTTCAGACGCAGTTTCACGAACACGCCTTCGTCTGAATACTCCGCCGCTTCAAAGTCCCGGTCAACAAAGCCACTAAAATTGTAGCCCAGGCTCATCCACACATTGTCACGCGGCGAGAACCCGACGCTGGGGCCAAAAGCGATCTCGGTTGTCTTGCTCTCGCTGCCATGCATCACCAGACCCTGCAGCCCGACGTCGAAACGCTCGGAGAGGTCATGGCGCAGTTCGCCGCCGACCAAGCCGGTCCATCCACTCACATTCACATCCGCAAGTTCCGTTTCGACATATTTTGCGCCTAAGAAGCCAGCGAGTTGGGTTCGGTCTGTGAGCATCGTGTTGGCGGTGAAGTTGTTCACGATGCGCCAATCGCGGGCGGTTCCCGGCTGGTCCTGGTAGCCGAGATCAAGGCGATTGAAAAATACGGTGCCATCCCCGCGCGGACGAAGCGCTGCGCCGAGGCGCGCATCGACCGATTGGCGCCCTCCCGCAACGGCCCCCGTTTCGGACTGATACCGGACAGCCCCAGCATAGGACAGTTCCTGGGTCACTTCCCGCGCACCGCCGAGGATAGCCGCGTACCGCTGGCTGTCCAAGCTCTCACGCATCTCGCCTCGTAAGCTGGCGATTTGCTTTTCCGAGCGATAAGCCAGCCCCAAATAGGCGGACGTAAAGCTCTCATCCAAGGTTAGCGCGCTGCGCTCTCCCTCTGCAAGCGGCGAGACAGCATCATCGGCAAACGGATCGAGCGGATCACCCTCGCCATCAATTTGAGAGCGGTCGGCTGCGCCAATGCTCATGCTCCAAGTATCGCTTAATCGCAGGGTCTGGTCCACGCCAACGGTTGCCGAGAGCCTTTGTCCGCTGTCCTGGGTGACATTTGAAAGACCCGTCGTCAGGCGACCACCGATCCAGGGAAGCACCGTAACACCGACCACCGTATTTTGACCGGACGCATTGTCCCCTTCCAGTTGCTCGTGGCGCACGTTCAACGTGGCGCGAGGGGTCAACTGTTTGTCCACACCAATCAAGGTCCGCCCGGGAAAAGCGCTCACTTCGTCACTGTTCTTTCCACCCAGCGGTTGTTCCCGCGATGCAGTCAGGGTCAGGCCAAGGTCGGGCAATGTGCGGCTGACCGTAGCCGTTGCCAACACGGATTCCCTGGGCGCACCATTTGTCGTTTCGTCAACGCTGCGTACACCGAGCGCCATCGTCCCCAACGCGGTTCTTTGTTGCAATGTCATCTCGCCCACCGTGCGGTTGGCATCTTCCGTCAGACTGTCTTCGCGGTATGCACCTGCACGCAACGTCCGTGTACGGCGGTTCCCGGTTTCGACATTGACCGAATCGCCCACAAGAGCGGAAACTTCAGCACCATATCGCCGAATGCCCAATGTATTGGTTCCGGTTTGACCGAGCCCAAATCCCCCTTCTTCTTCCCTTGCATACGCAACCGCTGCAACACGCTCGCGCTGGTGGGCAACTTCCAACAGCCAAGCCTCACCTGAATCCTTATTGGTGCCTTCTGCACCGGGGCGACTTATGCTGCTGGCGTATTCAGCCCGAACTTGGGTCTGCTCCCCCAGCCTGCCGCGGAAGTCTATTCCCGTAAGCTCGCTTTCGGCATCGGCCGCCTCGATCGAGCCGTCTTCGTGTATGTGGCTGACGCCGACTTCGATGGCGCCATCATTCAAGGTCAAAGCCGCCCGTCCGCCATAGGTCAAGTTGCGCTCGGCATCGGAGACCGCTTCATAGTCAACAACGATCACCTGCTCATTGAACGCGGCATCGGTCGCATCAACGGGTGCACGAAAAAGAAGGCGTCCGGTTTCATAATCGATGTCATAGTCAACAAAGCGAACCAGTTGGCGGCGCGAAAGAACTTGGTCAGGACGAACGCGATCGCGCACTTCTATAAAAAGCTCTTCGCTGCTGCGAACGATCGGTGCGCGCGAAAGCATATACGGGCCCGACGTTCCATCTGCAGCGATTTCATCTTTCACAAAGCCTTGGTTGGTCTCAGCGGCGAAAACGGTGGCCGAGATCTGCTCTCCGGCATGGATCGCGCGCAAGCCCGACAGGCGACGGGAATACTGGGCCAACTCACTGTCTCGAAGGTCTGTATTGAAGTCCCCGAACAGGATCTGCGCAGTATCCCGCTCAAGTTTCACATAAACAGGATACTGACTTGGGGCCTCCTGATACTGAACCGACCGGTCACCATAAAGAGTGTAGAACGCATTCGGATCGATCTGATCGAACACTTCATCATCGCGAGCCCCGCGCCGCTTGGCCGTATCAACAGCCAGCGTGAGGAGCCAATCGCCCCTCACCATGCCTTTGGCAAAAAGGGCAAAACGTCCATCTGTATACAGATCTTCCTCATTCACCGGGCTCAATTCATCCGTATCAAGATACCCGCCTTCTCCTTCTGCAAGCCCAACGACGATCCAATCGCGCTTTTCGGGCCGCAAATAGGCAGAAATCTCCTCAATCCGTCCGTCGCTTAGGGGCACCTCTATCCGTACACGCCCCGTCACCAGCGTTGGCTCCAGCTCAATGTGGACAATGCCAGACCCATCGACCACTGACCCTGTCGTTTCAATTTCAGTCCGGGCGACCGCATCGCTGCCTTCAATATCGGCTTCACTCAATTTACGATAAGGCGCTGCAACAGAGACGTCAGCGATCAGCCCGGGATGGACAGGACGACCCTCGGCATCCTCAAGGCGCACCGCGAGTACGGGCGGTGTCCGGCCATCGGCCACCAGGACTGACTGGTCATCAACCAGACGCGCCCTCAAGGCCTCATCCACAAACCAGACACTGCGCGTCAGGGTCTCGGTTCGGCCATCTGCATGCTCGATGCCGACTTCAAAGACATTCTGGCCGCGTTGGATATCAACACCCCTCCAACGGAACAGCGATGTCTGCCGGTCGGTGGAAGACACCCGGCGTTGCCGGTTCAGAGCCGAAACCTCACGTCCATTGAGAAACAGACTCACAGAGGAGGTGTCTGGCGCTTTAATCCCAAGATCAACCGATCTCTGGGCGGGCGTCTCCTCAACGTTCGGATAAGCCCACGCTGTTCCAGGTCCAGCCGTATCCAACCAAGCCTGGTCAAACGCAGTCTCGTTGGTGTCGGCTGCAGTCGCGAGGGCGTCAGTCGGTCCACGCGGCGCATCGGAGCGTTGCAGATAGAAATTTGCGCGCCACACCGCACCGCCGCGCACATCAACAAACTTTGATGTCGCTGAACCGGCATATCGGCTGTTTTCTTCGCACACCATCGGTGCATAGCCGTGCGGCAGCGTCTCCTCATCGACCTGGACAACATGGGTGCCCGGCTCCACGCCTTCAAAGTGGAACAATCCGTCTGCGTCAGAGACGACATACTCACCTGTTTCCAGGTAGATGCGAACGCCCTCGACCCCGACCCCGTCATGCAGGGCACGGGCCCATTCGTCTTCGCCGTCACAGGCATTTTCTGCGACTCGTCCGACAATGAAGGATTGCGAACGAAGAAGGTCTTCGCGTATCTGGACCACCGCTTTGGCGACATTCGACATGGGACTGCCTAAGGGTGTGACAGCAATGGCCGAATTTTCTGCTTCGCCCAGGGGCGTGCCCGGGCCGACGGAAAGAACATACGTCAGGATGACCGTTGCACCCGCCTCTATGCGATCAAGCTGGAATGTGACCTCCTTGCCGTCTGCAGAGAGGATGCCGACCGGATCTGGCTGACCTTCGACCCGGGCCGAATCGTCAACATAGCGCATTCCCCGCGGGAGGATGTCCTTTATCCGAAGCGGTAGGCTGGCCGTTTCCTGGTTCTGGACTTGGACCGAGTAGGCGATGAAATCGCCAATGGAGGCTGTCGAATTGGTAGACGTCTTGGTCACTGACAAACCGCGATTGGTGTCAAGCGGTACATCAAAGTTGAGAGGGCCAGTTGATTCGACCGTAAAGGTTGAACCGTAGGATCCTTCGATGATGACAAACGGCCCGTTGGGCAGGTCGAAGAAACTATCTGCGGGAAGGCCGGACGGAAACGCATAGTCGCCCGGTGGTATAATCTCGAGCCGGTAGTCTCCCGGCGCCATGAGCGGAAAAAGGAACTCGCCTTCGTCTAGATCGTAGACGGCGCCGCCTTCGTCGGTGACGCTGCTACCGGTGATGAGCGTGGAAGGGTAAGGGGACCGTCCATCGATGCCAAATACTTCAGCCGGTGCGCCGGTGGCCGCGTCAACGATCGTAACCTGGGCACCGTCGAGCAGTTCTCCGCTCAAGGAGTCGAAAAGGCGTCCATAGGGGTCCACAAGCGCGGTATCGATCGAGACCTCGGTGGCATCGAAGATATCCACATAACGCGCGGTTAGCTCACTTTCCTTGGGAGCCGACAGGGCAGGATCATGCGGAACAGCCTCCCCACCTGTGCTGGGGAGCCACGCCAGAAACGCGCCGGTGTCTGGTCCGCTCTCATAAAGCCGCAGCACAATGACGTCTCCGGCTGAAGAGCGGACTTCGACCGTAAGTGTCTCAATGCGATCTGGATCACCGTTTTGTCCCAGATCAACGACGCGCACGACCATAAGTTCGCCCGTGAAATACGTGTTGGCCGGCAGGAGGGGAACGGGAAGCGACGTATCGATGATTTGCCCACCCGGCGCGATGGCAGGGCCGATCGGCACAAAGGTTTCGGCGTTGCTTTCGCCTGTTGGGCTATAGTCGGCACCATTGAGCACCACGGGCACGCTATCGACCGCGTTTGGCGCATAGCGCAGAAACTCAATCGTAGACGGGGTTGGGCGCGCTGACACTGTGAAGGTTGCAGCATTCGTTCGAACAGAGACAGGCGTGCCGTCTTGCTCGTAATCGAGAACAGCAATGTTGGTGACGTCCTGGCCAAGCGGGGTCACTGCGCGCGCCGAATGGACTGTCATGACGCAAAGAGTCATGAACAGCACACATACGCGGATTGCACCCCCGAAGAAGGCCACTACTCTACACCATCACCTATGGCGGTCCCCTTATTGGAGATCTCACCGCTCGGCCCTTTTCGGGCACTTTAATTCACTGTACTTTTACACAGAGCCTGGTTAATAAAACTTTCCAAGAACTGCATTTTGTTTTGTGTTAAAAGAAAAGCCCCCAGAGAAAATACTCGGGGGGCCTCGCTTTATTTAAAAAGATGACCGCCTATGGAAGATAAGCGCGGATCACCAAGGTACCGACTGTATCGCCAGAGGTGGCCGAGGCCAGCGTCGCGCCCGTTAGTTTAACGACACAGCCTGTATCGGTATTGGCGGTACAATCGGTGGTTCCAGCCAGCGTGGTATCGACTTCGACCGTGGCAAGCGTGAAATCACCACCCACTGTGTGACTGACGTAGACCATGTCAGCGGGCAGCGGGTCTGTCAGAGAGATGCCTTCCGCGTCAGAGCCAGCGGCATCACCCGTATTCGTGACCGTAATTGTGTACTCAACACAAGAACCGGGAATGTAGTATTCGCTGGTTGGCGTAAACGGACCAGTCAGGGCCGAGCAAGCGGCGGCCGAGGCGGTCTGGTCGAGCAGGGCGACGGCCTTGGTTGCGCTCAGGTCGGGGTCGATAATCAACCAGTTGGCCGACGCAGAGAAAACACCATCGCTGGTGACATCGCCCGTCGCCGAGCCACTGCCTTCGGCCAGCACGACCTCAGCGGCACCATCGAGGGTGTTGCCGTCGGTGTCTTCTTGGGTCACAGCGCCAGGACCACTCGCGCCCGAGCCAATGGTCTCAGTCACCCAACGCTGCGGGTTACGGGCCTGGGCGATCAGGATGAGATTGTCCTCGTCTCCTTCGGTCAAGGCATCAGCGCTGACATCGATTTCTGGAATATCGGCGCCTATGAAGACAAAAGCCGTCTCGCCGGGCGCCAGATCACAGGTCAGCTGCGCGTCTGGAGCAACAAAAGGCGCAGACGCCGAAGGCGTGGTGCCTTCAGCAACGACAGTCGTCACCGTGATCACTTCGTTTTGAACAGCTTCACACCCCGACGAGTCGCCGGTTGTCCCGTCCAAATCAAAGGCATCGCGGTAAAAACGGATCGTACGGTTGGTGCTTAGGAATTCGTCTGCACCTGTGCTTGGTGTTGTCACTTCTTCGATCTGGAAGGAGTAGGCAGAGTGATCATTGCCATTATTCGTGATCGAAAACATCAATTCGCGCAGGGCAGCAGATGAGCCGGTCGGGCTTGCTACTTGAGTCGCACCGGGTGGCGTATCCAACGGGCTGTTTAACTGAGTGATGATGAAGTCGACAAGACGGTCAACCGTGAACTCTGTGGCTCCCGCGCCTGTGTCGACGATCGCTGGACCCGTGTAACCCGAGTTGAGATCGTCTGCCGGATCATTGGTAATTCGGCCCTGCTGAACACCGCCAACGGTGTAGTCGAGGGCAAACACATTGCCAACGGACGTACCCGCATCGGTTTTCTGGGCTTGGGCGACACCGGCCAGGGCGAGAGTCGCACTTGCTGCCAATGCCGTTCTGAGGAGTGTATTTCTAATGGACATCTTACGCCGCCTGTATGTTTTTTTTACCGGCGTAGAGTCGCTCTATTGAATTAACGTCACCCTAAAACAAACCTTTGAAATCATCGTCTTCTTCAGGAAATTACAGTTGATACAGACAAACCATAAAAAAAGACCCGCCGGAGCAGGTCTTTTCAAGGACTTATGGTCTGCGGTCTTACTTCAAAAGGCCGCGAAAGCTGACTTGGCCGTCCTCTCCAGCAGCAATGCCGTCCTCAAAGTACCACTGCATATGTGTAATCTCGTCGGACGTTGCAGCTCTTGATACATCATCCTCAACAACCATCAGGTCCGCCCGGCCAATGAAGGTTGCGCCGCCGTCAGCACTATAGGTCACAACCGTACCGGAAACCAATTCAGACCCTTCAAGCAGCACGACCTGCTCGGGAACCGGCATGGTCAGTTTAACGCCTTCCGCGGATTCCAAGCCCGAATTGGAATAGTTGAGCGCGTATACAACCGTATCGCCCGGCGCGACCGTGACGGCCTCAACCAGTTCTTCGACAGCCGAGCCGTTCTCATCAACAGTTTCGACGACTTTCTGGACGGTTTGAACCGCTGTGAGATTTGCAGCGGACGCGGCTCCGGCGAGAGCGGCGAAGCAAAGCGCTGCAAGGCTTGTTCTGATCATGGGGCTACGCCTTTTGTTGAATCGTGATGGCATAAGCGTATCGCCGTGTATCCTTAATCACCGCTTAAACCCTTGTGTTCGGAATAAGGAGATTGCAGGCACGCGGTTATAAAACCTGATTCTGCGGAACAATCATTGTGCCATTCGGGCTGGGCCGAGAACGACAGCGTTTGCGAGCAGAAGGTTCAAACCGTTCAGATAAGCGCGCGTGGTTGGGCTTTGGGTAAATCCGATGACGACGCCGTCACCGACCCGCTCAGCCATCACAAAAGGTTTGTACGCCAGCTGCACCCTGTTTTCTTCCCAGAGATACCCGCTCGCCAGAAGCGTGTCGGGCCCTGCAAACCGGAACACATTTGCACCGTCGGCTTCATTAAGGGGGCGAAAAATGTCCCGGCCGGTCACCAAGGCGGTGGCTGTGTCATAGCCGGCGGCCAGCCAATGGTCCGTGTTCGCCTCGACCCGTACGAGCACTCCGGGAATGTCTTCCGGCCGCGCGCGGTGGTCGTGAATATGGTCGTGGTAGTCTTCTTCATTCTCAAAGACCAAGCCTGGGACACGCGCCTCGTCTTCATTATCGGTTTTTTCTTCGGAATCACTCGCAGCAAATTCGAGCTTGGTGGACAAAAGACCAACATCCTCACCGGCGAGGGCTGAAACGCTGCCCGACATGGCCAAGAGCACACCGCCCCTGCGTACAAACGTTTCCAGAAACGCAGTATTGCCCAGTTCACTGGTGAACCCACTCGCGATGTCGGGTAAGATCAGTACGTCATACAGAGACAGGTCTGCCCTCGTCAGCGAAGAGACGCGGATCGGCGCCACAGGCAGGCCGAGTTGACGTTCCAGGACATACCGCGTGTTGCCGGCTGAGGTGGGACTGGTGCCTTCGCCCCATGCCAGGGCGATCTGCGGAAGTTTGAGCGGGGCGAAAGCCGGGCTTCCAAAATTAGGGCCATCATCGACCCAACTGGTCTCCATGGGCACGACTTCTGCGCCGATTGTTCCAGCAAGCGCCCGCAGTTGCGCTGAGAGATTCCCGGGATTGTCCGAACTGGCAAACACCACGCTGCCAGCCGGAAACACGCGACCGTCTTGGATGAACGCGGTATCGGTCGTCTTGCCCAGGAGGCCAGCCTTTAATGCAGCAATGACCAACCTTGCCTGGCCCCCATCGCTCCAGGGAACCACCTGACCGAAACTGCCCCCTTGTTCGGATTCGAAGGTAATGGCCTCATCGGCCGCGACCGCCGTGGACCGGTTCAGCGAGGCCTGATCGCACTGCTCAGCAGACACACCATCCATCAGAGGCATTGACCACGCTGTGACATCATACAACTCATGGTTCAGCCCACGGTCGCGACGACTTTCTTGTTCGGCGACAAAATCCTCAGCCAGTGGTGTGTTTTGGCTCAGCAATGTGCGGGCAAGCCGTCCCTGTGGCTGCGCAAGGTCCACCACAAAAGCCCCCTGATCATAAGTTGCGCCGCAATGCCGGCTGCCAGCCGGCGTTCGCGACACAGCGATCCCCTGCTGAACGAGACGGCGGGCCAACGCCTCTGACTCATATCGACGGCCCGCTCGGTCCAGCACGACATAGCGGTCATCGCTGTCTTCAGCCTCGTCGACGGCAGAGCGGCGATAGGCGGCAAAGTCTCCGAGATAGTCCGCCTTATTGCGGGCGACGACCTCAAGGGTTGCAAGGGACGACAGCACATTGTTTCGAACGCCTTCGGCATAGGTCAGGTTGCGGCCATCGCGGCGCGCGAATACCAGCCCACGGGGCGAGGCCTGTTCGAACGTCATGGCAATCGCACCATTCAACGTTGGCCACATATCGCCATAACCAGGATAAAACGCGTCAAACACTTCCCGCGTGAAATACGGCACGCCAAACCGGTCGAAATAGCGAGCCATGTTCCTGCCGAGTTGGACTTGCTTGTCGCGTTGGTCACCGGTGATATTAGGGTTGAAAGGACGCGCAGCTGGCGGGAAGTAATAGGTGTTGTCGCCACCCATTTCATGGCTGTCGACATACACGACCGGATTCCATTTGAGGACAGCGGCAATCTTACCCTGTGTCTCCGGCTGGGTCATGGCGAACCAATCTCGGTTCAGGTCGAAAAGATAGTGGTTGAAACGCCCACGCGGCCAGGGTTGGTCATGTTCGACGGCATGCCGATCGGCCTGGGGCGCAAGACCAAGCGCGGAGGTAAAGCTATGGACGAACCTAGCGCGACCATCGGGGTTCTGGTTTGGGTCAATAATGATGATGGTATTGTCGAGAATCGTGCCGACCAGCTCGTCATCCTGCGACGCGAGCAAATGGTAGGCCATGAAAAGCGCGCTGTCAGCCGGCGTGATCTCATCGCCATGAACGCCATAGGACAGCCAAACGACGGCCGGAGTTTGCTCCAGGCCTGCCGCGTCCAGGGTTTCCCCAGACGCCAGTGTGGCCAAATCAGCCTGGATCTCGTCCAGCCGTGCCATGTTCTCCGGCGACGACAGGATGCCATAGATCAGGTCCCGCCCTTGCCAGGTTTCTCCATAGCTTCGCACTTGCATACGGTCCGGCGCGGCGCCCGCCAGGGCGCTAAGATAGTCCGAAATATCACGAACTGATGAGATCGCGTCGCCAGGGCCATGGCCGACAACATCCTCCAGTGCGGGGATGGCCGGGTCATAGCGTGCCGGAGGATAGGCCTGAGGCAGGGCCGAAAGTGCAAACAGGATGGCCGCCAAGCCGAGTGCAGACAATTTGGACACGCTCAAACTAAAACTCCATGAATTGGCATCAGCTCTAAAAGTCTCATTTCTCACCGCCAGCTGATTTAGCGGTGCCTGCGCTTAGAAATTGCGCTCGCTAAATGGGAGCATGACACGGCTAGATTGTCGAAGTTTTTTGTGCCGCACGCGAAATCGACAAGATGCAGGTCAAATTGCGCAAGGCGTGAATCACAATCTGGCAGGGCGAAGACGGGATGCCTGCGTACCGCCGCAAACCTAAGCTGCGCGATGTGGCCGCGATACACCGCATGGCCGACATAGCCTTGCGAAAAACCGCCTTGAAGGCGTTGAACCGCTTCAGCCGAAGTGTTGCCGGTACCACGCGACAAAGCGCGGAAGACCTTGTTCGATTCGTGTGTTGGGAGAAAATCCATAGTCCGCCTTCATCTGGTCAATGCAGGCGGCGGTCCTTACAACGTCGCCAAGTGGCATAGGTTCGAGCTTCACCGTCGCCTTGCGGCCAAGCGCAGTCTCGAGGACGCGGATCATATCGATCAAGGCTTCAGGCTCGCCATTGCCGATATTATATAGGCGATGGGGGCGCGCAGCGCTTTCAAACCGCGGCGGGCGCTCGACCGTCGCCACCAGCCCCTCAACGATATCGTCTATATAAGTGAAATCACGCAGCATGTTCCCGTGATTGAAGACGCGAATGGGCTCGCCTGCGAGGATCTTCTCAACGAAATGCCAGTATGCCATGTCCGGCCTGCCCCAAGCGCCGTACACGGTGAAGAATCGAAGTCCAATCTGCGGCAGCTTATAAAGATGCGCATAGGTGCTGGAAATGAGCTCGTCGGCCCGTTTGGTCGCCGCATAGAGGGAATTGGGCATGTCGACGCGATCGTCCTCGTAAAACGGCGTCACCGGGCGATTACCGTAAACTGAACTGGATGATGCGTAGACCAAATGGGAAAAGTCTTGTCCGAGAGATCGACACGCCTCGACGATCACCGTGTGCCCGATGATGTTGGCCTGGAGATATTCGAACGGCGCTTCAAGCGAGTAGCGAACGCCCGCTTGGGCCGCCAGGTGGACAACCACATGGGGCCGAAAGTCACTAAAAACGGCCTCTACTGCGGGCCGATCAACGATATCGACTTCATGGATTGGAATGTCGGGGCAGAGACACTCAACCCGCGCGCGCTTGAGCTGGACATCATAATAGTCACTGAAACAATCAATCCCACACACTGAATGACCTTTGGATACCAGGTGAGCAGCCGCGTGCGCACCGATGAATCCCGCCGCTCCGGTTACAAGGACTCTCTTTTTTGAGTGATCTGCCAAGGCCTCACATCCCGTTCACAACCGGGCCTGATATTACCCGTTGGAGCAACAAGAATACCCTAAGGCGGCTAGTAAGAGACTTCCAACAGCTTGTCGACCCGAGGACCCACCTGTTGATCTTGCCAGAGACGGCGAGACAGCTCGGGCTTCTCTCACGGTGCTAAGTCTAAAAAAACGGATCTGAGCCGTGCAGCACCCAATTCGGCATGTCTACGCTCGGCTGATCACCGAGGCGGCATGCATTGATGAAAATATGCCCCAATCCAAGCGTAAAGTCGCTTCTTTAGTGAAACGCATAGACCGAATCTTATCCATTGGTTAGGCAAATCTCACGCGTGCGAGTGTAGTCCGAGGCGCAGATGATGATCAGAAGGCTGGTCTATATCAGTTGTTCTTGTTTGCCGGTGGCGTGTTCTTTGACGCCCCAGCCGGAAAGTCACCCCATCCTATCCAACATAGAAACGCTCGAAGCCTATGATAGCGTCGATTTTCCTTCCGACCCTGCAAGCGTGCGAGGCTGGTGGAAACCCATTGGTGGGCAGGAACTGGATGGTCTCGTTTCTGCGCTGCTGGTCGACAGCTTTGTTCTGGAGGAGAGCCGGCTCCGGGTCGATCAGGCCGCCGAGCGGGCCCGCCAGGCGAGCGCAGCGCGCCTGCCATCGCTGGCCGGAAGTACCGATGCAAGTTCCACTCGGTCTGCTTCGGCAGACGGGTCGAGCGCGTGGCGAGAGTCCTTCGGTGCCGGGCTTTCGGTCGATTATAGCGCAGATGTTTTCGGAGGCTTGCGGTCAACGGAACGGGCGGCAGCGTTGAATTTTCGCGCCACTGAATTGTCTTTCAGGGCTACCGAACAGCAGGAAACGGCCCTTTTGGTGCGCAATTGGGTCGCCGCAGCAACACTCCAGCGTCGCTTGGATTTAGCGCTCGCAACCGCCGAAAGCTTCAGGACGACCTTCGAGCTGACCGATGAACGCTATCGGGCAGGATCCCGCAATACATCGGCAAGCGATGTGCAGATCGCCCGGCAGAACTTTGACTCCGCGCTGGTCAACATCCCAGACTTACGGACGCAGTTGCAAACCCAACTCCTTGAAATTGACGGCCAATTGGCGCGCCTGCCCGGCGAAACAGCGGACGAATTCCAAGGTGCTTTGTTGCTCGATCAACAGCCGAGCCTTCCCATTGGACTGCCTGCCGACCTGCT
>JBCCTK010000035.1:0-23243 GCA_039198685.1 Pseudomonadota bacterium | reverse complement strand
CCGGCACGCTGAGAACACAGTTGACGGCGCGCACCGGGGTTTATTGTGATGGCGCCTTCGATGGCCCTTTGACGCGTGAGTATTGCCCGCAAATTCGCGCCTGGGAAGCTGAGGCGGCTCGCGCTGAGCGATACGTGCAATTGAATTTGGCCATTCGTGAGGCTCGCTCGCGACTGCGAACTGTTGACACGCCCGCCAGCGGCTCGGCGGAGCATGTGGCGTTTGTGACCCTTGCCGAGCTTTGGAGCGCCACGCCCTCATGGGTGAAAGCCGTAACCCTGTTTGCGTTCGCTGTGCTGGTGGAAGCGCTGGCATCGACAGGCATGGAAATTTTGAGAAAGACAGCCCCGAAAGGACCGAGCATGAAATGGTGGAGAGTAGACCGTGCCGCCTTGGCCTGTGTCGCATGGGCCAGCCAGGCCAAGAAAACATGGCGCACGGCATCGCTTCCAGAATTCAAGGTAACAGCGTCGACGCCGCGCCAACCGCCCAAGCCACGCGTTCCGCCGGCCGCGCCCCCGGCACCGAAGAAAATTGATGTGGTTGCGGCGCCGCCTGAACCGCCAGAACCTCCGCCTGCACCAACCCCCGAACCAACGCCCGAGCCCGCTCAATCGGGTGAATTCTTACGACATGTGCAACGCGATCGCCCGAAACGAACGACAAGCATTGATACGCAGCCGCGCATCCCTGCCCATGGCGATTTCAAGCCTCGCGTGAGCAAGCGCAGGCGGTGACGTGACATCGCCATCCACAGCGATAGACCTCGAACTCTGGCAGGTGCGTGGCCTGCTATTCCTGGCGTCGCTGTGTGCAATAATTTCGGGCAGCGTTGTCTGGCACCTGATCGCCTGGGAGCACTCTCTTCAAAAACGCGAGACACTTGCGCAGATCGGTGAGGCCTACTGCCTGTCTCATACGGTTGATCTGGCTTATGAAGCACCCAGAGTCTGGCTTGGCGATGCAAGATCCGATGAGCCGCTTTGGCTCGCGCTCGACGCGCACCTCATAGCGGCGTGTGGCGGAAGGCCAAAGCCAGAAGACCTGCGCGGCGATCCGTTCACGCTGGCCGATGGGATGCCTGTTGCGCCGGGACTGAAGCCAGCGCCTTAGCGCCGCCACAATCCCCCTCTACAACCACCCCTGCCAGGCTGAACCATTAGCCCCCCAGCCCTGTAAGGCCTGGCGGCGCCTGCGAGAATGAGACTAGCCTGTCCGATCTCGCGGGCGTCTATTTTTCGCCGGTTCTCCATATCCCGATCCCGAAAAATCCGGTCTCACTTCCCAGCTTCCCCGGCACACAGGGCAGAAGCCATTCTCGCTTACGGACTTGAACGTGGTTCCGAGTGCTGGATCTGGCGAGCCACGAGGCACAACCCCATGAGAGCCACACCCTCGCAATTGGGTGCAATGCCAAATTCGACGAGGATGGTCGGTGAGGGCGGTCATCCTTCACCTGTCGCATCTTCTGCGGCCACAATGAACCCTGACGCGCGCGAGTTGTTGTCGTTGTGGTAGGCGGTCAGGGGTCAGCACCACACCAAGTTTTGCTGTCGCCCAATGTATGCAGCGTTTCGTATCTGTCCCTTATGCACTGGAGGCAATAAACAGTCGGGCTTGAGCGCGCATCCATACACATGTGGGCTTGGTGGAAAGGTCAGGAAAAAGACGCCCTGCTTTTCAATCTGCACGCCGCGAAATCGGTCAAACCGACCGGGCCACATTGCGCATTCTGCGTAAAAAAGTTGATCACCCGCCCGCATCATCTCTCTCCATAGTTTGCCCCGTGGGGCGGTTACGCAGCCTGCAAGCCTTCGTCGCGGGCACGATTGAGCGTTGCCATGGCCGCATCAGACCCACCGGCATCGCTGTGAGCCGTCTTGGCCTTCGCGCGATAGGCTTTCGTGATTACCTCCTTGCTGGCGCTTTGTGAGACGCCCAGGACCTCCCACCATGGCCTTGCACTGGCTGTCGGGGCAGGTAGCGCCGCAAATGCCTGAAGGGTCTCTTTTGCTTCTTGGACGCCGTAGCGCTCAATCTTCCGAACAGCCTCAATATGGGCAGCTAGACCGGCGATGTTCTGAGCGAGGTCGCTGAAGGTGTCACAAGCCAGGGTGATCGGGTCGCCCTTCAAGGAGAAGTAAACGGCCACGCCTGGATCATCTGGACGCCCCTGACCCGAGCGCGGACGACCAGAGAGTGTCGGCTGCACGTTGCTGCTAATGACAAGGTTCGCCCCGCCCAAACGATCAACCTCATCTTCGAGGCGGTCTGCTGCCGCCGATACAGTGATGTGGCGATTGCCATGTTTGAACTGGCCGTTTCGCCGACGCGATGCATGTGTGCGCTTTCGAAAGCTGGGCCATGCCAGTGGATAAGATTGGGGCGTCATCGCTCGTCTCCATAGTTGGCCCCGTGGGGCGGTTAGTCGTCGTCGCAAATACGAATGATGGCCTTGGGAAACGACTTGCGGGCCAGAGCCACGGCATCTGCCTCAGTCGCCCCTCGTTCTGTGGTGGCGTAGCCATCGGGTGATGGCTCACAGCATGCCCAGCCATCCATTTCATCATAAAATGTCCCGTCTCTATAGAAATCGACGTGCCAAAAATCGCGCCCGCTCTGATCGTAAGGGACAACAGCAACGTCTTTGTACTCAGGCTCCTTTCGCGGAGCGCAAAGCGGATCGGGCCAATTGACCATCAATCTTCTCCTCGGTTTGTGGTCCCACAGGCCGGTTTTTGATTCATCACGCCTTTTTCCGCGAACGGTTCGTGGTGGTGTGTGTTGATTTCATTGGGGAAATGGGCGTTATTGCCTTGACTACGAATCAAGTGCTTTTCGAAGCAGTATTTTGCAAACGACTCAGGAACAAACTGGACGCCGATTGGACGTCCAAACCAGCGTGTTCTTGCGAGGTTCTGCACGAAACTACGAGGTAAGCTTGGCGGAGTATCGCGGCCTTGACCTGTAGTGTTTTGAATTGATATTAGAATTCTGGTGCCGCGAGGGAGAATTGAACTCCCGACCTCACCCTTACCAAGGGTGCGCTCTACCACTGAGCTACCGCGGCATTGCCCTTTGCGGAATTGGGCGCATAACGCATGGGGCGATTGATGAAAAGAGCCTTAGCCGCGTAAGATTGAGGGATGGTGAAAAAAAAGAAGCCTGCGTCCCGTGAAGATCGCCTCGCCAGCGCCCTGCGCGCCAATTTGAGAAGGCGCAAACAGGCCTTGCGCCAATCGGGCCCGCCGTCCCAGTCCGGCGACACAGTGCCTGAAACGGACCCGAAACCAGAATGATGCATCCGCAAATTACGATTGTCGGCGCAGGTGTTGCCGGGTTGTGCCTGGCAAGATCGCTCTTGCAGCGGCGCGTTCCGGTGGCCCTTTACGATCACGGTGACTTATCAAAAACGGCTAGTTGGGCGGCAGCGGGCATGTTGGCCCCGACCTACGAAGCTGCAACCGATTCGCCGAGCCATCCCGATCTCTTTACCCTTTTGGAGGCTGCGCGGGACCAGTGGGACCGATTTTCGAAAGACCTGGCAAAAGGTGCACGTGACGTGGGACTTGCCCATAACGCTTCGGTTGCCTTGGCGCTCACCCAAGGGCAGGCCTCGGTGTTTCGGCGGCTGGAGAAGCATGGGCGTGCCAGGCGCCTGTCTGATGAGGACAGTGACCGTCTGGGCCGGGTCCGTAGCGAAGCGTTTCATGCTGCATTCTGGCTTCACCGCGATGGACAGGTCGACAATCGCGCGTTGATCGCATGGTTGATGCGAGACGTTCAGGCTGCCGGGGGGCAGGTTTTTCACGGACCTGTGCCGGAAACGGGACTTGATCCTGAGACCCTGGATGCGGACTGCGTGGTGGATGCACGGGGATGGAGATCGCCCGGGATGACCCCGGTAAAGGGCACGGCCTTGTCCCTGGCGCCGCATCCAGGCTTGCCAAAGACCGTTGTTCGCTGGGGCCATACTTACCTGGTTCCAAAGGCCGACCGTGTAGTGCTCGGTGCGCATACCATGGCAGGTTTGACCGATACCAGCGTTGATCCTGCAATCGCCCGTGAATTGTTGGATGATGCCGCAGAGATCTTCCCCGCCGTGCGCGATACGGACGTTCTGGAAACCTGGTCCGGGATACGACCGCGCAGCGCTGACGGCGCGCCGGTGTTGGGATGGGCAGGACAGGGGCGCTACCAGCTGGGTGGGCTCTATCGCGATGGCATATTGCTGGCGCCGGTCCTTGCGGAATGGGCCACCTCCGAGATCCTTGGTGAGGCTATCCCGGAATTGGCCAAGTCTTTCAGCCTCTCTCGGTTTGTCGCGTCGAAGCCAGCTCTGGCGCGTTAGGCGTTCAATCCTGGTCCAGCACCACGATGCGGTCTTCCAGTGCAGCAATGGCCATTTCCGGCGTGTCGGCATGGACGAGATTGGTACGGAATTCCTCGGGCGTGAATTTGCCGTCGATGATGTGGTCCATCAGTTCGAAGAAGGGGCCCCAGAAATCATCTTCATCCAGGAAGGCCATCGGCTTGGCATGGAGGCCGAGCCGCGCCCAGGACAGCATTTCAACAGCCTCCTCAAGGGTGCCGATGCCGCCGGGCAGGGTGATGAAGGCATCGCTTTCATCGAACATCATTTGCTTGCGCGTGTGCATATCATCGACAATCCGGTGTTCGACGTCTTCGAACACGCGCTCTTTGTGCAGCAAAAACTTTGGCATGATGCCGAGCACTTCGCCGCCATCGCCATGGGCGGCGCGCGCGCAGGCCCCCATCAGGCCAACACCACCGCCACCATAAACCAGTCTAACGCCCCGCTGGGCCAAGGTGCGGCCCAATTCGGTGGCGAGGCGAAGATAAGCCGGCTTCACCTCGTTGGAGGAACCACAATACACGCAGATGGACTTTATTCGGGGCAATTTCTGGCTCCCTGACTTTGAGCTTTTGTCTGGTCTGCCGCAAATCGCAGCGGCACGCTACCAGCGAATGCCCTTTCAGATGTGGCGCAGCCATTGAAGAGACCCATATGGGGTGGGATGACTTCGCAGCATGTGTCTAAAACCCAAGACCAGGACCGCATAGAGAGCGCAGATGGCGGTCTTTGGGTTTCTATTATTCGGATTCTGAGACTTTTGGCGCGGCCTGAATTGGCGAAGTGGCGGCCGATCATGTTGCTGGCCATACTCGTGACCTTGGGCGCTGCGTTTCTCGAAGTGGCATTCCCGCTTTTGCTTGGCTACTCAATCAACAGGCTTGTGGCCGATGATGGGGGCTTTGTTGCCGGGTTCGGACCAGCGGCCTTCTGGCTCACAGTGGCCTTCGGGGTGCGCTTTGCAGGCGGTGCGTTGCCCCAGCTGCGCGACTGGCTTTTTTCGCCGGTCAGCCAGGATGCCCAACGCCTGGCCAGTATCGACGCTTTTGGCCACGCCCAGAGCTTGTCTCTGAATTTCCACCAAACCCGCAGGACGGGAGCCCTGAACCGCGTGATCGAGCGCGGCGCAGGTGCGATCGATTATCTCATCCGGTTTCTCGCGTTCAATATCGGCCCAACGCTTGTGCGGCTTGTCTTGGCTTCCGTGGCGCTCGCCTTCGCCTATGATCCAATGCTTGCAGTGATCGCCGTTATCACGATTGCGATCTATGTTGTGGCCACCGTAACGATTACAGAGTGGCGCGTGCGCCAGCGTCGGCGAATGAACGAAGCCGATACAAGGTTTCGCGGCATTGCTGTGGATATTCTGACGAATTTCGAAACCGTGAAGTCCTTCGCAGCGGAAACGCGCGAAACTGGTCGCTTCAGTACTGCGATGGAAAATTACAATGCCCGCTACGTGGACGCGGTTAGATCCATGTACGTTCTCAATGCCGCCCAGGCCCTGGTCATGAATGTTGGTCTTTTGGGCGCGTTGGTCCTATCGGCCTGGAATGTGTCCCACGGCAGTATGCGCGTTGGCGATGTCATGGCTGTCATGGCCATGTTCCTGTCGCTCTACGCCCCATTGAATATTCTCGGCTGGGCCTGGCGAGAGATCAAGCAGGGCGCCGTGGATTTGGAAAAGCTTTATGGTCTTCTGGGAATGAAGCCCGAAGTGGCTGACCGAGTAGGTGCGCGCGCGCTGGAAGCGGCCAAAGGCTGCGTGCGTTTTGAGTCCGTTGGGTTCAATCATGAGGGACGCTCGATCGGCGTGCGGGACATCAGCTTTGATGTCGATGCCGGAAAGAAAGTTGCGTTTGTGGGGACATCCGGTGCTGGCAAATCCACCCTGCTGAAACTGCTCTTTCGGTTTTATGATGTTGATACTGGCCGTGTTTGTATCGATGGCACCGATGTACGTGACTTGACCCAGGAGTCCCTGAGGCGGCAACTCGGCCTCGTGCCCCAGGACGTGGTACTGTTCAATGATACAATTCGCGCCAATGTGGCCTATGCGCGTCCGGATGCGACCGAGACAGAGATCGATGACGCCCTGCGCCGGGCTCAGCTCATGGAGTTCATTGAGCGGTTGCCGAGCGGTCTCGACACACGGGTTGGGGAGCGGGGCCTGAAGCTTTCAGGGGGTGAAAAACAACGGGTTGGTATTGCCCGCGTCATTCTGGCTGATCCCGCTATCCTTGTACTCGATGAAGCGACATCTGCCTTGGACAGCGCAACGGAAGCGGCTGTGCAAGGGGCCCTTGAAGAGGCGTCACGAGGGCGGACCACGCTGATGGTTGCCCACCGCCTCTCAACGGTTCAAAATGCTGACGAGATTATCGTTTTGGACCAGGGGCAAATTGTAGAGCGAGGTAGCCATGGCGACCTCATGCGCGCAAACGGGGCCTACGCCGATATGTGGGCCAGGCAGGCTGCGCGCGATACACTGATCGAAGCCGCAGAATAGGAAAGTCACCATGATAGACGCTTCAACGGACCTTGGGCGCAGGCGGTTTCCCTGGGCACTGGCGCGCATTGAACTCTGGGGAATGGTTGGCGCGGTCGGTGCTGTCTTGATCGGCATACTGCTCGGAATGCTTTGGGGCCCCCTTTTCGTGATCGGATTGGCTGGCGCCATTCTAATACTGTTTGCGACTCGCACTGCTGAGCGAGCACCGCCCTCCGATCCGAACGCCATAGTAGCCCCAGTCGATGGTGTCCTTACGTCGATTTCAACCGGCCTGCCGCCCGCGGAGCTCAGATTGTCGGGCGGCGACTTTACGCGACTGCGCGTTGCATCATCACCAACCAGCACGGTCTCTATCCATGCTCCCATGTCGGGTGAGATTATATCGCTGATCGAAGAAGAGGGCGATACAAGTGTCCGCTTGGCAAGGAACCCGGATGCGATCGGTCTGGCGAGCGCCTATGCCACGTTTGGCAGCGGCGAAGATAAACTTGGCCTTCGCATTGTGACGGGCGGGCTGGGCCCGCGACTGGATATCGTCGCCGAGATGGGTGATGCGGTGCGCGTTGGCCGGGATATTGGATTTCGCCGTCTTGGGGGATGGTGCGATATCTGGTTGCCGAGCAGCATGGCCTTGGCGGTTTGGCCAGGCATGACACTCAAGGGCGCAGAAACACGTCTCGTCTTTACTCAGGCGGGTACCGGATTTGGAGAGGCCGCCCCACAGGACGTGACTTCGGACACAGTCCCGTTCGAGATGCCTCACCTCGATACCGATGCCGAAGCGGACGCCGATCTCCCGATTGATGCGGCAGAACCAACATCTGGCACGGTTGAGACCGATCCAGAACCTGAAGCGCCCAGCGCGCCTGTGATCGAAGAAGACGGCGTTGTGAAGGATGCGTCCGAACAGTTCGCGCGCCTGCGAAAAAAGGTTGAGTCCACCAAACAGGACGACCCAGACTAAGGCCCCTTGCGAACATCAGGGGCTGAGTTCATCCAATGGAAGATAGGACGCATGGGAAAGATCCAGCCTATACCGGCAACGGCGTAGAAGATCAGTTGGAGCCAGCCGGGCGCGCCCGTTATTGTTGAGCCTATGGATGTCGCTACGACAATCCAAATCGTAAGGATCACGAAGAGCGCCAGAACCGCTATGGGCTTGCGTACGCTTGAATTCATGACATCGACTCCGTCTGGCCTTGTGCCGCCTGCGGCACTGGCGCGCCTTGCGAGCCTGTGCATTCAGCGCATTTAGGGCGAATGGTTGTAGTAGAACAGATAAGCGATCCAGCGACAGTGTCGCATCGGGGGCAAGGCGCGATGCGTGCATGGCTCTTGGTGCTTGGCGTCATGGTGTACGCAATGATCCTGATTGGCGGGGCAACGCGGCTGACCGACTCCGGCCTCTCCATTACGGAATGGGCGCCATTTAGCGGTGCGTTGCCGCCACTGTCTGCCGAGGCTTGGCAAGCGGAGTTCGCACTGTACCGGCAGACCGCTGAATATCAGCTCCAAAACCGGGGCATGTCGATGGCCGAGTTCCAATATATCTACTGGTGGGAGTGGGGACACCGGCAATTTGGCCGTCTGATTGGGCTAGTGGCCATTGCCGGATTTGTGCTGTTTGCAGCGAAGGGCTGGCTGACGCGCGCTTTGTCGGTACGGTTTGCGGTATTGATCGGCCTTGGCGGCCTGCAGGGATTTATTGGTTGGTGGATGGTATCAAGCGGGATCGGTGACACCAGCCGTTTGGATGTGGCGCCTTACAGGCTCGCGACGCACTTTACGCTCGCCCTGGCGATTATCGGTCTGATCGGTTGGTTCTGGATGGATCTTGGCAATCGTGTAAGGCCATCCACACCCGAATGGATGAGTTGGGCTGGGTTCGCCCTCATGGCGCTCGTCTTTATTCAGATGGCGAGCGGCGCGCTCGTGGCCGGCCTTGATGCGGGAAGAACATATACCGACTGGCCGCTTATGGCGGGGGAGTGGGTGCCGCGCTACTACATCGACCCGGATCTTGGGGTGCGCAGCCTGTTTGAGGGCCGCGAAGCGACGCAGTTCAATCACCGGGCCTTGGCCTACATCCTTTGGGGCGGGACATTGGCGCTCGCCTGGTTTGGGCGTCGTACCGCCCTGGCTGGACCGGCCTATTGGCTGGCGGGCTTAACAAGCCTGCAGGCGGTTTGGGGCATTCTTACCCTCGTTAATGCAGCGCCTTTGGAACTCGCCCTGGTCCATCAGGGGCTTGGGGTGCTGGTCTTCCTTGCGTCCGTGCGTCTGTTCTGGCGCGCCTCTATGGTCCGTAGCGCTTCATCCACGAAACCAACGCTATCTGTACGCTCTGGGACTACGGCATAGAGGGCGTGTTTGCAGTGAGTTGTGCGGTGTCGACAAAGACGAGCTGATGGCCACTGCTTGTCAGCCCGCCAACCACTATGACGCCACCGGGATAGCCGCCAGCACGGGGATCCCCAAGGGCGTCCATCGCGGCGATCTGCGAAGGCATCTTTACGCTGATGCCATCTCGAATGCTGAGCGGGATGGCATCGCTGCCGTGGTCTGCAAGGGTTAAACGGCCCGTCGGTATAAGGAAGACGAGGCGAAGAGCGTCTTTGCGGTCCAATGCTGCCACGTGCGTTCCACTGACATTGAAAACGAGGCCTTGCCGGGTCAAGGCACAACCGGTTGCGCCTTCGGGAATGGTCGTTCCCTGGACAGCGTTGAACGTGAACGCATCGCCGTCAGTGCCAAGCGTTCCCTGGCGTGCAATGGTGTCGTCCGGCGTCCAAAAAGCCAATTCGAGATCCCCGACGTCTGTTGATCCAAGGGTACGGCTGCAAACCGCTTCTATCGGGCCCGTCGTCTCGATTGGAAGCGCCACTTCGACAGGAGCATCCAAGCTCACCGAGTGGATGTAAGCGGTCAGCTGTCGGTCCTGATCGATACCGGGAAATAAGACCAATCCCGCGTCACCAAACTCAAGGTAAGTGCCAGCGGAGACTTCGGCGACATTCAGTTCAGCAATTTCAGTGGTGAACTCACCGTCCAGATTGAAGAACTGTAGGCCGCCGCCTTCATAGGCGACAGCAATTGCAGACGCAGCGCCCCCCGCCAGCGCCAAGTCGCGAACCGACCTGTCGAGTGTGCGTGAGCTCCAGACAGCGGGCAGGGAAAAGCCCTCGCTTTTCCCCGGATTTGCCGCAAGGCCCGCCGGGGCGTTGGGTTGGGGTGGGGTTTCACCAGCGCCATTTCCGCATCCAGCCAGGAAAAGCATAAAGGCTCCAAGACTTGCGTTGACAAAGGAGCGGCCAGGCACTAACCCGCTGCGCTTGAACTGCATTCCGCAAACTCCGAATTAAGAGGCTCGCAACAGGGCGATGAAAAGCTATAACGCACCTGCCGACGTGGAGAACAAGTGGGTCGTGATCGACGCCGAAGGTGTGGTGGTCGGTCGTTTGGCCTCCTACATCGCGAAGCGCCTTCGCGGCAAGCATCGCGCTGACTTCACGCCGCACATCGATACAGGCGACCACGTCGTCGTTATCAATGCCGACAAAGTTGTTTTCACGGGCAATAAGCGCCAGGCGAAGACCTATTATCGCCACACGGGCCATCCCGGCGGTATCAAATCCACGACCGCTGAGGAAATCCTGTCGGGACGGTTCCCGGAGCGCGCACTTCAGATGGCTGTTAAGCGCATGATGCCGAAAGAGAGCTCGCTTGCGCGCAAACAGCTTTCAAAGCTGCGTGTCTATTCCGGGACCGAACACCCCCACGAGGCGCAGGCACCCGAAGCGGTGGATTTCGCAGCCATGAACACAAAAAACTCTAAACTGGTCTGATTTTATGAGCGATACCGCCAATACATTGGAAGATCTCGGAACACTGCAAAGCGGCGACACGGGTGCTGCTCTGGTCGAAGAGATTGTCGTGGAGCCCAAGATTGACGAGCATGGCCGTGCCTATGGCACTGGTCGACGGAAAGAAGCTACAGCTCGAGTCTGGATTAAGCCTGGAACGGGCAAGATCACCATTAATGGACGTGACCAGGAGCAGTACTTCGCCCGTCCCGTCCTGCGTATGGTGATTGAGCAGCCGCTGATTACTGCTGAGCGCCGGACCGAGTTTGACGTCATTTGTACGGTGAAGGGATCCGGGCTGTCCGGTCAGGCAGGGGCCGTACGCCATGGAATTTCTCGCGCACTCGTTGCCTATGAGCCCGGCCTGCGCAAGGTGCTGAAGCCCCACGGCTTCCTGACCCGCGACCCACGCACGGTGGAGCGAAAGAAGTACGGTAAGGCCAAAGCCCGCCGCAGTTTCCAGTTCTCCAAGCGCTAGGCTTCTTCGGCACACTTGCCGCACAACATCAAGAAGCGGGCGTTTCTCCTTGAAGCGCCCGTTTTTTATTGGGAGTGGACCCATGAGCAGACCTGCAGTGTTTATCGATGGCGAGGCTGGAACGACCGGCCTGCAGATCCGCGAGCGTTTGGCGGGGCGAAGCGATATTGAATTGCTTTCGATTGATCCCGACAAGCGCAAGGATGAGGGCGAACGGGCAGCCCTGTTGAATGAGGCTGATGTGGCGATCCTGTGTCTTCCCGATGGTGCCGCGCGTGAAGCGGTGACGCTCGTTGCCAATCCTGATACTGTTATCATCGATGCGTCCAGCGCCCACCGGGTTCATCCGGACTGGACCTATGGCTTTCCGGAAATGGCGCCTGGGCAGCGTGAAAAGATCGGCAAGTCCAAACGGATCAGCAATCCGGGCTGTTATCCCACCGGGTTCATCGCCCTTGTTCGACCTTTGGTCGAGGCGGGCCTTATTCCGCGCGACTATCCGATTACCGTGAATGCGGTGTCGGGCTACACGGGGGGCGGTCGCATGATGATAGAAGAGTTTGAAGCGGATGGTCCGCCTTACCGGGCTTACGCGCTTAGCCAGGAACACAAGCATCCGCCCGAGATGAAGCATCATGCGGGGCTGTCGCACCTGCCTCTCTTTTCGCCAGCGGTTGGTAACTTCGCCCAAGGCATGCTTGTCGAAGTACCGCTCCCTTTGTGGACTTTGCCGAAACGTGTCTCGCTTGCAGAAATCTACATGATACTTGGTGATGTATATGTGCAGGAGCCGTTTATTGTTCCTGTTGGCCAAAAAGAATTGCGTGAGACGGCAGTCCTTGAACCTGAAACCTGCAACGGCACCAACCGGCTGGAGCTCTTCGTCTTCGGCACCGACGAGCAAGCCCGACTGATCGCTCGGCTCGACAATCTCGGCAAGGGCGCGTCTGGCGCTGCGGTGCAGAACCTCAACCTCGTCCTCGGGGTCGATGAGGCGACGGGCCTTGAAGCCTAGTTATCGCTAATTCGCCGACTTGTCCTTGATTGCGCGAGGTTTGCGCGGTGTTGCGGGCTTTTTGCGAGCGGGCGCTTTCCGGGTTGTGGTTTTCACAGCAGGCTTGGCTTCTGCCACGGCTTTGGGAGCCGCGCGCTTGCGGGGCGCAGCTTTGGGTTTTGCGGCGGCTGCTTTGGGTTTGGGCGGAGGGCTCGTTTTTGGTGCAGCTCCAATGGTCTTGGCTGCTGCGGTTGTTTTGCGGCGCACACGGCGCTTTTGCGGCGCGGGCACAACAGTCTCTCCTTTGGCACGGGCTTCTGCTATATCTTTCAGCCGTGCCTTCACATAGGCGCCTGGCGCTGCGCCAAGTCCGGCATCTTCGGGTTCCCGTGCTGGGACTTGCTTGCCGGAAAGGGGCTCAAGCCATGTCCACCAGGAGGGCCACCACGAGCCGGCTATTTCCTCACATCCGTCGATCCATTCTTTGACCGTCCCAGGCAGGGCTTTATCGTTTAGCCAGTGCTGATACTTGTTGGCATCGGGATGGTTGACGACACCTGCAATATGGCCGGATCCCGCAAGGACAAAGCGAACCGGTCCGCCAAAGGACTGGGCGGTTCGATACACACTGTCATAGGGGCAGATATGGTCATCGCGGCTGGACTGGACCGTAACCGGGATCGTAATGTCACCGATATTGATCGGTTCACCAAAGAGTTCAAACCTGCCGCGTGACAGCGCGTTGCGACCGTAAAAGTCACGCAGATATGTCAAGTGGGTCGGGCCTGGGATATTGGTCTGGTCCGCATTCCAATAGAGAAGGTCAAACGGGCGTGGCTTTTTGCCGATCATGTAATTGTCGACGACGTAGCGCCAGACCAGGTCAACGGGGCGGAGCCAATTGAAAGTCTCACCCATGGTTTCGCCTGGCATGATCCCATCATTCTCATCGATCATGCGGGTCACTTCGCCGATCGCTGCAGGGTCTGTGAAGACCAAGAGATCGCCGGCTTTCTCAAAATCGGATTGGCTGGCAAAGAAAGTGGCCGAGCGGATGCGGTCATCATCGGTCTTTGACATGTAAGCGAGGGCAGACGTCAGCAACGTGCCGCCAATGCAATAGCCCACGGTGTTTGCTTGGGGCGCACCAGTGATGGCGAGCGTTTCTTCGAGCGCCGGGAAAATCCCATTCTCGACGTAGTCCTGCCACGTGTAGTCTTTCGTGACCTCATCGGCCGAGCGCCATGACACCACAAACACCGTCAGGCCCTTGTTCACGAGCCAGCGGATCATCGAGTTTTCTTCGCGCAGATCGAGAATGTAGAACTTATTGATCCAGGGCGGGAAGATCAGGAGTGGGATGTCATGTACTGACGCCGTTGACGGAGCATACTGGATCAATTCGATGAGTTCGTTACGGAAAACGACTTTTCCCGGCGCCGTGGCGACGTTCTCGCCTACTGTGAACGGGGTTTCGTCGGTCTGGCTTATCGATAGTTTTCCGTCGCCGCGAGTCAGGTCTTCCCGGGCCTGGCGAAGTCCCTCAACGACACTCGCGCCCCCGGTCTCCAACATCTTCTTCAGCGCGGTGGGGTTTGTGGCGAAGAAATTGGTTGGCGCGAATGCATCCACCGTTTGCCGCGTGAGGAATTGGGCCTTGCGCTTGTCCTGTTCACCGAGCTCATCGGCCTGATCAACAAGGGACATGAGCCATTGCGTGTTGAGTTCGTAGGCTTGTCGCATGAAGTCGAACATCGGATTCGACGTCCATTCCGGATCTGAAAAGCGCCGGTCAGACTTGGGTCCACCGCCTATCGTTCCAGTCATCATATCGTGCCAGAGGGACATGTAGCCCTGCATCAAGTCCATATTGGCGCCTACTATGCGCTCTGGATGGCGTGCCACTGATTGGCCCATTCGGGTCATCGCATTGCCGGATCCAATCATCAGGGGGTGGTCATTGGGGTTGTCCAAAGCTTGGGCTGGGCGGCCCATGGCGTCCGTCATGAGCTTCTGACTTTCGATCAGCGCCTTGGCCATGTTCTTGCTGAGGTCCTGGATCGCCTTGGGATCCTGACCCTGCAAGAGGCTGGACAGAGAGTTTGTCTCTTTGTCTTTTGAACCCGCCATTTTGTCCCTGCCTTACTTACGCCCTTCTGTGGAGCTTGGATTATGCTATTAAAAACCATTCGATCGCGTGAGTCTTTAGGGCAAATTACCATGGACCTTAGTAAAAAATGCTTAGCATTTGCCCTTGCCGCAAATTCGACAGCGTGTGCGGCAGGCATGGGCCAGGTCCGCGATGCGATCGCGGCGGCGCCGGAATGGTACCAGGACCGCGCCGTTGAAGTGCGTGGGGAAGGCTATCCCAGCATCGGTCGGATCCCGACTTTGGATGCAGGAGAGCGCAGCGCCAGCGGCCTGGAGTCAGGCCGCGATGGCGTATTGGTTGCCGACGAATTGTTCCGTTTGGATCCGCGCTCTGTTCCTCCGGGATTGGAGCTTGATGCGATGCTCGAATGGGCGGGGCCAGCGAAGGCTGAAGCTAACCAGCGAGCTGGTGAGCCTGGCAATCACCTCACCGATGCGGACGCGGAGGCGCTGAGAGCGCTGTTTGTTAACCCACGCGCCACAAGCTGATCTCCCCGAGAGGCGTCAAACAAGAGCCGAGCCATGCCGTCAGAGTTCCATAAGATCCGTCGACTTCCCCCTTATGTGTTTGAGCAGGTCAATCGCCGAGCGGCGGAGTTGCGCGCGGATGGCGCCGACATCATTAACCTTGGCATGGGTAATCCGGACTTGCCCACTCCGCAGCACATCATCGATAAACTCGTTGAGACGGCCCACAAGCCCGGCACCAATCGCTATAGTGCCTCACGCGGCATTCCGGGCCTTCGGCGCTCTTTGGCGGCCTATTATGCGCGTCGGTTTGGGGTATCCTTGGATAAGGATAGAGAGGTCATCGTTACGCTGGGCTCAAAGGAAGGGTTCGCAAACCTCGCCCAGGCCATGGCAGCGCCGGGCGATGTCATTCTATCGCCGGATCCATCCTATCCGATCCACAGTTTTGGCTTCCTTATGGCCGGTGCTTCGATCCGAAACATTCCGGCACTGACAGCAGAACAATACCTCTCCGGCCTCAGCCACGCCATGAAGTATACTAACCCAAAACCGATCGCGATGGTTTTGTGTTATCCATCCAATCCGACGGCAGAGGTCGTCGACCTTGATTTCTATCGGGAAGCGGTGGCCTTTGCGAAGAAACACGAGATCTGGATCCTGTCCGACCTCGCTTACAACGAAATCTACTTCAGTGATCCACCGCCCTCTATTTTGCAGGTCGAAGGTGCCAGGGATGTTGCCGTTGAAACCACATCCATGTCCAAGACGTATTCCATGGCCGGGTGGCGCGTGGGCTTTACAGCGGGCAATGAACGCCTGATTGCGGCGCTGGCCCGTGTGAAGTCGTATTTGGACTACGGCGCCTATACGCCGATCCAGGTTGCAGCGTGTGCCGCGCTCGATGGTCCCCAAGACTGTGTGGAAGAGGCTCGCCAAGTCTACCGGTCTCGCCGAGATGCCTTGGTCGAGAGCTTTACCCGGGCTGGGTGGGACGTTCCGTCGCCGGATGCGTCAATGTTTGCCTGGGCCAAGATTCCGGACGCTTGTGAAGGCTTGTCCAGCCTCGAGTTCAGTTTGGAATTGATGAACGGCGCCCATGTGGGCGTTTCACCGGGCACGGGCTTTGGTGAATTTGGCGAAGGTTATGTGCGCATTGCCTTGGTAGAGAATGAGCAACGCATTCGTCAGGCTGCCCGCAACATCAAGAAATTTCTGGCCGAAAAGGCCGAAAGGGCAGGCCAGGCTGCTGCATGAATGCAGGCAGCCGAAATGAAAGGGGCATTATGAAAACGTTGAAGCTCGGCATTGCTGGCCTTGGTCATGTGGGCTGCGGTTTGATCGAATTAATTGAGCGCCAGGATAAGCTGAGGTTACCAGGTCGTCTTGAAGTGTCTGGCGTGTCTGCGCGTTCGCGCTCGCGGAAACGGCCTGTATCGATCGAAGGCTATGCTTGGTACGACGATGCAGGGCAGCTCGCGACCCGCGACGACATCGATGTTTTCGTTGAACTCATGGGTGGTTCTGATGGGCCAGCAAAAGTTGCCGTGGAGGCTGCACTGGCCGCGGGCAAACCCGTTGTCACTGCCAACAAAGCGCTGATCGCTGAACATGGCCAGGCCATGGCAGATGTTGCCGAAGAACACGGTGTCGACCTGTTGTTTGAAGCTGCTGTAGCCGGCGGCGTGCCCGTGGTTCGCGTCCTGAGAGATTCCTTGTCGGGCGTGGAGGTCGACCGCGTGGCCGGCATTCTCAATGGCACGTGCAATTTCCTGACGACCACTATGCTCGAGACGGGGCGGTCCTACGGTGAGGTTTTGGAAGAGGCCCAGAAACTCGGTTTTGCCGAGGCCGATCCCACGCTGGATGTTTCCGGAATGGATGCCGCCCACAAGATCGCCATCCTTTCCGCCATGGCCTTTTCTGCCACATTGGATTTTTCAAAGGTGGATGTGTCTGGTGTTGACCAGGTGGGACTTCTCGACCTCAAGCTGGCCGACAAACTGGGCTATCGGATAAAATTGATTGCTGAAGGGGTCTTGGCGGGGGAAGGGGTTGTGTGCCGCGTCGCGCCAATGGCGCTGCCAGTGGCCCATCCTCTGGCTCAGGTCAATGGCGCCCTCAACACTGTGCGTATCGAAGGCCAACCCTTGGGTGCGGTGACCCTGACTGGGCCGGGGGCGGGGCCGGGTCCCACGGCCAGTGCTGTGATGGGAGATGTCGCCAAGCTATTCAATCCCGGCGTGCGCTCAGCGTTTGGCCGCGCTGATCACCATGCTTATCGAGCCTTTGCACCTGCCTCTCAGGATGAAGAGTCCGCTTATTTCATTCGTGCCCGCCTCTCCGACCGGTCAGGCGCACTCGCCCGTTTGTCCGAAGCGCTTGCCGCCCATGGAGTTTCTGTGGATCAATTGTTGCAAGAAAGCGCGGATACCGAGCATGCTAGCCCAATTGCGATCGTGACCCATATTTGCTCGCGCCGTCAGGTCGATGCCGCAATGGCACAACTTTCGCAACTCGACGTTCTGGTTGACGCAGCGCACCTGATCCGTATCGAAGCGGCATCTTAATCGTCTTTGGCGTCGCTTAAACGCTCCCGGAGGGACAAAATATGACAAGCATTCTGACCGGCCATCTGGCCGACGCCATGGTCCGTGTGACCGAGATCTCTGCCATTGCGGCGTCCAGCGAAGTCGGGCGCGGAGATGAGAAAAAAGCCGACCAGGCCGCTGTGGATGCCATGCGCACAGCCTTCAATGCGATCGATTTCAAAGGCCGTGTCGTGATCGGCGAAGGCGAACGCGATGAAGCGCCGATGCTCTACATTGGAGAAGAGGTTGGCACGGGTACGGGGCACGAGATCGACATTGCGCTTGACCCTCTGGAAGGAACAACCCTCACAGCGAAATCCATGTCCAATGCTCTCGCCGTGCTTGCGATCGCGCCGCGTGGTGGACTTTTGTATGCGCCTGACACCTATATGGATAAAATTGCGATTGGTCCGGGTTTTCCAGAAGGCGTCGTCGACCTGCACGCAAGCCCGTCTGAGAATGTGACTGAGTTGGCCAAGGCAAAGGGTGTCGATGTCTCTGAAATCACGGCCTGCGTCCTGGACCGGACGCGCCACGGTGCCATCATCGAAAACCTTCGCTCTGCTGGTGTGCGCATCAAGCTGATCACCGATGGTGACGTTGCAGGTGTGATCGCCACAACCGACCCTAAGACCGGCGTGGATATTTATCTTGGGCAAGGGGGTGCGCCTGAAGGCGTTCTGGCAGCCGCCGCTCTGAAGTGTGTCGGCGGCCAGATGCAGGGCCAACTGGTGTTCCGCAATGACGATGAACGGGCCCGTGCCTCGCGCACTGGGATCACAGATTTCGATAAGACTTACACACTGAATGAACTCGCCTCGGGCGAGACGGTCTTCTGCGCAACGGGTGTGACCGACGGTGACCTGCTTGGTGGGGTGCGCAATGAAGGCGGATTTATAGACACGCATACGCTGGTCATGACCTCTGCAGACGGAAAGGTCTGTCGCATTCACTCGCGCCACAGGGCCTAACACTCGCCGATCAGGAGAGTGTTAGACTACCCAAGGCAGCTGCGACTCGCTAGACTTTCAGGATGTCTGCGCAAACCGCCGCAACCAATCGCCTTTTTGGCGTAACCAATTCCCTGACGGGGCGATTTTGGTGCATGGAGGCGCCTGATCCGCTGCGCGTGCGCCAATTGGCGGCTCATCTCGGCAATGATGACTTGCTCGCACGACTGTTGGCACTTCGCCAGGTGGGGCCCAACGCGGTGGCGAACTTCCTGACCCCAACCCTACGCAGCGAATTTCCCGACCCGTCTAGCTTTGCTGACATGGATAAGGCGGCTGCCCTTGTGTTGGACGCGATTCTAGAAGGCAAAAACGTCACTGTGTTTGCAGATTATGACGTCGATGGTGGAACGTCTTCGGCGCTTCTTGCGCGGTATTTTCGAGTTTGGGGCCGGGAACTGGGGCTATACGTCCCCGACAGGCTGACAGAAGGTTACGGTCCGTCTCCCGAAGCGTTTCGTCACCTTAAGGCGAGCGGCGCTGATCTTGTGATCACAGTGGATTGCGGAGCAGCAGCCGTCTCTGCTTTGCAAGAAGCGCGAGACATCGAATTACCGATTGTCGTGATCGACCATCATCTGATGCATGACGAGATCCCTGAAGCTGCGGCTCTGGTGAATCCGAACCGACCGGACTGCGGGTCGGGATGCGGTCATTTGGCTGCAGCGGGTGTGGTGTTTGTGTTTCTTGCAGCGCTCAATCGATTGGCTCGCCAGCGAAAAGTCTCGCCAAAGGCTGGAGCCTTGCCCAACCCGATCCAATGGTTGGATCTGGCTGCATTAGGCACCCTTTGCGATATGGCGCCGCTGCACGGCGTGAATCGCGCCTTTGTGCGCCAGGGACTGACCATACTCAGCCGGAGTGAGAATGTCGGCCTGCGGGCGCTGGCCGATGTCGCGGGGCTTGGAGACATTTCTAGCGTTTACCATGCGACATTCATGTTGGGTCCAAGACTCAATGCTGGGGGGCGAATTGGTGACCCTTGGTTGGCCGCAAAACTGCTAGCGAGTGATGATCGGACCGAGGCGCTGGATTTGGCTGAAAAGCTTCACGGCTTGAATGACACCCGCAAAGCCATCGAGGCCGATATCCTCGCCCAGGCCACTGCGTCGGCCGAGCGCCAGCTTGAGGAGGATCCAGACCGAGGCATTCTCATTGCGGGCGGCGAAGGATGGCACCCTGGTGTGATTGGTATCGTAGCCGGGCGCCTGAAGGACCGCTTTCATTTGCCTTCAATTATTCTTGGCTGGGGGGCCGACCTGGGACCCGTGGCCAAGGGATCCGCGCGGTCTGTTCACGGCGTGAATATTGGCGATGCCATCGCAGCTGCGGCGAGCGAAGGCATCATCCTGGGTGGTGGCGGCCATGCCATGGCTGGCGGGTTGAGTTGTTTGCCAGGCCAGATCGAGGCGTTGGATGCGTGGATGTGCGCCCATATGGACCAGTTCAAGACTGAAAGGGTTGCGGCGCGCGAACTGTCCATAGACGTGCTGTTGGCGCCGGGGGCCATCACGCCCGATCTGTTCGATGAGATCGCCAAGATCGGCCCTTTTGGAGTCGGCGCGCCTGAGCCTGTGTTTGCCATTCGCAATATTCGCTGCGTCGGGGCCCGGCGCATTGGCACCAATCATCTTAAGTTTTCCGCCGAGGATGAGACGGGCAGCATCGACTGTCTGGCTTGGCGCATGGCGGATGAGCCGATGGGTGAAGCCGCGATTGCAGGCCATAGGCTCCATCTGGCAGGGAGACTGAAAACGGATACGTGGAATGGGCGCCGGCGCGTGCAGTTTGAAGTGATTGACGCTGCTTTGGCCGACGAAGCGTGATATTCCTTTGCCCGACAGGTAGCCCGCTTCACTTCAAAGCTTGTCAGTCCGCATCCACCCCGCTATATCGCGCCTCTCCACCGACGTGCGCTCCCTTCGTCTATCGGTTAGGACGCCAGGTTTTCAACCTGGAAAGAGGGGTTCGATTCCCCTAGGGAGTGCCATCGGCGGGGCCTTCACCACAGTTTAAGTCTTGGTGGTTATGGGATCGATTGATCCCTGCAGGAATAACACATGCCTAGTGATCCCAAAGACCAACTGCGCCTGGTTCCAAGTCGTATGTTCAAGGATTGGCTGGCGGCTCAACGCGTCAGCCTGGCCTTTACGACATACCAGGCGGGCAAGTTATTTTTCATCGGTCTCACACCGGACGGGGAGTTGTCCGTTTTCGAAAGGACTTTTGCGCGGTCCATGGGGCTCGCCTACAAGGGAAATTCGCTGTGGCTGGCCACGCTCTACCAACTTTGGCGGTTCGAGAACTTCCTTGAGACAGGCCAGAGTGAGGATGGCTACGATGCCGTCTTTGTTCCGTTAGAGGGGCGCACAACGGGTGATGTTGATATTCACGACGTGGTCATGGACTCCCAAGGGCGACCGAATTTTATCGTCACACGGTTCAACTGCATTGCTGAATTTGACGAAGCAGCGAGTTTCAGACCGATTTGGCGCCCACCTTTCATTGATCGCATTGCGGCTGAAGACCGGTGCCATCTAAATGGTCTGGCTGCTGAGGCGGGAGCCTTGCGCTATGCAACAGCGGTCGCCCCAACGAATATCGTAGAAGCGTGGCGCGACCGTCGGCGCGATGGCGGCGTTGTGATTTCAATAACGGACAATGAAATCGTGGCCGCTGGACTGTCCATGCCCCATTCGCCCAGACTGCATAAGGGTCAGCTCTATGTTTTGAATGCTGGCAGTGGTGAGTTTGGCAAAGTCGACCTGGAGGCGGGTCGCTTCGAACCCATTGCGTTTTGCCGTGGGTTTCTGCGTGGGCTCGCCATGGTCGGTCATTACGCAATTGTCGGAGGATCGCTGCCGCGGGGCGCCAGTGCGTTTGAGGGCCTTGCCCTTCAGGACCGGTTGGAGCGAGAAGGCGTTGGAGCGAAATGTGCCTTGTCCATTGTCAATCTCAAGACCGGCGACGTGGAACATACCCTGCAGATTGAAGGCGTCGTGGAGGAGCTCTACGATGTCGCGGCGCTGCCAGGCATTCGCAATCCAAAAGCACTGGGGTTTCGCACGCCTGAGATCCAGCACACCTTGAAAGTAGGGCAATAACGTTCTTGGGCGTGCACGTGCTAATGACAAATCAACCAGCACCTTGCAAAGAATTCACAGCCATTGCGAGCGGCATACCGTGACAAATCCATTTCCCACGTTTAACTATATGTTTGCTGGGGAATTAAGGACTGATGACTCAACCCGCGAAGGAAGAAATGGGCGTTCAGCCCGATAGCGTACGTGTGATCGGACGAGTTAAGTGGTTCGATCAGGCTAAAGGCTATGGGTTTGTGGTCAGTGAAACGGCCCAGGACTTCCAAATTCGCGACGATATCCTCCTGCATGTGAGCTGCCTTAAGGAATATGGCGAAACCTATGCGGACGAGGAGGCTAAGATCGTTTGCGACGCTGTCCATCGCGAGCGTGGATGGCAGGTGGCGCACATCATTGAAATGGATCAACCCCGGGCGACAGCGGCGCGCGAGAACGGGGAGAGCCCGCGACTTGAACCTGTTATCGTGAAATGGTTCAACCGAACCAAGGGCTATGGGTTTGTAAATCGGGCGGGCGAAACCGATGACATCTTCATCCACGCGACGGTACTCCGACCCGCGGGCATTGAAGAGGTCGAACCGGGCCAGCGTCTGCTGGCGGCGATTGAGAACGGCGCAAAGGGCGCGCACATTTCCCTTCTTCAGGTGCCCTTCGAAGACTGATGCAGGTGTCACCCGTACGCGCGAGCAGAAAGCCTATTGTGATGGATCGATCGGGCCGCTAAGCCCATGGTATGCAACGCACTCTCTTATTCGCTCTCCTCATCCTATTTTGTTTTGGCAGCGTGCCACTTCAACCTTTGGCCATGGGGCAAGAGGCTGCCCAGCCTACTTTGGAGACATCGCCGCTGACCATCGTATCGGGTGATGTCGAACATGCTTTCATTGTTGAACTTGCCCAGACGCCCGAGCAGATTGCAACGGGTATGATGTTTCGAACCGAAATGGCAGCCGATAGCGGCATGTTGTTTGATATAGGAACACCCCGGCGCGTTAGCTTCTTCATGAAGAATACGCTCATCCCTCTGGATATGCTGTTTATCGACACAGAAGGGCGTGTCTTGGCGATTGCAGAAAATGCCGTGCCTGGATCGTTGCGTTTGATCGATCCCGGCGTCGAGGTGAAGGGCGTTCTGGAGATCAATGGTGGCCAGGCCGAAAATCTTGGCTTGTCCCCGGGTGATCGAATAGAGCATGATCTCTTCAATGGCGGCGATGGAGAGTAATCCGGGCGAAGTTCCAAAGGGCTTTTCCATCGCAAGCTTGCGCGGACCTTTCACGCGCCACAATGGGCCGGTCTATAGAGCTGACGATGATGATGACCTGCGATCCGGACTGTTTGTTCTTGAGCGCCATTGCAATGGCATGGGCTTTCTCCATGGTGGCATGATCGCCGCGTTTTCAGACAGCGCGTTGGCTTGGGCGGTTTGGTGGAAGACTCAAAGGCGTTCTGTGACCTTGAAACTTACGCTTACCTATTTGGACACAGTGAAAGTAGGAACCTGGCTCGAAGCGAGACCTACCGTGACGGCGGAAAAAGACGATTGTGTCCATCTTTACGCAGATCTGATCGGCCGATACGGCGCGAAAGTCGCGCGCGCAGATGCGGTGTTTCGCCTCCTGAGACGGAATCGCGTCTAATTTCATCGATTTTGACTGCACCGCGCAGCGAAAGGGACTTGTGCAGAGGGGCAGGTTTTG
>JBCCTK010000034.1:0-23676 GCA_039198685.1 Pseudomonadota bacterium | reverse complement strand
CCCATAAGCACATCGTCTTGCGGCGTCGGAACGGGTGGGGAGTCATCGTCATCATCATCAAGCGCGACTGCGATGCCGACCCCTGCAAGCCCAACGGCGCCTGCGACAATGTAAGGATTTACCGTGAACCCAGCGGCACTGGCTGCGGATTGAACGGCAGCTGCATCCACCAGCACCTGGCCGCTTTGGATTGAGACCTGATCGGCTGGAACTTCAATGACCTCACCATTGTCGAGCGTCAGACGTGCGCCGCCATCGTCGAGCATTTCAACTTTGGCCACCCCTTCAATTGAGGCTGCGTCCACAAATCCAGAATCGTTAGACTGTGCCTGCGCCTTGCCAGATAGGCCGACAGCGGCCAGTGCGCCGGCCAGAAGACCGCCCGTGCGTGTGCGATTCTGATTGGGTTTGTCTGACATTATGTCATCTCCTGCTTACTTTTCGAGTGAGGCGTCGTGGGCGAACCGTTGAGCCGGATTGCGCTGGCGACATGAGAGTTTAAAGTTGTGGCCCGGCTGCCAGCGGTCGGAAGGACAGCGAAGACGCCGCTTGGACGGCAGCCGGGACCATGTTGCACCAGGCGCGCTGCCGGTTTGGAGATGGAGGGGAGGCCACCATAACCGGCTGGTACACGCGCATGGTTGCGCATGCTCAGAACACTTTTTGGGGAGAAGTGTACTCAACATGTACCTTGGTCGTTTCAGCGGAGAATTGGTTCAGTCTTATCGTTCCCGACGCGATCACGGATTCGTGATCACACAACCCCGTGTGACAAAGTGAACCGCATGGGGCTTTTCAAGACTACGGTCAGACCGGTAAGAGAACTCGATGGTGACCTGTGTCAGCAGCCACTGTTTAAAGTTTGAAACAGATTCATCGGGGCGACTTGTAAATGACAAAATCGAATACCGATAAGGCATTGATCAAGAAGGTGGCGAAAGGGGACCAAGCGTCCCTGAAAATTCTCTACACGGCATATTCGGGCTCGCTAACGGCTTTCGTTCAGCGTTATCTGGACACACCAACTGAAGCGCAGGATGTTGTTCACGATACAATGTTGGAAGTCTGGCAGAAAGCAGATCGGTTTGCCGGGCGATCTTCCGTAAAGTCCTGGATATTTGCAATTGGCCGAAACAAGGCCCTTGATCGGTCACGTCGGAATGCGCGCCAGATTTCCCGTGAAGCGGATACGGAAACCGTAGACGAAGCCCCAAATGCGGAAGAGGTTATGACACTCCTGGAAGATGCAAGAGCGGTTCGTGCATGCATCGCAACCCTAAGCGATTTGCAGCAGAGTGTTATCCATCTGGCATTCTTTGAGGACTTTACCTACCCGGAGATTGCCAAGATTCTCGACTGTCCTGTTGGCACCGTGAAAACCAGAATTATGGCTGCCAAACGTAGCCTATTGACGTGTATGAAAGAAAGCGAAAACGCCTATAGTTCAGAGGCACTTTCAACGATGCCCGTGGCATCGTCCAAAGCCACCAGGCCCGTATTGCGGGCAGCGGCTGTTTCAAAGCGAACCACGTAGAGACCAAGCGCGCTTGGACCAGCACTCATCTCACCCTCGACACGGTTCAAGAGCATTGAGATTTCAGCCTCTGTTGCCGAAGGCGAAAAAGCAACGACGACATCATAGCCCGTCCCTTCAGCTGTTGCGGTGACATAGGCTTCTTCCGGTGGTGTATTCTGTCGTTCAATAAGGAGTGCGCCTTGAACCACGACACAAAGCCCGAGTGCCGCTGCAGCGTAGCTCCAAATGGACTGGTTGCCACGGCCAGCGTCACGGGGTGAATGCTGTGGCGGCAAGGCGCGTTCCAGCCGTGCCCAACCCAGCTCATTGAATACGGTTTCATTCGTATCATCATGAGCCGCGCGGGCCAGGCCTTGATAATAAGCCAACTCGGCGGCCGCTTCCTGCGAGCCAGCGATATACAAATCAACCGCACGCGCTTCTTCGGAACTCAATCGTCCTTTTACATAGTCCAACAGAACTGCGCTGAAGGACTCAGGGTCCAGCATTTCAAAGCGCTTGGGCATTCAAGTCTCCTCCTGTGCCAGGCGTCGAATGAGTGTGTTGATATGGGTTTGTCGTCTGAAGCCGCCAAATGGTTCACTTTATTGACAGGACTCTACAGCTTCATACAGTTTTCTGGCATGAGCGCGTAAAGTACAAGTGAGTCGGTGGCAGCCTGTGGGCGAACAGACACTTAAAAGCATCGGCCTTTGCGGGCTAACCTTGGCTAGTGTTTGCCTGTGCAGTTCTGCAACGGCTGATACCGTTGACCGGGACTCCGTGGCCGTCTTCGGCGACGTGCGGCTTCGATATGACACCATCAACCACGAAACACTGCCTGACGATGCGTTTGTCCTGAGCGGCAGAATTCGGCTCGGTGGAGAAGTGAAGGTTGCTGATTGGATCTCGCTGCTCGGGGAAATTGAAGCCGTTGGTGCACTGATTGATGAGACCGAAACGCCGGGCGCGGTGGCCATGCGCCGCCCTGTTATTCCCGACTTTGACAATGTCGAGCTCAATCGGCTCCAGATGCGGGCTTATTTGGGCAAGACGGGTTATGCGACGGTCGGTCGGCAGCGCTTGGAGTTTGACGACCAGCGCTTTCTGGGATCGGCTCGATTTCGTCAGAACACACAATCCTTCGATGCTGTTCGACTTACACTTCAACCAAACCCGCTTTTTTCGGCTCAAATTGGCTATTTTCACCAGGTTAACCGTCCACTTGGGACCCGGCTCGATACTGGCACGTTCGAAGGTGATAGCTGGTTCGCCGTCGCGTCCGCCCAAACGTTTGTCGGTCGGTTGGGCATATATCACTATGCGCTGGACCTTGAGACCGGACCGGATGAAAATCGATCCGCATCAGCGTCTTCGGTGACCACGGGGATTCGACTCGATGGTCGCCATCATGGTGAACGGTTGAAAGTGGATTGGGAAGCCGCATTTGCACATCAAGAAGACAATGCGGGAAACCCGTTTGAATACAGTGCGCAATACTGGCTGGCTGCAACCACTTTTTTTCTGGGAGAAACAGAGCTGCGGGCTCGCTTTGAGTCGCTTGGCGGTGGTGGAAGCCAGAGTTTTCAGACGCCGTTGGCGTCCCTACACAGATTTCAGGGCGAGGCTGACGTATTCACGACCACGCCGGTCGAAGGCGTTCAGGATGTTTCAATCGCGCTGCACTGGAATTCCAATTGGGAGGGCCCTTTTGGGTTGTCTGATATAACACCATTTGCGCGGCACCATTTTTTCTCCGCAGAGTCATCGAGTGAAACGTATGGAACGGAGCTGGATCTTGGATTGCGTACCAATATCGGGGGCATGCGTCTTGATGCCGTTTGCGCGTTCTTCAATAGTGATGGTTTCTCCGCAGACCGTGATCGCGTTTACGTTTCGTTAAGCAGAGCTTTTTGACGTTGGATTGAACCGTTTGTGCACTTCGAACGACAGAAGTGTGACACCAGATGGATCGACGGAAATATGACGGCCCTCATTCTCAAAACCCTCATTCCAGCAATAACAGCCTCCCTTTCAGGCTGTTCAATGACCAGTGTTTCTGTAGATCAGCCGGTTGAGGTGAATCCATCTGTCAACGAGATCGACCTGAGTGATGATGCAAATGTTCTCTTGCTCGTGAAATCCGGTCACGCAGCGGATGAACTCGTGGTGAATGTCACGCGCCGCGGCTATCAGCTCATTGACCGGCAATACCTGCGCGGCCTCGACTTGATCTTGCTCGACTTCAAGCGTCCAAATGGTGTTAGCGGTGAAGTGGCTATCAATGATATGAAGGCCATGGAACCCAGTGCCGTGGTTGGTCTGGACCACCTTTATGAGCTTCAACAGTCTGAACGAACTTCAGATCAAGGACGGCTCTACGCAAATGATATGATCGGTTGGCCGCCGCTGGGATGCCGGGCGCAAACGTCAGTGGGTTTGATCGACGGGTTTTTACCCTTGGAGGTGACGCTTCCGGGAGCAACTCAGGTCACGCGACAGGACTTCACCCGCGGCGCAAATGGCGCCCAGGACCATGCAGAAACCGTCGCAAGCCTGCTGGTCGGCCCGGGACGACTAAATGAGACAGATTTGCACGCGGCGGGTGTAATTGGCCTTGAGGGCGGGGGCGTAAGCGAGCTCATCCGTGCCATCGACTGGATGGCCGAAAACGAGGTAAAAGTGGTCAATATCAGTCTGTCCGGTCCACAAAACCGGCTGCTGGAACTTGCGGTTGAACGTGCCGCCGAGCAGGGAATGGTCCTTATCGCAGCGGCTGGAAATGACGGCCCGCTCGCCGAGCCGCGCTACCCCGCTGCGCTTGAAGATGTCATTGCCGTTACTGCGATTGATGGGGGCCAAGACATCTTTGACCGGGCTGTTCAAGGTTCACATATCGATTTTGCAGCGCCCGGTGTTGAAATCTTCATTCAAAGTGGTTCGCAATCAGGGACTTATCTGAGTGGAACATCACTGGCTGTTCCGTTTGTAACAGCCCTCGTCGCAAGTGATCAAAACCAGAGCTTTGCCGATGGCGTGCAAACGGTGCGTGAAGATCTGGCAAGTCACGCGATCGATCTGGGTTTGAGTGGGCCAGATGAAGTGTATGGTCATGGGCTTATCCAATCTCAAAACCGTTGCATGGGCGAAACCGCCCCAGATGCGTCAACGGCGGGAGAGGGAGAATGATCCGCTCATTCCTCATGACAGCGTTGCTGTTTGCACATACGCACTGGGTTTCTGCCCAGGAGACAGACTTCGGGTCGCTCCCCGAAAGTGATGAACTCTCCGCCCAAGAACTGGTTGGCGTTGCCGATAGTGAACCGGTCTGCAAGCGCTTATTGGACGTCATGTCACTCGCGGCGCGTCGCAGCCCAGATGTGGCGGTGGCGGAAGCTGAAATTGCAGGCCGCCGCGCCGATGTCACCTCCGCCCGCGCTTTATCACGCCCCCAGGTTTCCGCTTTTGCGAGAACACAAACTGGCGACGCAGGGCTCACAGGCAACACGTTCGACAATCAAGTTGGTTTGCGTGCATCCCAGAGGATATATGATTTCGGTGACGCGCGCTTTGCCCGTGAAGCGGCTGAAGCACGGGTCCAGGCCGCAGAACTTGAGCGTCTTTCGGTTGAATCCGAAGCGGCATTTTCCGTATCCATGGCTTATGTTTCAGCGCTTGAAGCCGATGCGCGCCTTAAGGTCACCAACGAACGGGAAGCGTATTTCAGCCGGCAACTGGCTGCGACAGAGATCGCCCTGGATCGCGGCGGAGCGACGCGTTCAGAGGTTGCCGAAATCGCAGCACGTTTGGCTGAAGCGCAAGCTGAACGGTTCGAACTTGAATTTCTGCGAGAGCAATTCACACTTCAGATTGCAACGCGCATCAATGAACAGGTGTCGATCTGCACTCACACTTATGAGCCTGAGCTTCCTGCCAACGCTGATGGATTCAGCGATATGGACACCGACTTAGCCCTTGTCAGCAACCCGACCATTGAACGGGCACGCCGGGATCTTGCCGGATTGCGTGCCGAGTTAGACCGCGAAAAACTCTCGCGTCTTCCGGTCGTCGAAGTTGTCGCAATTGGATCCTATACATATCTCGACCAGGTCAACGAATGGGAGTTTCGCGACCGCATTGGGCTTGATGTATCGGTGCCGCTATTTTCCGGCTCTGCGCTGGATGCGCGACGCCAAAGCGCAAGTGCAGAGGTGAACCAGGCCCAGGCTGAATTAATCCGTCAACGGCGACAATTGAGAGAAGACATACTCATCACCCGTCGCCGGGTGTTGTCCTTGTCGGCCCAAAGCGTCCGGCGCGATACAGTTGAGAATCGAAAGCGCGACCAGTTCGAAGCGGGTCTTATCGAATTCGATGCTGGATTGAAGATCCTGCCCGAACTCGTTGAAGACAGGCTTGATTATGAACAGTCTCGGCTCGATGCCATTGAGGTTCAGTTTAATCTCTTGCGGGAGCGATTGACGCTCTTTGCCCTGACCGGACAAATCCTTCAATCAGAAGGATAAATTGCGCGCTTTCAGACGTATTCGCACTTTCATGGTTCAGCCCCATTGCTCCAATAAGCCTATGGTGGCGCGATTGTAATGTGATTGAGGATCTCGTCTGATTTCAGACCCACAGCGATCGGGCTTGCCATATCGGGCAGTGCCTCGACGGAAAAAAGCTCAGTTATTGAACCGGCTTCGAATTCGAGCCATTCCACGACGCATCCGCGATCGAGATCGACGATATGAATGCCGCACCTTGGATCGGCATCACGACTTCGAAGCGCCTCGTCCAACGCCAGACCGTCAAACGAACCATCTCTGGGTTTCGACAGGCCAACCAACGCGTAGCGGCCATGGAATGACAGGCCCCGCAGGAATCCTGGTAGGAATATACGCGCTTCGAATTGCCCCGTGGCTGGATCAATCGTGCCGAGTTCGCCGCGCCCCGAGTTTAAAAGCCAAAGGGCACCGCGATGCCATCGGGGAGAATGGGGCATACTAAGATCATTGGTCACCACGGCGTTCGAATGCACATCAATGAGGCACCCGCCATTGTGGCGCCTGGCCCGCCAGCCATGGGCGATGTCACTCTGTGAGACAGCGGTGACATGGGTGATCTGCCCATCGTGTTCAGCAATGCCATTCAGGTGACATCGGTCTTCCGGAACCAGCTTTGAAATGAACTTTGGCCACCAAACAGGCTTGAAAGAGTGTGTGTCACTCAGCGTGGCCAAGCAAGAATAGAGCGTGTTTGCGAAAACAAGCGTTCCGTCTGTGAGCACGGCGAAATCGTGGACATCGACATCGCCTGTCGTGTGGGCCACCCGTGGCACGAAACAGTGGTCTGCCGCCTCGTCCTGTTGGGCCGCTTCCACTGTGAACCGCCAGACCTGATAAAGCGTGGACAGGTAAAAATCCCTGCCCACAAGCTTCAAGGCCATTGCGCGCTGAAAGTCACGCTGGTGTAGATGCAATGCCCCATTTGGGTCCACTCCTACCCAAAAAACCTGCCCCGATTGGTAGGATGAAAAAACGAATGAAACCGAATTGCTGATCAACCAACTGGGCAGGCCGCGAGAGCAACTGATCCGTGTGGCGGGTATAGAGGCGCTTGAATTCAAGTGGTAAAGCTTTCTCAGACACGCTATTACTAGCACAGGAAGAAGAGCGATTGGAAGTCGCCGCTAGGGGAGAAGGCAATGGGCCGTCGCAGCAGTTGTAAGGACGATCGCGTTAAATGCGCGCCACCATTATGGCGAGTTTCGTTGCGGCACTTATTGTCGTCTACGGCGGTCAGCAGCCTGTTGGCCCTTGGGGTTGGTCAAGCCCATGCGAATGACCTTTGCGAACGAGAAGGCACAACGGAGACCTGTGAAGGCGACCAATCGGACGGGGTACGGGCTGGCGGCGGTGCGCGGCGACTCATCGTCCGTAACCTCAGCGGTGATATTACGCCACCAGCCTCGCAAGCCGGGGTCTCAATCTATAACTACCAGCGCTCTGTCACCGTTGAAACGGACCTTGGCCCCTTTGCGATCCGCTCTTCGGGTGCGGGCATTACAGCTGGCAGCTATAATGGCGGCGTCTCAATCACGCATGACGGAGACATTATCACCACGGGCGATACGTTTGCACCTGGCATTCGTGCGGCCAGTTCTGGCTATAATTTCAATCGAATCACCATTGAGACGGGCTCAGGCGCGATCGAAACGGCTGGAGCAAATTCCGCTGGGATCCTGAGCAGCGGCGGCTACAATGTCCTGACCAATATAACAAGCGCTTCGGCTATCAAGACGAGCGGTGATGGTTCAGCCGGGATTACGTCCTTTGGCGGCAACAGTACCTTTATCGTCATCACAGGTGATATCGAGACATCTGGAACAAACTCTGCGGGCGCCCGGGCATCGTCAGGTTACGAGGCGGCATCGATCAACAATGTAGCCACAATCAGCACGGAAGGCGAAGGCTCGGTTGGCCTCGTTGCCAGTGGCTACAATTCCGCGTCGATTCTGAACACCGGAGATGTGGCCACGCTCGGCGATAATTCGTCGGCGCTGGTTTCTTCAGCCACCAGCTATACAGCCAGGGTGACATCCTCAGGCTCGATCCGTACCGCGGGGCGCGCGTCCCGGGGTGTGACCGCATTCAGCCAGTACGGTGAGGTCGAGATCACCTTGGATGGTGATGTGTCTACTTCTGGCGACGAGGCCACGGCTGTCCTGGCTCAAAGCTATTATGGCGGCGCAGACGTTCAAATTTCGACAGATGTTGTGACCCAAGGCGTAGACGCCCACGGAGTATCGGTCTCCAGTGGGCGGTATGGCGCAAGTCAAATCGACCTGGTCGGTTCCATAACAACATCTGGAGATGGGGCAAACGCCATATTGGCGCGCCCAAACTACTCTGACCTTTCGATCCAGCTCGATGATCCCTTAGCCACAATCACGACATCCGGCGATGGCGCCACGGCGGTTCGGGTTGCTGCTGAAGGCAGCTATTATTCAAGTTTGGCAATAAATGTTGCAGGAGCGATCACGACGCAGGGCGCCGATGCGCCGGGCATCGACCTGACGTCTGAAAACCACACTGGCCGGATCACCATTAGTGGCGATCTGACGACACTTGGAGACAGGTCTCCCGGCATTCGATCACAGACCTATAACGGGCTGACCGAACTGGTGGTGTCCGGCAGTCTTCACACGTCTGGTGCGCAGTCCACCGTCATCGATCTGAGCGGCGAATACTATAGCCAGATGGATGTGGAGATTTCCAATGGAGCGCAGATCACCAGTGTGGGTGATGATGCGCCGGGCGTGAGCCTGCGGGCGAATACCGGTGAATTCAACATTCAACATGATGGACAGATACTGACCACCGGGGCGGGCGCCCACGGCCTGTCCATCGAAAACGGGGGCACCGGCGAGTTCTCCACCGTTACAATTGTTGCGAGTGGTGATGTAGACGTCTCCGGCACTGATGCCCATGGGCTCCACATTTCGGCCGCTGGCACGACAACCCTTGATCTCTCCGGCGCCATTTCAGGCGGTAGTGGTAATGGTGCAGGTGTTTCGTCAACCGGTAGCGGCGATGTCAATTTGGCGTTGTCGGGGTCAATAGGTGCCGAATCTGGGCTCGCAATCTCCACCGGTGCGGGCAGTGACGATATTACCAGCACGGGCTTTATTCGGGGCAATATCAGTCTTGGAGGCGGTGAGAACCAGTTTAATCACGCCATTGGGGGAAGGCTTGAAACCGGTGAAATGCTTGATCTGGGCGCCCAAGGTCAGTTTGAGAATTCCGGGCTTATTATCCTTAATCAAGAAGCCCTCATCGGGTCGACGGCCTTGGTTGGAGATTTTGTTCAAACCGATACCGGAGAGCTTGTCTTCGACGTGGATCTGGTGAATGGCACAGCCGACCAATTGCAGATCGAGGGGTCAGCCGACATCGGCGGTGATTTGACCTTCAACGTGGTTTCGGCCGATGTGGACCCATCGAGTGTCGCCGACTCCGTCGGCATCGAGGTCATAACCACGACCGGAGGCCTGACCCTGAACGGGGCGGAATTCAGTCCTGACGGTTTCGAGATTCCTGACACGGTGGCATTCGACTTTTCGTTGACCGGAACCGACACCAGTCTTGTTCTGAACGTCGATGCAATCAGGCTCGATTTCGTTCCCCTCCTCGATGGGGCGGGCACCAGCAATCAGCTCGCCGTCGCCGATTACCTAGACCGGGTGAGGGCAAACGGACCGGCGGATGGATTGGACACGCTTGTCACATCGCTGCGTATGAGCGCCGATTCAAACAGTCTTCAGCAGCAGTTGGGTCTGCTGACGCCCGCGATTTTGCCGGCGCTGCTGAGGCAAACGGAACTTCGCTCAGAAGCGGCACTGCGCAGCAACCGCACGTGTCAAACCGGCGCGGGTTCAGCCTGTATCTGGGTCAACCTCCTCTGGTCGGAGGGGGAAGATACCGTTGAGGGAGCAGCTTTCGACGAGAACAGCTCTGAAGTCCTCTTTGGCGGTTCTACCTTCCTTGGACCGTCGACACAGGTGTCAGCAGAGGCGACAATTGGCGAGTTTGATGGCACCCTTGGATCTGCGAGATCGATGGACGGTGATCGCCTGCAAATCCGGACCCGTATTGACCGGGATCTGACACCGCGCACGGCGTGGTCCACCCAGGCTGTGTGGACGCGCGATGAGGTGTCAACGCAGCGCGCTTCAGCCATTGCGGCCTCACCGGCTTTGATCGCGGGTGAAACCGAAACGACCATGTGGTCCTTGAGCACGACCTTGCACCATGATCTGGATTGGGGGGGCTGGACGTACGCCCCGCTTCTCGGTGCGGGCTATTCCTGTTTCGAAGATGGGACCTATTCCGAAAACGGTGCGGGCGGTGAGCAGATCACGACGCAGTATGAAGAATCATGCTTTGCATCTGGCCGGGCAGGACTTCACGTGGGATCCCCGACTTGGGAAAATAGCATTTGGCGAACGCAAATTGGTTTGCGAGCCGGTGTCACAGCGCGTGACGTCGACGATCTCAAAACGCTTTCCACGCTGGCGGGCGCTCCAAGCACTATTGCCCCCTTCGAGAGCCGTTTCGGTGCATCCGATGAGGTGATCGGCTCGTTTGCCTTTGGGTTGCAATTCAGTGATTTGAAAGATCGATGGACCACGGGGGTGTCGCTGTCACGAGAGGAGTCGGGACCGGCTGCCAGAGACGGGATTGAATTTCATTTGCTGATGGGCTTTTAAGCTGAAAGGTACCAGGCCTTCAGGCACAGACCTAGATAATTTGTCCTTCAGGCCCGGCAAGAGTCGGCCCGTATGACGAGCGCGGCTTCAATTTGCTTTTCGTCGAAAGTGCCCTCGCACGTCCGGCCAAGCCTGGTGCAGATCTGATGCTCTCTTTTCTATCGCTTTGAATCTAAACAGCATCAGAACGAGGCGGAGAATACCGTGACATCGGTCTTAAAAAAACACAGAGTGGCCGGGTTGGTGTAACTTTGGTCTACAGTGACGCTTGAAGAGCGACCAGCCTGGGAGTGCACGGTGGCAGGATCAGGTTTGGACGGAGCATCGGGCATAACGCTTCGACAGCGTATTGGACTCTGGCTGGGCCCGCTTCTGGCGCTGGCCCTTCAATTGGTTCCTTTACCTGCATTGCTGATTGAAATGACCGGTTCAGTTGGTGGTGCGCGCGAAGCGTGGATTGTACTGTCGTTGGTGATGCTCATGGCAGTGTGGTGGATCTGCGAAGCGCTACCCATCCCGGTTACATCACTCCTTCCGCTCATCATTTTGCCGCTCTTCGGGGTTCAGAGCATGAAGGCGACATCGGCAGAGTATATGCACCCCATTGTTGTATTGCTTTTGGGGGGATTCATCGTCGCGAAAGCCGTCGAGCGGTGGGATTTGCATGCCAGAATTGCCTTGAATATCGTTGCTCGTGTCGGCGCACGGCCAACCATGTTGATCGGCGGATTCATGGCGGCCGGGGCGCTCCTCTCGATGTGGATTTCCAATACGGCGACGTCCATCATGATGATGCCGATTGCCCTATCGGTAGCCACCGCCATTCGCGGACCAGACAGGATTGCCGCGCCGTTTACCTACGCGTTGCTGCTCGGCATTGCTTATTCCTGCTCCATTGGCGGGCTTGGCACGCCTGTCGGTACACCGACAAACCTAATCGTTATCGGATACCTCAATGAGTCTGCAGGATTTTCCATTGGGTTTGGCCAGTGGATGATGATCGGTCTGCCCACCGTCTTGATCATGGTCCCATTGGCCTGGCTTGTGCTAACGCGAATTTCCTTCCGGCTTGCCGACCATGAAAGCGGGGCAGGCAAGGATGCGATTCTAAGCCAGCTGGAGGCGTTGGGGCCGATCCGTGTGCCGGAAATCCGCACGTTGATCGTGTTCGGTGTCGTTGCGTGCCTTTGGGTGTTTCGAGAGCCGCTTTCATCGCTGAAGATGGGCGGGTCCCTCCCTTTTGCAGGGCTAACGGATCACTTGATCGCGATCTTTGGTGTGGTGCTTTGCTTTCTCGTCCCGGCGGGTGCAAAAAATCAGCCGGGAGCGCGCCTTCTTGACTGGCCTACCGCGGAGTCCATCCCGTGGGGTGTCCTGCTCTTGTTTGGCGGAGGGATGACGCTGGCCGCGGCCATTACCCAGTCGGGACTGGGGGCTTGGGCCGGCGCGGAATTGGCGGGTCTGGCTGCATTGCCTATTTTACTGGTCATCATCGTCCTGACCGCATTGGTGATCTTTGCCACGGAAGTAACCAGCAATATCGCAACAGCTGCTGCCCTGATGCCTGTGCTTGGCGCCGTTGCGTTGTCTACGGGAATGCCAGTGGAATTGCTTGGGTTACCGCTGGCACTTTCGGCGAGTTGTGCATTCATGTTGCCTATGGCGACAGGGCCCAATGCGGTTGTGTTCGCAACAGGACATGTCAGTTTGCCCACCATGGCCAGGGCCGGTTTCGTGCTCAATTTACTGGGCATAGCAGTGATTTCTGCCTTGAGCTATGGTTTGGCGGGCCGTGTATTAGGATGATCTTGCGCGTGTGCCCATAGGCGGCTACATCTCGCTCAAGTTGATCAGCGCGCTTGCCTTTGAGAGCGCGAAGATCATGTCATAGTCGTCCCCGTTCGTGGGAGCAGAAATTCGTCCAAGACTCAAGGCGGTGTCTCCGTCGTGTCCATCCCTGGGGGTGCCGTTGAAACTTGCGATCCTGAAAGAGACTGAGACGGGGGAGCGCCGTGTGGCGGCCACGCCGGACACGGTCAAGAAACTCATCGATTTGAGCCACCAGATCGTGATTGAGACCGACGCAGGGGCCGCCGCTGGTTATCTGGACGGGGCCTACGAAGAGGTTGGTGCATCCATCGCGAAAACAGCAGCAGCGGCTGCCAAGTCCGCCGATGTGACACTGAAGGTACGCGCACCATCGAATGCCGAGATTAAGCTGCTCCAAGAGGGCTCAGTGTTGATTGGCCTGCTGGAGCCGTTTGGCCTGGATGCAGCACCCCTGAACGCGCGCAAGATTACGGCGCTGGCGATGGAGTTCACTCCGCGCATCACACGGGCCCAGTCCATGGATGCGCTTTCATCCCAGTCGAACCTCGCTGGATATCGCACCATCATCGAAGGCGCCCAGATCTACGGTCGGGCGATGCCGATGATGATGACGGCGGCAGGCACAGTCGCGCCTGCAAAAGTATTTGTAATGGGCGCGGGGGTTGCTGGCCTGCAAGCCATCGCCACAGCACGGCGCCTGGGCGCGATTGTATCGGCCACCGATGTGCGACCGGCTGCGAAGGAACAGGTCGCGTCCCTCGGCGCAAAATTCATCGCAGTCGAGGACGACGAGTTCAAAGCTGCAGAGACAGCAGGCGGCTATGCCAAACAGATGTCCGATGAGTATCAAGCCAAGCAAGCTGCGCTCACGGCGGAGCATATCGCCAAACAGGACATAGTGGTCACCACGGCGCTCATCCCAGGGCGTCCCGCACCCGTACTGGTCACCGAAGAGATGGTGGCCTCCATGCGGCCCGGTTCTGTGATCATAGATATGGCCGTGGCCCAGGGCGGCAATTGCCCGCTCTCCAAGCCCGACGAAATTGTTGAAGCCGGTGGAGTTAAGATTGCAGGCTTTACCAATTTGCCGGGCCAGGTGCCTGCCGATGCGAGCGCGCTTTATGCGAAAAACCTTCTTAATTTTCTGCCGCTGATCACGGGCGAAGACGGCGCCCTGAATCTGGATACCGATGATGAGATCGTCACCGCCATGGTGCTGACGCGCGATGGTGAGACTGTAAATGAGAGGCTGAAGGGATGAAGTATCTGGGAGCCATTCTGTGCGCGGGAATGCTCGCGCTGCCGGCCCATGCCGCAGGTGTGGACGATATCGGAGCGCCGATCTTCTTGGCGGCTATCTTCGTGCTGGCCTGTTTCGTCGGGTATTATGTGGTCTGGAGCGTGACGCCCGCTCTGCATACTCCGCTTATGTCGGTGACCAATGCCATTTCCGCTGTGGTGGTGGTGGGCGCCATCATTGCAGCAGCAGCCACTGGGTTAAGCGGCGAGGGCACCGGAACATCTTCTGAGGTCTGGACCGCGCGCGGGCTTGGCGCTGGCGCCGTCTTCCTTGCCGCGATCAACATTTTCGGGGGATTCCTCGTCACCCGGCGCATGCTGGCCATGTACAGGAAGAAATGATGAGCGCAGATCTTACAGCCGGCCTTTATCTGGTCTCAGCCGTCCTCTTCATCTTTGCTATACGCGGACTTTCCAGCCCCGCCACGGCGCGCAACGGCAATATGCTGGGCATGATCGGTATGGCCATCGCGGCGGGCACAACATTTGCGTTGGTCGTGCCCAGCCTGGAGCCAGCCACCATCGGGCTGATTGCGGGTGGTTTGCTGCTCGGCGGCGGTATCGGGGCGATGCTTGCCCAGCGTGCGCCGATGACGGACATGCCACAGCTCGTTGGTTTGTTTAATGCCCTTGGCGGGGGGGCATCGCTCCTTGTCGCGCTGGGGGCATTCTATGCGCCAGCCAGCTTTGGGATCACAAGTGGGATAATCGAAGGCGGCCTGCCTGCGCGGTCCATGGTGGAACTCTCCCTATCGATCCTCCTCGGCGCGGTGACCGTGAGTGGGTCGCTGATCGCGGCGGCGAAACTCAACGGGAATTTGTCGGGTTCGCCAATCCTCTTGCCTGCGCGTCACTTTTTGAACCTCTTCTTGGCCGTGGGCGTCGTCGGCGTGATCATCGTTTTGGCGCTCAGTCACGGGGGTGGCGGCGGGGGATCGCTGATCTGGGTCCTTGTCGGTCTGTCTCTGATCATCGGCATAACGTTGATCATTCCCATCGGCGGGGCAGACATGCCTGTCGTAATTTCCATGCTGAACTCCTATTCAGGTTGGGCAGCGGCGGCACTGGGGTTCGGCCTTGGAAACTTTGCGCTGATCATCGTCGGTGCGCTTGTCGGCTCATCCGGCGCGATCCTCAGCTACATTATGTGCAAGGGGATGAACCGTAGTTTCATCTCGGTCATTGCGGGTGGGTTTGGCGCCGATGATAGCGCCGCTGCAGCGGCAGCCGGGGGCGGCGAAGACCGACCCTATAAACGGGGATCGGCAGAAGATGCGGCCTTCATCATGAAAAACGCGTCCAAAGTCATCGTTGTGCCGGGATACGGCATGGCCGTGGCCCAGGCCCAGCATGCCCTTAAGGAAATGGCTGACAAGCTGAAAGCTGAAGGCGTGGATGTGAAGTACGCTATCCACCCTGTGGCGGGTAGGATGCCGGGACACATGAATGTGCTGCTTGCTGAGGCCCAGGTTCCCTATGACGAAGTGTTTGAGCTCGAAGACATCAATTCTGATTTCAAGAATTCTGAAGTGGCCTTCGTGATCGGCGCCAATGACGTGACCAATCCTTCCGCCAAGACAGACACGTCCAGCCCGATCTTTGGTATGCCTGTGCTGAACGTGGAGGATGCCGGGACGGTTCTGTTCGTGAAGCGATCCATGGGATCGGGCTATGCTGGAATTCAGAACGAACTGTTCTTCAAGGACAATACGATGATGCTTTTGTCAGACGGTAAGAAGATGGTCGAGAACATCGTGAAGGCGCTTTAAAGGCGGTTATCGGACCGGGAAGTCTGCCTTGCGCTTCTCCAGGAAGGCGCGGTAGCCCTCCATGTGATCGGCGTTTTCAAAGCCTTCAAGAAACAATTCAACGGCCTCGGGAGTTTGCGGCGTCCAGCCGGATTTGATGCCGGCAATCATCGTTTTGATCGAGCGGACTGACCATTGGGAAACCGCGCTTATGTCCCCGGCAAGCGCTGTTGCTGCGGGAAGGGCGGCGCCATCAACAGTCTCATCGACCAGGCCCAGAGATTGGGCCTCATGCGCCGGAAAGATCTTTGCCGTGAACAGGACGCGTTTCGCCACGCTAGGCGAGACCTGCTTCAGCAAAAGCGCCATATCCGCAGGAGGGTAGACCAGTCCAAGCTTTGCGGGCGTAATGCCTAACCGGGCGTGTGTTGAAGCGATGCGAATGTCGCAAGCCAGCGCAAGGCTCATGCCGCCGCCGACGCAGGCGCCATCAATGGCCGCAATTGTGGGCTTAGCGCAGGTCTCAACCGCCTCTAGCGCAGTCGCAATCGCGCGGCCTGCCTCATCGGCGCCTGCGCGCGTTGCATACTGGGTTTCGAACTCAGCGATATCCTGTCCAGCGGCGAAGGTGCCGGCCGCGCTTCCGTGGATGATTACACACTTCACAGTCTCGTCTGCGACCGCCTGGCCAATCAAGCCTGGGATGGCGCTCCACATCTGGTGGGTCAGGGCATTGCGCTTGTCTGGCCGGTCCAGAACCAGCGCAGCAAGAGGCGCATCAATATCCAGTCTTATGGGCGGGCGCATGGTAGTCTCACAAATAGGGAGGTCCAGACGCGGCTAGCGCGCCTGGACCCTGTCGACAAGTCGCAAAACGCCCTAGTTCAACGAGCCATAGCGCGCACCAGCCTCGCGGAAATAGGCGCGCCAGAAAGCTTTCACCTCGCCCATGGGCAAGTCGTAGAGCTGGCGGGGCACGATGCGGGCAACCACATTCACACCGCTCAGACGTGGAAGGTCCTGCGCCAGGTCACTGTCCATGAAGGCGCCATAGTCTGCGCCCCTGCGATAGAAGGAGAAACCATCGGAATGCTGCATAAGGTCCGACACGACCACCAGCCGACGGTTGCGCATGCTGGACTGGAAGTCTGCCCGATCGGCGATGGAATAGAGCGCTTCAGACAGCGGTGATGACGGTTGGCGGGTGTCCTCAAGGGCCCGGTCCAAATCCTCAAGCAAGGGCCCATGGAAGCCCTTCTGGAATGCATCGGCCACCATACGCGGGTTCGATAGGATCGGATTGGCGCGGTCCGGGCTGCCACTCGAACACGCCATATGCAGAACCCGAGGGTCAAACGGGCGAGCTGCATTGGGCATCATCACGGTAAGCCGGCCATATTTCGGCAGGCTGCGCGCCTCCTCATCGACGAGCTGGCGCACCCAGTCGATATCCACCGGAGAGAATGGGTCGGACTGGTCGATCAGGACAACCGTGTGGGCTGGGTCCTTGCGGTCGATCCGGCATCCGCTATAGGCCAAGGTGGCCGGTGGGGCGGCGAATGCAGCGATGGCGAAGAGGCCAAACACGCTGGCCATCATCGCGCCAATCATGCCGCGCCAGAACCAGGGGCCTTTGTCACGTGAACGGGGCATTGCGATGCTCCTTTCCTAAAACGGGCGCCTAGGCGCGTTTCCGGTTGTCATGGGTTTCGCCACTCTCTCGGGCGGTTCGGACCTTGGCGACTTCCGACTGCACGCGCTTTTCAATGCTCGAAAGGCCGTGCTGGATTTCCTGGATGTGTTTTTCTAACCACTCGCGGGCAATGTTCATCGCGGTGATATTATGTTCTATCGTTGCGATGGCAGCAGCGGCCTGGTCGCGCTCTTTGCCATATTCGAAGCGAGGCAGGTCCGGTGTAACGATTTCGTCGAAATAGGCCGGGCAAGCGGCCTGCTCGCCAAGGGTTTCACGCAAGGCGTTGCGCTGGCGCCGGTGAGCCTGTCGGTAAGCCACCTTTTGGGTACGCTCTTGTTCGCCGGCCTTGGAGGCAACAGCCACGGCGTGGTCGCGGCGCGTCTCCAATTCGTTCAATGCTTTCTCGATTTCACGCTTGGCCTGCACATGGCGGCCTTGCTGGTTTTCGAACCAGGCGCGGCAGCGGGTAAAATAATCGCCAAGATCGTCGCGCACACCATTGCGCACCTGTTGGCGCGCTTCGTAGGCAAGGCGCTCCTTTCGCCAGACGCGGCCATAGCCAGGATAACGATCTGAGATTTTATCATACCCCTCGTAGACCGCGATTGCGAAAGCCGTGATGCCGATCATCAGCAGACCGAAGGCGACAAGGCTATGAAGGCCGAAAATGTTGGGGAACATGCCTGCGACAACAGCGCTGGGGGCCGTGTCGAACATTGAATACCCTGACAGATTCTCTGCTGCGATAGCGGCCTGGAGGCTGATTTCCACGGCATCCCGGAAGTGTGCGATGAAGAAATTCAGGAATATTCCGGCCAGGATAAACATCCCGGCGACTACACCACCCATGACCTTGAATGGCATTTGCGGGTGGTTGAGATAACGTAGGCCGAAATACCCCGCGCAAACGCCAAAGAGGACATTCACAGCGCTGATCCCGAAAGCGACCATTAACCCGCCAAGAAGACCTGATGGCTGGGCATCCTTGAAGAGCAGGGCATTGAAGCACCCTTCCAACAACAGAACGGCCATCAAGATGGCCAAGGTCTGTTCGATGTTCTTTTTGATGTCTGGCGTACGTTTCCCGATCCGTTCGCCATGCTGGGTGCGGAACGCTTCCAGTTCAATCACTGTGGCCTCATGGTGGGCCGCAGCCTCCGTCGCATCGTCGGTCTCGAAGTGACGCAACTCGTTTTCCTCTGCCTTGATCGCTTCTTGCAGGGAATTTACCTGGATTTCCGCTGGTGTGCAGTCTTGGATGTAATTGCGCACGCCCGCAGCGCTGGCGCTAAACCAGGTGGAGAGGCCCCGGCGAACATCTTCAGCACGCTCTGCCACCAATTGCTCGCGCTCGCTCCATTGGTCGCGCGTGATCGCTTCGGACACGGGCAGGCCATCTGTGGCGTCTTGTTTGGCTTGGCGGCGCGTGATGGATTTGTTGAAGTCAAGATCCCCTTCCGACAAGGCGCCCTTCAAACCGTGTTGAGAGGGTGACACCTTTAAAGCAAGTGGTTTGATCTTCTCGCGAAACCCGACATCGCTGGCCCAGCGCAGGGAGTTCCTTAACATATCAGCCCCTTTCCAAAGCGACCCAAGGTTAACAGGGCGCCCAGTTTGATTAACCATGGGCGGAAGGTGGGCGCCGGGAGTAAAGAACTGCTTTCCAGGTGCGGTATCTTATGAAGTTTTAATGTTACAGCCGATTGGGGTGAGGAGGTTTGAACTCTGAACGCGCTGAAGCGAGCGATACGGTTCTTAAAGTGAGAGCGTCTCTTGAAGTGGCTTTAGAGGTAAAGGCGCGCTGAACCGTATTGGCAAATTTTCATCGTGGCGCAAATGCAGTGTGTGTGATCGCGCATCTATGTGTGCGATAGATGAGCCATCCCGATGTCTTATGACTGGTCGAGGCTGACCCAGCCCTCCTGCTAGCTATTCATTGGGCAGGGCTTGGAAAGTGCCTCCCGGCTTGATTGAACGGGAAAACTGTCATCTGCGCAGTTCATCGCTTGCGGAATAGCGACAAGTGCGGCGCTTCAAGGGAGTCTCCAATCAGACCGACCGGGATAGTGTGAATGCTTGGCGGGAAGGGGGCCTGCGTCAAGAATAGCCCAAGGTAGACTCAAAACGCTGCATCGGCAGTCAGTTTCTCTAGAAGGCTAGCCTGAACGCTGGTATCGACAGCGAGTTCTGGCGCTGCCTTTTCCTTGCCATTGGTGATGTAGATTCCCGTCCGTCCGCCAAAGTTACTTGGATCAGCGGCGTGGATCATCTTGCCCGCTTGCTTTTCCGGCTTGCCAAAAAGCAGCGGCACGGCGAGTTTCAGGATGCCCGGCATCGCGTCGCTGGTTTTGGTCATCGGCGTGGCCACCGGGCCTGGACACACTGATCGCAGCATCACCCCGTCCCGTTCCAACGCTTCCGCAAGCGCCATTCCCATGGTGGTTAAAGCCAGCTTTGTCGTTGCATAAGCCCCCATCAGCCCACCAATATCCTCAGGATCCGACAAAGTGCCGACATCCAGCGATTTTGCAGAATTGTGCGCTGAAGAGGTGGTGTTGACGATCATCGTCTTAGGCTTACCTGCGGCTCGTTTCAGGGCACGGCGCAAGCTTTCGAGCATCACATACGGGGCCAGCGTGTTGACCGCATAATTGGACTCGTGCCCCTGGGCACTGATCACGCGTTGCGACGTCAGAACACCGGAATTGTTGTACAGCGCGTCTATCTGGGAATGCATCGCCAGGATCTCGTTCCCTGCTCGCTTGATCTGGTCTGCATCCAGAAAATCGGCCTGGACCAGGTCAATTCTCGTGTTGGGATGCTCCCCATGAAGGTCTGCCTTTTGCCGGGTTGCCTTTTCAGCGTTTCGGTTGACGAGCACCAGGTTCCAACCGTTTGCCGCAAGCAAGCTCGCAATGGCGCTCCCGATGCCACCGGTGGAGCCTGTGATCACCGCAATTTTATTCTCGGACATGGCATGTCCCCTTCGTAGTTGTTTGTTTTGAGGCTTTCACCGGACTAGACAATTTGGACGTGTTCGAGACTTCGCCTCATTGGACGCGAAGTCTAATTTCTAGCATACTGCTTCTTGCCGAAGAGGTGCGAGCGATGCTCATCGTCAAACCCCTCCAATCCACCTTCTACAATCTCGCGTCTAACATTCTCACTGGAAACAGCCATGCCTCTGGTCACGCCGGGGCGCGCTTTCATCCGTTCACCCCAGGCCTGGAGATTAGGACGCGGCGGTAGATCTGGATTGTTCATCATGAGTCCAATCCAAGGGAAGATCGCCATATCCGCAATAGAGAAATCTCGACCCGCAAACCACTCACGACCTTCCATATGCTGATCCATGACTGACATTTGCCGCGCAGTCTCATTTGCGTACCGTTCAATCGCATACGGATACTTTTCCTTGGCATAAAAGAAGAAGTGGCCGAACTGGCCAAACATCGGGCCAATCCCTGACATTTGGAACATAAGCCATTGGTGGACCAGATGGCGTTCGGCGCCTGCGGTCGGCAAAAACTTGCCAGTTTTTTCCGCAAGATACCAGAGGATGGCGCCGGATTCCCACAGTGTAAATTCCTGGCCATCCGGGCCATCGGGATCCACCAGGACGGGTAATTTATTGTTGGGATTGAGAGCGAGGAATTCAGGCTTGTGTTGGTCGCCCGCCAGGATGTCGATGAACTCTGTCTCGTAGGCAAGTCCCATTTCTTCCAAAGCAATCGAAATCTTGCGCCCATTTGGCGTCGGAGCCGTATAGAGCTTTATCGTTTGATCAGACATGTCACCTTCCTTTTCATTCGACAGTGATTGGCCGTTTCATTGTGACCAAGCATGAACCCCAAATCGCCAACCGGCAGTGTATGTCTGACGCGCAAGACAGTATCGTCTTTGCCCGGTTATAGGCAGCGGCGTGTTTCTATCCCGTTGGCTGCAGTGATTGCGTTGAGGGGCAATATGTCGATCACAAAAAAGCGCACAACCGCGTCGAAAGAGCATTGACCGCGCATTCATGCGACACAACACTCGCTGCTTCCGGGAAGATTTGTGTAATGGAAAAATGGCTCGAAATCCGAACCGCCTATCACGTCGCCAAGCATGGCACTGTGAGCGCTGCGGCCAAAGAACTTGGCGTTCACCGATCGACCGTGAACCGACATATTGATGCGCTTGAGGCCGAGTTGGGCACCAAGCTCTTTCAGCGCCACAGTCGCGGCTATGTGCTGACCGAAGCCGGCGGAAAGCTGCTTACTGTTGCCACACGCGTCGAGGAGATGCTGGTGGATTTTACGGGTCGGACCCGGGCAAGTGACGCTGAACTTACTGGCGAGATTATCGTGACCACGATTCCGCCAGTTGTTGATCTATTGATGCCGTCAATCCGGGATTTTATGGAGCAGCACCCAAAAACGCGGATTATCCTTCAAGCGCAGGACGACCTGTTGAAGCTTGAGTATGGTGAGGCGCATATCGCGTTGCGGGCCGGCACCAAACCCGAGCAGGATGATTATGTTGTACAGAAGCTTCAGAGTCTTGAGCTGACTCTCTATGCCCAGAAACGTTACGTGCAGCGCAAAGGCTTGCCGAAAGACATATCGGAGTTTTCCCAACACGATTTTGTCGCAAGCCCGAAAACTCGTAACCCCTTGCCTGTGGAAGTCTGGTTGATGGAGAACGTTCCCGCCGAACGCATTGTCGTGCACACATCTCATCCCCGGATAACACGGCGGGTCGTCCTCGCAGGATTGGGCATCGGCATCTTGCCGGTTGCCAATGCGCAGATGCTTCCAGATCTGCATCAAGTCATGCCGCCGAGACCGGAATGGTCCTTCCCGCTTTGGTTGGTAACCCATGTGGATCTGCATCGAACGGAAAAGGTCCAGACAATGCTCACCCATATCAAAGCCCATTATGGCCGCGCGATTTCATAGGGTGACTCCGCTGTTTGATCTGGTGCTGAAGCTGACGTTTTCGGGGAACTTACGCTATCGCAAGGGAGAGGGTTTTGAACTCTCGCCGCTCATTCTGTCATTTCAATTCGTCAACCAAATCAAACAGATAGAAGGAGGCATGACAGCTTTAGAGCCTGCATTTGCGGGAAATTGTAAAATGGTGCCCCGAAGACGTAGATGTTGGAACACCAGAAGCCTATCACGACCTCGTTTTCACGCTCGAAGAATGGGGCGAGCAGCTTAAGGAAAAAGGCTTCGATTCACTCGTCCAGGAGTGGGAGACTTTCGGAGGGCCTGAACCATGAGGCCGCCCGGAGCAAACAAAGTCAGAGAGACATTCAGTGATGCGCACAGTGGCGAGCCAGCCATTCGGCCTGCGCGTAAACGGAAGCACCCGCCGCCTTACTCCATCCGGTTCACGGAGCAGGAACGCGCCATCATCAAGCGTGAAGCCGGAAACCTCTCTGAGGCGGCTTACATCCGCAAGAAGCTGTTTGAAGACGATCCAAGCATCTTTGACCGGCTGACCCGTAAGCGTCGTGTGCCATCCATCAATCACGCTGTAGCGGCCCGATTACTGGGTGAACTGGGCAAATCCCGCCTGTCATCCAATCTCAATCAGATTGCCAAGGCCGCAAATATCGGTGCGTTGCCTGTGACGCCAGAGCTGCAAGCTGAGCTGGCCGAAGCCTGCCGCGCCATCCTTGAAATGAAAGCCGCCCTTGAAGTGGCTTTGGGGGTGAAGGCGCGATGAATCTTGTTGGCAACGCCCGTGGCGGCGCACAGGCCGCTGCTGAGCATTTCCTGAACACCCGCGATAATGAGCATGTCGAAGTTTATGAGCTACGCGGCTTTGTTTCCGATGATCTGGCGGGAGCGCTGAATGAGATTTACGCCATAAGCCGGGGAACGCGGTGTAAGCAGTTCCTCTATTCACTGAGCCTCAATCCCCCGCCTACAGAGCAAGCCACCACACAGGACTTTGAGGACGCCATAGCGCGGGTTGAAGCCAAGCTGGGGTTGAGCGATCAGCCCCGCGCCATTGTCTTTCACGAGAAGAAAGGCCGCCGCCATGCGCACTGTGTGTGGTCGCGCATCGATGTGGGGGAAATGAAGGCTATCCAGATGTCGTTTGACCGGGAGAAACTAAAGACAATATCGCGGGAGCTTTTCCTTCATCATGGGTGGCAAATGCCGCCCGGTCTCGCGCATCGGGAGAGCCGCGATCCGCGCAATTACTCGCTTGCGGAATGGCAACAGGCGCGACGGATCAAAACACATCCCAATCAGATCACGCGGGATATTGAGGATGCCTGGGCGATCTCTGACACCAGAGAGTCTTTCGCACATGCGCT
>JBCCTK010000033.1:0-24026 GCA_039198685.1 Pseudomonadota bacterium | reverse complement strand
ACCACAGAGAGTGGAGTGAATATGAAACAGTGGCTCGGTTTCTCAATCGTCATCAATACATTGAACAGGGCGCCCTATTTGCGGAATTGCCTGCTCGCGTTGCAGTATTTGAGGCATCCGAATTTCGAAGTCATTGTTGTGAACGGACCATCCACCGACGAAACCGAAGAGGTCATGGCGCAGTATGAGGGCCGCATTATCGCTGGACGCTGTGATGTGGCCAATCTGTCGAAATCGAGAAACATCGGCATTCATCTGGCCAAGGGCGATGTCGTCTGTTTTCTGGACGATGATGCCTACCCTGAACCAGACTGGCTTCATCGCCTCGAAGAGGCATATGCGGATCCCCGCGTCGGCGCTGTTGGCGGCTATATCCGAGACCATTCCGGTGTGAATTTTCAATGCCGGATCACGGTTTGTGACCGGTTTGGCGATTCCCAAGCCTATAAGGATATCAGCGATGTGGATACATCCGATATGGGTCCGGGCAGCTGGTCCTTTCTCAGCCAGACCGGTTGCAACTCCTCGTTCCGGCGATCTGCGCTGCTTGAGGTCGGCGGCTTTGATGAATACTTCGCCTATTTTCTGGATGAGACGGATGTGAACCTGCGGATCAGGGACGCTGGATACGCTGTGACCATCGCGCCGGACGCTGAGGTGCATCACAAATACGCACCCAGCCACTTACGGGATCACAAGAAGGTCCCCTCCCGGCTATATTTCCCGCTCCGCAGCAAGGCCTATTATTGCATTCGCCATGCAAGGGGGCACAAATCCCTGCGCGAAATTATGGACAAACTGAGTGCTCACGCTGTTGAAATCCACAAATACAACAAGTGGTATGTCGAAAATGACGTCATAACAGACGAGCACTACAAACAGCTCACCAAAGACGTCGATGAAGGCCTTCTCCATGGCGTAAGAGACGCAATGGAGCAACAACAGCCAAAGTATATGGACCCCAAGTCTCTGCCTGGCGGAATAGAGCCGAATGTCAGCCGTTTTCCAACACGTTTGCCAGACCGCAACCGGCTTAAACTCTGCCTGGTGTCCCAGGACTATCCGCCCAATAGCGCTGGCGGCATTGGCAGTTGGACACATCATGTGGCCGAAGCCCTGGCGGCGCTGGGACACGAAGTGAGTGTCGTCACCAAGTCGAACTCCGGAGAGCATACCGTCGACTTCGAAAACGGCGTTTGGGTGCACCGTATCAACCCCGTTTGGTCACCGAAGCGTACGTCTCCGCCCCTGGGGGGGCTGCCTCAGACCATCAAGGATTACGCTTACGCTGTTTATGACGAAGTCATGCGGATCCATTTACGCCGTGGTCTCGACCTGGTGTCAGGTCCCATATGGGACCTCGAAGCGGCTGCCTGTGTAACGTCCGGCGTGCTCCCCACAGTTACGAGCTTGCACACCACATTCCAATTGGCACTGCCTTACAAGCCAGATTGGCAAGCGAACAAGACTTACCGCAAGGAGCATGTGGACCCCATTATCGTGGGCGAACGCGAAATGCTCGAAAATGCCCCCCACATTCTGGCCAACTCACAGCAAATTCTGAACGATCTCATCACCGAAAATCCTGGGCTGGATTTCAGGGGTCGCGCACAGATCGTGCATCACGGACTACCGGGCCTGCCGATCAGAAGCGCCTCCCAAACCAATTGGAACGGAAACAGGAACGATGTAAGATTCCTTTTTGTCGGGCGGCTGGAACATCGAAAAGGTGCAGACACACTATTGAAGGCGCTTCCCGCCCTTTTTGCGGCTTATCCCGATGCCATCGTCGATATTATCGGAGACGACAGTCAAAAGGTGGGCAAGCAAACGCTGAAGCAGCAATTTGAAAAGAAACGCCGGAAGGAACCCTGGTTTAACCAGGTCAATTTCCATGGATTTCAGTCTGACGAATTTCGCAACAACGCCTATCTCGAATGCGATGTGTTCGTTGCGCCGTCGCGCTATGAGTCCTTTGGCCTGGTTTTCCTTGAGGCCATGCGCTCAGCCAAACCCTGTATCGGAACTCAGATGGGGGGGATTCAGGAAGTGGTATCAGACGGGGAAACCGGCACCCTTGTGCCCTCTGGCGACCATAAAGCACTCTCTGAGGCGATGGTCGCTTTGGCGCGTGATCCGGAGTTACGGCAACGCTACGGGCAGGCCGGACTGGATCGCTTCCAAGCCCACTTTACCCAAGACACGATGATCGACACGCTGCTCGATTATTACAGGTCCGTATTGGCATCAGAAACGACCAAAGGCGGCGTTTCTGCAGACCTACTGCGCGTATAAAATCCGCCCCGGGGCAAGGCCGTCATGCTCTGGGAAATTTGGGCCTCACACCTGGCAGCAATCAAGGCGCTTTGGCACGGCTGCTCTCAGGACGCTTCAGAGATTGCTGTGTCCAAGACGGGCGCTGGACGTGCAACATCCGGTTGGCCAACCTTAAAATACGCGTCTACCTTTTTATAAACCTCTTCGATTGGGCCATAGCCCATCATGGCGCCGCGCTCGAGCCAAAGTGCGTGGGAACACACAGCACTGAGCAAAGGTCGGTTGTGACTGGCAATAACCGTAATACTCGCATCGTTCACCAGCGAATTCATCCGGTCTTGTGCTTTCTTCCGGAACCTTTGGTCGCCGGCTCCAATCCACTCATCGAGAAGCAAGACTTCAGGTGAGAACGCTGTCGCCATGGCGAATGACAGACGCATGGCCATCCCCGTGGAATAGGTCCGCATGGGCAAATCAATGAACGGGCCAATATCGGCAAAATCAGCGATTTCGTCGACTTTTGCTTCAGCCTCTTTTCTTTTCAGTCCGCGCAAGAGGCCCCGCAGGAGAATGTTGCGACGCCCGGACGACTCTGGCCGAACGCCGAGCCCGACATTGAACAAAGGGGCAATGGAGCCTTCTACCTGGACGATGCCCTGTGTGGGCGGGTAAATTCCACCAAGCACGCGCAGCAGCGTCGATTTGCCAGACCCATTGCGCCCGACCAGCCCCAAGCGGTCACCTGCTTTGAGTGAAAAGGACACTTCGCTCAAGGCTTCTACAAATCGGCGCCGACCCCCTCCGGACTTCACATTCGCGCCGGCACGGCCTCCATCATCGCCTGCAGACGTTTCGATCTGCGTGAAAACAGGAAAGTGCAGGGAGAGATTTTCAACGTGGATCTCAGGCATGGGCTAAAACCAGAATACAAGACGTTTGCGATATAGGGAGAACACCACCAAAGCGGCAGACCACCCAACGACCGTGACCACACCGCAGAAGATCCAGCTCACCAAAGCGGGATCATTATCGATCAGCGGTGCCCGAAAAATCCAAAGGAAATGCCAGAATGGGTTCCACCACAGATAATCCGCCAAGGGTCCCATGCTCTCTGGGTACCACAAGATCGGCGATAGGAAGAACATGAACCGCATGCATGTTTGAATAAGATGCGTAATGTCCCGGTGACGCGTGCAGATGATCCCCAAAAGCAGGTATACCCAAATGCCGTTCAAGATCGTGAGGGCCAAGGCGGGCAGGACGAGCAGCGCTGTCGGCGTGATCGACGGCTGATACAGTATCAGGATGATAATGGCGACGACCGATGTCATCATGAAGTTGAACAACGCCCGCGTAATGCTCTGGAAAATGTAGAGCGAGAAGGGCAATGGGTCGCTCTTGATCCAGCTTTCAGCCTGCAGGAACACCGTCGGCGCAGACGTGACCAGTTGCTGCAAAAACTGCCAGACCAGGAAGCCAAGCGTGACGTAAACGGTAAAATAGTGTGCGTTGCCTCCGCTCATAAAAGGGCGGAAAATCAATATTTTAACGACAATAAAGGCGAGAAATGACAGCGTAATCCAGGCTACGCCAAAAATGGATCGCCTATAAACGGTCTTGATGTCTTCCCAGGCCAGGGCAAGCCACAAACGCCAGTAGGTCACCCCATCGGCTAGGTCGACCACTCCACTAAACATTTTGCATTATCTCCTAACGCTGCGACACACTCTGGCGCCTCTCTGGAGCCGGGGCGCATGAATTTGGGTGTCCCGAACAGGTGACGCATCAACAGACATTCGGAACTTGATTTTGCAAGTGCTGCATTGCACACCTCACAGCGAGATTGAAGTGGAGAATTGCAATGGCCTCAAAAGACGCAGTGAAACAAACTGCCATAACAAAAACAGGCTTCTCCCACCCAAATGAGAGTGTTTTCGACGATTTTCCAGGCGTGCGAGAAGCGCTCAATGAGCCAAACTCGGTTTTGCTCGTCAGCACGATGAAAAGCGGTACGCACTGGATGCGATACCTATTCGCCAATTACATCAAGATCCTGAGCACGCCCAACCCGGCCAATATTGGCCCCGTCAAATATGAGGGCTTGCAAGGGCGATATTCCCCCACCGACCGGCGAGCCGCCATGCGTGACCCATCCCACTTCAATCGCAGCAAGGGCTTTCCATTCCACAGCATTTCGAATCTGATGTGGCAGCATGTGAATGAAGACCTGTTCGAATATCAGGGCAAGATCGTATTCATCTATCGCAACCCGCTAGACTACCTGATTTCCAGATATCATTATGACAAAGAGCTGTGGGCGTCAGAAGGACGAGACGTGTCTTCGCCCGAGGCCACAATCGACTGGTCGATACGTTGGTATGCGCAAAACCTATCGTTGATGCGTGAGATCCAGCGTCAGAACGACGTGGTTTCGGTCACGTATGAAGATCTGAAGCTGAACACATTTGTCGCAATGTCGATTGTCCTGCGCTTTCTGGGCATTCCAACGAACATGAAGAAATTGAGACGCGCCATTCGGTTTTCGTCAGCCGAAAAGGTAAAAAAGGAAGAGGACGAGCGCGGCAGACCCATAGTTGGAAGCACGACGGAAGGTCGTTTCGTTAGAGATGCAAGCGTTGGACAGTGGAAGGGAAAAATCAGTGATGGCGGCATTGATCGCGTCGATGGGATATTACGCGAGCATGGCTTTAATCTTCGTCAATTTGTGACCGAGCCCAATTTCTATTGATCCGGCGATGGAGAGCGAGACTGCTCTTTAGCGGCCTGATGAGACGACTGCTGGAAAACACCATTGCGCCTCACAATTGCCCTGTCTATCTCGTGAGACAATCGGAATGGCTCCAGCAGAGGTATCTCCCCTTGCGTTTTGACAGGCTACAGAGCAACCCGTTGCTCTAGACCTCTAAAGTTGAATGGAAACAACAATGATGATGAATTTGGCAGTGAATAAGACCGTTTTTGCCTCGGCTCTCATCTCAGCGCTGTTCACACTACAGGCCTGCCAGCCCTCCACGGATGCAGCACCTGAGACGAGCGCTGCTGAGCCACAGCCTGAGTCTACAGTGGAGACCACGACCGAGGCGGAGACCGTGCCGTTGCCGGAGTTTGTCGATTGGCCCTACCAGGTGTCTGGTGCGAGCCTTAAGGGTCATCTTCTTCTTCCCGAAACCTATTCAGCAACCCTCTCTGGCGATGGCATGGATATTGGTACAAGCGAGCCAGGCACCCCGCGCCCCGGGGGGCGCCTTCAGGATGTTGCGGCCTTTAGACTGCCGGAATCCGTCGAAGCGGCGCTCTCTGGCCAAGATGCTGTCTTTTCGATTGAGAGTGCAGGTGGCGCTTTCAAAACGGCCCATTCAACCGCCGAAGTCGGCAATAGCGGGTGGCGTAATTTCGAAGCCTCGGTTGATCCCGAGCTTCGCACCTTTGGCTGGGCGGTTCCCGAGATGAATAATGGTAATGGTGATTATCTTGGCATTGCTCCGACTTCTGACGAGCCAGTGACAATCGTGTCGATTTCAATCGATCTGGCGAGCGAAGCGATCGAGTCAGCACAATAGGTCGATTAGACACTCGGTATTGCGCCACAAAACACAGTCTTGAATTCAGCCCTCTCAATCATGTCTTGATCATAAAGGAGCCGTCCTTGCGAAAGTCGATCCTCGTTTTTATGGCACTCGGTCTCGCGGCCTGCGGCGCCAGCCTAGAAGATGCCACGCCTGATACCGCAGCGGAAGCCTCCGTCCCGGTGTCGGATTTGCTGGATTCGGCTTATGTGCTGACCATGTCAGAAGCGGTCTTGGAGAACGCCTCCCATCCCGAAACGCTTACGGTTGAACTCGATGACCGATCTGTAATCACGATCGGGGGACGACCTTCGCAAACAGCCAGCTATGGGCGCACCAGCGGGTTCGGGATCCAAGTTCCGGTAGAAATTGAGTCCGAAGCGAGCGGCCAACGCGTCGAAGTCGCCGTGGTGCTGAAATCCTCACGCGCAGTCCCGGTGGACGTTCAAGCAGCCTATTCGACAAATGAAGTCGGCAACAGCGGTTGGCAAGCACTCCAAGCCGGGAGCGATTGGGCGATTGCGACCTTCCAGTATGACGTGCCAGAGCTTGTCAATGGTCTGGGAGACTTTGTAGGCTTGCAATCGGCGACGGGTGACAGTTTCGAAATTGCTGCCATTGGTTTCGATATTATCCCGGTTGAAGTCGCCGTTTCCGACGTGGATACCGACACCGGGGATAACGTGCCTGGCGAACCGAACTGAGTTCCCATACCCGCCGGCTTCGCCACAGCACCAGATCGGTGAAAAACCAAACGATCCGAGCCATTTGGTCGGGCGCACCGTGTCCACCGAGCGAGCAGTTCATCGGCAAAGCGGCCCCGGTATGCGCGTGTCTTTATCAGTGCCAGAACCGTCTCCAGAAAAGCAGATCGATGGGTTGCCTTTTTATTAACAGGCTTCCAAAACACGCTGGGATTTGGGTGGTGCGTTGAGTTTTCGAGGGGAGTGTAGATGAGCATAGAGATGTCAGCCGCTGGTACCAGAGAGGTGACACGCCCGCCCTGTATTGCCTTCATAACACTTGAAATCTATCCCGCGACGGCGGGCGGAGTGGGTATCCTGCTCACGAAAACCATCACGCTTCTATTGCAACTTGGCTATGAGATCGTTCTGGTTCTGGATGTTCAACGCCATGAATATGAGACGTTCATCAACCAGCATAAGCTGACCTTCGAAAACGGCCATAATTTACACGTCTACCTCGTAGAAGATCTCGCCGAAGGAGCAGAGCTTCCTGAACACGGCTTCGCCCATACTGAAGTCCGACGCGCCGCGCGGATCCATTTTGCGATGGAGACACTCAAAGCGCGCCACGTAATCGATCTCATTGAGTATTATGATTATTGCGGCCCAGCCTACTATGCGCTTACAGCCACCAGCGAGCGGGAACCGGCGATCGCGGTTCGGCTGCACAATTCTGTTGAATTGATTGCCCGCAAGATCCGAAGTCCCCTTGACCCAGAAAGACTTGTTCAGTTTGCGACTGAACGAACATGCCTGGCGGGCGCCGATGGGCTCCTGACGCCTGGACAGAAGTTTTTCGAGGAGGAAATTCGCCCCCTTTACGAATCCGAGGCGTCCCCAGATCGCACACATTACTCCGCCCCGGTCCATACGCCGGTGGGTGAAATCACTTATGATACAAACGCCAGAAACGTTGTTTTCTATGGGCGCCTGTCAACGTTCAAGGGCCTGGATACATTCATCCGCGGCGCCGTGCTGGCACTACAAAGCCAAAGCTTCTCCAGCTGGCTGAACACGTTTCTCATAATCGGCCCTGAAGAAACGGTCGCAAGCGCATTCTCACTCGACGACATGAAACGAATGATACCCGATCATTTGATGGATCGTTTCGAATTCACGGGCCGGGTGCGCCATGATGAATTGATGCAGCATCTGGCCACGGCGGCGTTTGCCTGTTTTGCGAACCGGATGGAAAGCTTCTGCTATGCCGCCCATGAAATTCATACAGCCGGGGTCCCTTTGGTTCTCTCCGATACACCCGCTTTCCGGGACCATTTCGAAGAAGATCAAGCGGCAGTCTTCTTTGATGCCACATCTCCCGGCCTCGCCCGCTCCATGGTCCGCATGGGGGCAGACCCAGATCTGCGCAGACGATTATCAGAAGCAGGTAAATCCCGTGCACCTGAATACTTGACGGATCATTATGCTGCGCACCTGCGCGACCTGCCTGTAAAGACGTTCCCTGCTGACGCCCATGCGTCCATGACAGTCTTCGTCCTGACAGACAAACCTCGCGCGGGCGTTCTGGAAACCGTGAGAAATCTGAGAGGCGTCACCTTGATCGTGCTCACGCTTGACGATGACGGCCCGGTCCGTTTCTCAGGTATGCGCTGGCGGGCAACCGATGCCAGCAATCAAGAAGCCCTGCTTGAACTCCATGAGGCGACGGAAGCCGCAGTGTTTGTGCGCGCCGGGGACATCATAGACGAAGCTTGGCTGAAAGCAGCCCGCAGACTGATGGCCGTGCGTCCTGATGTCGGCAGCGTCGGTGGTTTTACCCGTCGCAACGGAACGCTCCACGCCAATCCCTACAGCGCCCTTCCCGAAATGGCACTGGCGCGCGGGTGCGGCCTGAGAACCGCTATCCGCCTTCGGCCAGGGTCAACTTTCCAGGAGGCTTTGTGCAGTTGGAGCACCGAGTCGGAAGTCTCCTTGATGTTGGCAGAGCGCGACGCAGGACGCCTTTGCCTTGAACTGCCCCAGGTGAGTGTTGACACATCGCGCGCAATCGAGATGAGAGCACCCAATCTTGAAGACGTGATCGACGTTGACTTTGATCGCCTGTCGCCGGACTTTCTCGCCGTTTTCTCCAAACAAGCATTCCGCTTATCGGGTGACACGCATGCCTTCCAGGCCCTGTCGCCCCATGAGAAAATGTTGCTGAGCGACACAGCCACCCAGGACGGCCTGGTTCATATTCGCGCCAATCCAACGGGAACCTATGGCGAAGTCATGATGCTGCGATTATTCCGCGGTCCAGGCGAGGTGGCATCCACATGGTCGGCCGTCGAAGCCTCTGGAGAGTGGACACTGGTCAACGACCGGAACGGTCCAGTCCAGGGGGCGCTTAAGACCCATAGCGGTGAGGTCCGAACTTACATCAATGAGGCCGGACGTATTGATTTCCTCAGGGCGCCTTTCGCTGGCGAAATCGATGTTTACTTCCGCGGTCAACTGAGAACCGTGTCCCTCAAGAGCGACCAGATCTACGATATATCACTCCGGTTTACCGACACAGTTGAAGTCGTCGCCAAGGATATCGCAACCACTCAGTCAGGTGGTGCAGCACTTCACCCACGGCATGCATCTCTAGGACAAAGCGATCTCCAAACGGCTTTCATTGTTAAGGATCTCAGCGACCTCGACCCGTTCGCGCCGTCTCAGGAAATGCGGCTGCGAACCTACACCGCCGACGAATTTGCACTCGATACCGTCTCGCGCGATGGCAGCAACCTGACAAAGTTCGCTCAGACTGTTGGCGCGAGTGCTCTGGTGTTCTCATCGGCAATCGAACCGACGACCGCGCTGGCAAATGCATTGAGCGCTGTGCCACCTTCCATTCGCTTCGGGCTCATCCTGTCTGGGAGCTATATCGACAATGAGGAAAATCCGGCCGCGGCGCGGTTTAACTCGGTTGGCGGTTGGTTCAATCTCATTTCGACGATTCCAGAGCGCTTTAGCGTGGTTTCGCGGTCTAAGGGCATGCTGGACCTGTTTTCATCAAAGGGCATTCAGACGGTTTGGATGCCTTCGAGGCTCACACAACTTCCCGTAGGGCTCGGCGACCCAGGTGCAGACACAGGCGGTCTCAACCTCGCCATTATCGAATCTGATAGCGTTGCAAAAAATATCCTGCATATGGTGAATGCCGCGATCATGGCCGCTGCGATCGGAATAAAGATAGACAGCATTTGGCTGCCGGAATCGCGCCGATACGACATCCGCCATATCGACGAGATCAACTTGGAACTGCCCCTTCGGTGGTATTCGAGTCTGGCTGAACTCGAACATGCGAGCATCGGCGAAATGCGGGTCGCCATGGCATGTTATCCTGACGAAGAGTGGCCAACGGGACTGACCCAGGCCGCCAGGAGTGGTTGGCTACCCCTGGCCGGCTCGACCTCGGAACTCGAAGGACTGGCAGACCTCGAAGACCGTCTTGCCGTTCCGTTTTGGGAAGATTCACGCGACATCAAAGATCGCCTCATCGACATCTCATCGAGCTACTCGGCTTTGAGAACCGCATATAACGAAGCGTCGGCGGACAGAGAGACGTATCGAACACAAAGCATGCATGCCCTCTGGGCGCGTGAGGGGGCGTAAGATGCAAACGACCGAAATGGACAATACTGAAACGGACGGCGGGGATTTCGGCTCGATTACGCTCATTGCGACCGGTCGTCACAACGAGTTTTCCGATGGCTCGGAGGTCTTTCTTCTGGGTGTACTGGACCGCGATTCAGGCAGCCAGACATCGCTTTCCACCGTTGAGATGACGGAGGGTTGGACCGTCACTCGTGATGTTGATGGCGGCCCGGGCTATCCAACATTTTCCCTTGGTCTGCGTGGCACCCATGGCCAGGTCGTGCTCTGGCCGCCGAGTGAAAAAAGCGAGTTGCTCTTACTGCGTCACCCCTGGAGCGGTATTGCAAATATCACGATCAATGACAGGGCCTACGAGCTGGACCTGTATTCTCCGGAAACAGAGCTGGTGGTCTGGAGTATTGCCACACAGGCGATAGAGAAGCTTGATGTCGCCCTTGTTGAGCAAGCCGCTTTCCTCAAGGATGCTCCAACCACGGCCATGCCGGTCGAGGTCAAGGACCCCGTTAATGAGAACATGCTCCGCATCAGGGCGCTGGGCGAGAGCAACCCAAAATCTCTCGGGACCGAAGTCTGCATCTTGGAGATCCAGCCCCTGGGGTACGGCATCCAGGCAGACTTGGGACGCCTTGCGAAGCAGTTCGACTGGATTTCAGACTATGACATCTCAATAGCCGAGAGGGTCTGGCCGCAAACGATGAAGGCGTCGTCAGGCGAGGCCTTTCTACGATGCGACGAGCATGGCAGCCTGTTTCTGCTGAGACATGCCTGGAGTGGCTTGGTTGAGATCACCTTTGGCGATCAAAGCATGGTCTTCGACCTCTACTGCGATGGGAATGAGGTCTTGGAAGTCCCATTGGGCAGCCTGAAGTCAATGGATGTTGCGTTGGGCGAGACGGCCGGTACGCAAAGTGTTCCTCATTTTATGAAGGATGCGGCATCGTCATCACGGGACGCAAAGACGCGGTTCTACGAAAACCGACTTCAGCACATGGACCCCAGCTTGCCGACGGGTCTTTTTGTTCCACGCTGGAAGGGCGTGGCGCTTTCAACCGAAACGCTTCTGCCCCAAGCGCTCCCCATTCCTCATCTTGAGACGGGACATCCCGACGACATTACCGATGTTGATACCAGCTTCTATGCGGACATGCTTTTGGCATCGGGCATTCGTCATTTTGTGATCTCTGGCGGCGATACGTTCAACCTGGATATCATTCACAAGGTGCGTAAGGTGGCGCCGGACACGCGTTTCGACCTTTTGTGGCACTCAAATTACCTGCAGATGGGCGAGGCCCATGACTGGCAGCTTTTGAGGCATTGGATCCGCGCGGCAAAGGATGGGATTATTACACGTATCGCCGTGGTGAAGGCAGGTATGGAAGACTGGTTCCAGGCGATCGGACTGGATGCGGTTTTCATCCCGAATATGGTCCCATTCGACGTTGACGGGGTTCAGGCATCGACCGTCCAGGACTGCGTTGGGATTTGGCTGTCGGGCTCAACGCAATACCGTAAAATGCCCCATGCCTCGATCGTCGCCACGACGATGTTGGATGGAGTGGCCCTGAAGGCTTCGGGGCTTGATGGGTCGGCGCGTCGCCTGGTTGCGGACGCGAGAACACCGTTCAGGCAGATTTGGGCCGACCCATTGCCAAGGGAGCAGCTTCACAAGGAGATGCGCGAGACGGGGCTGACCTTCTATGTGACGCTTTCGGAGTGTTCGCCCATGCTGCCGCTTGAAAGTTTCTCCCTCGGTGTCCCTTGCCTGGTGGGCCCGGCAAGTCATCTGTTCCGCGACCATGAAGAGCTTTCGCGTCGATTGATCGTCATGAAGCCCATGTCACCCGGCGAAATTGCAGAGAAAGCGCGGGATGCCTTGGCATCCCAAGCGGAGCTGATGCAACTGTATCGCGGCTATTATCGCGATACAGAGCAGCAGATCAGGGACGGCGTAGCGGCACTGACCCGATAAAGGGTCCTAGCTTATCGTGGTCCAGTCCGCGCCATTGCTGATTGCGATGGCGCGTCCACCACCGCCGGTATCCAACAAAAAGATTGCGTTTGGGACCGTGGAAGCACCGGGCAATTCGGAGGCGGTCACCGGGTTCATTTGGATGTGTCCCCCAAGGCTTAAAGTGCCGCCCATATCAACTGAAAACACTGTGTCGGTGTTGTTCGTGGCTGCAAATGCCACTTGCTTGCTCGACGTGCGTGCGTTCGGGTCGGACGCGTTTGTATATGCGGCGTTGAATACGGCCGTTCCAGACGATGAGGTGTTGTTGAAAGTGAACCGGACACCGTCAGACCCGGAAGCAGAGAGGTTTGTGCCCAAAGCGAGAATAGCGTCTGGGGCTGAATACTGAAAAAGGCCGATCCGCCCGGTTCCGGTCGCGTCTTTTTCGATATCTATCGCGACCCCGGCTGACCCAAACCCGGCGCCTCGGCTGCGAAAACGCAAGTTCGACCCGAGTGTGACAGGATCGAACCGGGAAATGACTTCCCAGCCTGCGTCTGGATCGCCTGTCCCGGTCAGATCTTCCAATACGATTCGCGCGTCCGAAGAGGATACGTGGAGAGGGCCTTCGGGTGTGCTCGTACCGACTCCGACATAGCCATGGTGGTCGCCAGCCTCATTCTGAATGTAGAACGCCGTGTCCCATGCACTCCCATCAGGGCTCATTTTTATTCTAAAATGCTCGTCACCCGTCAGGCCAAATTCGGCCCTTCCAGAGAAGGCTTGCTGAAACAGGAGGCTCACAGTGTCGGTGCTGGCCGCTTTGTTCAGCTTCAGTTGGTGACCCGCACCCGCATGGTTGAAAAGACTGGCCGGTGAAGACAATGCCAAACGGTTGGTGTCGTCCGGGCTCGCGCCGATGCCCAGCTGCCCGCCTGCCGTTATGGCATCCACCCATGTGCCCGCACTGAATACCTTCAGCGTCTGGGAAGCCAGATCCCAAAAGCGCCAGCCTTCAAGGGGTTGGAAAAAGCGCCACCCTCCATCCACAAATGTTGCAAGGGCGCCGGACTGTTCCGCCCAATCGCCTGAGGGAGACAGGCCGACAAGGAAGCAGGCGCCATCGGCGGGGCTGCCAGGCGGCGTATTCGCCTCAGCGGTCACAACGGCTGTCTGGACCAAGACATCCAGCATGCGCAACGACTCGTTCAGCGTCACATGTTTCTGGGACTGGTGCGAGGTCAGATAGGGCAGCTGCAAATTGGCAGTCGTCGGCATGGCTTTCTCTCCTCTGATCACCACGAGGATCACGCAACGCAGTTCGCAGTCGGATAGAGCTTCCATGACGTGCAGCGCGGACGGAGCAATCTGCGAGAATTCTGTTGGAGACAGCGCAGGTTGTACCGAACGCAAACTACAGTTGGGCGCGCCCCAACCGATTGATTATACGGTGGCAAGCACATAGAACGGTCAGACCCTTGTGGAGTTGAATGATGATCCATGCGCTGAAAGTGCTCTATTCAAAGCTCATAACGATCCCCGTCATAGGCTTCTTCATTGCGCTTCCAATTCGACTGACCAAGAGGCTCTTTGGTATAGCCGGGCCAACATCGGTTGATAGAATGGACATGCTGCAAAGAGCGACCGCATCGGCGAAATCAAGGCTGGATTCCCAGGAACGGGAGATCGCCGATCTTCGTGAAGTTGTCGAAGTTCAAAGAAAAATTCTCGATCAAGCCATTACAATCCTCGAGCTTCACCATGAAGCAAATAGGCCCACCCAGAACCCGGTAGCAAGCACAGCAAACGGAACCAATGGATTTCACAAGAAAGCTATTTACTAAATTACCTCATTATTCAATAATATTTATTGATCGCAAATAATAAAGACTATCAATGAATGTATATTGCGTTTCTATATTGATATTTTATTGATTCCCGATTGATTAGTCCTGTTAAAGGAAAGCCCGTCATCAAGCAAGCGGGCCACGCGCGAGAGCAAATTCACAGAGGAACAGAGCACTGATTATGGTGCGTGCGGCGCCATTTTATAGGATCTGCACTCTGACGCTTAATCCAAAATTCTTTGTGTTCTGAGCGCGTCGATGCTTTCAAAGCGCCAAGGATAAAAAAACGCGGCGCCACAGGCTGCAGAATATTGGAGAGGAGATCGCCTTGCATGCAGCAAACCCAGGCGAAGGACACGCAGCTTCTCACGAGGCCCCTAGCCTCTGGCTTGAAGGCAACGGCCACCTTCTGAGCGAATATGGGCCGCCCCGATCGAGACCCGACTCGGCGACAGAATTCACCACCGCGCGAAGGTATCAAACCTGCTGGTCCCAACAACACGCACGGCACCCCGTATCGAGGAACAAGCTCGTATCACCAAGATGAGACCCAGCCCCACCGAAATACAGGCCGTCTCGCGGACAGCATTCCCGATCAATCAGCAACTATCGGAGCATCACCATGGCCCATTCCATCGACGTTTTCTGGTCTTTCCGAAGCCCCTACTCTTACCTCGCCACGCCTGATCTCTTGCGAATAAGAGAGGATTTTGACGTTGACGTGCGCCTGCGCCCGGTCTTGCCGATCGCCGTGCGAACCAAAGACACGCTGTTTACGGGGGACAGGAAGCGGGTACTCTATATCATGACCGACATGTACCGGCGGGCAGAGTACCTGGGGATGAAATTAGGGCCTCCCTCTCCAGATCCGATTGTCCAGAACATGTCAACGTTCGAGGTCGCCGATGATCAGCCCTACATCTATCGCCTAACCGGTCTCGGGATCGAGGCGGCTCGGCGGAAGAAGGGCCTCGATCTTGCCTATCACGTCTCGCACCTGATCTGGGGTGGAGAACCAGGCTGGGACCAAGGCGACAGGCTGGCTGGAGCGGTGGCGAAGGCAGGCCTCGATCTTGCCGAAATGGAAGCCGCAATCGCCACCTATGATCCCATCAAGGATATCAAAGCCAACCAGGACGCGCTGGAAGCTGCGGGTCATTGGGGTGTTCCCACAATGGTTTTCGAGGGCGAGCCGTTTTTCGGACAAGACAGGGTCGACACACTGCGTTGGCGTCTGGAAAAAGTCGGCGTGCCAAAGCGCTGATAGCACCGTTCAAAACACCTTAGGCGAAACAAGGAAGACAGACATTGCTCAAATTACACTTCGCACCGGATTCACGCGCAGGCCGTATTGTTTGGCTTTTGGAAGAACTCCAGCTCCCCTATGAAATCAACAAAATGGCCTTTCACCCGAAGGACCTGAAATCGGACGAACATCGCAAACGTCACCCGCTTGGCCGCGTACCCGTGCTGGACGATGGAGAGGTATCCCTCTTCGAATCCGGCGCGATCGTGGAGTATGTGCTTGAACGCCATAAGAACGGAGGCTTGAAACCCGCGATCAATGATCCGCGCTTCCCGGACTATCTCCAATGGTTCCACTATTGCGAAGGTATGGTGATGCCGCCGATCAACACGATTGTTGTTCAGACGATCCTGCTTCCGGAAGATCGCCGGGATGCAACCGTACTCGGTCAGGCCCAACGCCTACTGGCGAAAGCGCTTGGACCGGTCAATGAGACCCTGGCCGACAAGGCGTATCTTATCGGTGCGTTTTCCGGCGCTGACATAATGTTGGGTCACGCTTGCTTCATGGCCAATCGTGTTGGAGCGGTCAGTGAAGACATGACGAATCTGAGTGCCTATGTGAAACGCGTGGCAGGGCGCCCCGCATTTCAAACCGCGATTACGATGTCATGAAGGCGCTCACAGCGCGACGGCGACAGGCACTTTCAACGAGGCCCTAGCGGACAAGCAAGACCTCTGATCTCTTTGAGGCATGGCCCCTAATTCCACAGGATATACTTGCCACGCATGAAAGGGTTGTACCCTTCCAACAAAGCGGTCGCGTTCAGGCTTGATCGCCAATCTGCTCTGCTGGCTTGAACCTCGACCGGGCGCTTCCCACCTACCAATCAGACAGCGGTAAGTCAGGTGTGCTGATGATCAGGCGCCGAAAAAATTGCCAAGGACCTGTCTTGAAAGGAAGGATCCCCATGACCCTGGACACTCAAAAACCAGAAGATGATGCCCAACTGGTTTACGTGCGGCCCATTTCTGCTGACGAGCTTCACACGATCTTGCCCGCCAATACGCTTAATGAATTGGGCGCGACCGAAGACCTCTTCGCGGTGCACAATTCGGTGGGCGAGCGCTTGGCGATCGTAGAGGGCCGTGAAGCCGCCTTCGCAGCCGCGCGAGCCCACAGTCTCACACCCTCAAGCTTACACTAAAACTGACGCGAATTTACTTGGCATCTACGCCGCGGAGGCTGCCTTGGCCTTCGCGGTATCCTTGCAAAGGACCTGATATATTGATTCCGCGGTGTCAGCTGTACGAAGGGCTGCACGGACTTCGCCGCGACGGAATGCCCGCGAAACTTGAGCAAGGGCACGCAGATGGTCAGCGCCAGCCGTGACGGGCGCGAGTAGCATGAAGATCAAATCACAGGGCTGGTCGTCCACCGCGTCGAAATCAACCCCCTCTCGAAGCCGCAAAAAACCGCCCAAAGGCTGTTCCAGCTTTGACAAGCGGGCATGGGGTATCGCAACACCTTCGCCAACGCCCGTGGATCCGAGTTGTTCTCGCTCCATAACAGCATCGAAGATCAGCCTCTCGTCGAGCCCGATCTTATCACCCAGCGCGCCAGCCAGGCGAAGAATAGCCTGTTTTCGGCTACCATATTGGGTTTCCGTCAGGATGACGCCACGGTCTAAAAGGGCAGAGAGATCAATCGCCATGCAAAGGATCCATAGGGTTACGTTTTTTCGGAATTGGCTGGGTCGACCCAGCCGATATGTCCGTCTGGGCGGCGGTAGACCATATTAAGGCCATCATGCCTAGCATTTCTAAACATTAGGGCTGGAGATTCCCCCAATTCAAGCTGCATAACGGCTTCTGACACTGTCATGGTGCGAATTTGGGCATTTCCTTCCGCTACGGTGAGTGGTGTTTGGTCAGCCCCATTCGGCAAATCCTCGCCTGATTCATTTTCATCCGGTGTGGGGGCCAGCACAAAGCTAGATGCCGTCTCAACAGGTAGGGGTGAGCGGTCGGGACGATGGTGGTCACGCAAACGCCTTTTGTATCTGCGCACGCGTTTTTCGATTTTGGCCAAGCCTGCGTCGAGAGCGGCATAGGGGTCATTCGCTCCACCGACGGCTTGCAGAATGATCCCGGAATCCAGGTGAACGTTCATGTCCACCTCGAACAAGTGCCCAGACTTTGAAACCGTAACATGGGCATCGCCTGGCCGATCGAAGTATTTGGAGACAGCCCCTTCTAGCCCGGATTCAATCCGATCCTGAAGCGCCTCGCCAAGATCCACATTTCGTCCTGCAATCTTTATCTGCACCATCGGCCTCCATTTATCATTTGAACCCATGTTGCCGCGAAATCACACTCCATGCAAAAAGTGTGCGCAGATGCAATCCAATTCGTGTCGCCTATGCGGACTGTCGCATTCGGCGTCGGCGCTGCACTGACGAAGGAATACCGAGGCTCTCACGATATTTTGCAACCGTTCTGCGGGCAATCTCAATTCCGTATTCTGTCAAAATTTCAACGATCTGGTCGTCCGAAAGAACATCGGCTGCGGACTCGCGCTCGATCAGCGCTTTAATCCGGTGGCGTACCGCTTCGGCAGAATGGGCTTCTCCACCCCCTGTCGAAGGGATCGCAGCTGAAAAGAAATATTTGAGCTCAAACAGTCCGCGAGGCGTCGACATGTATTTATTGGATGTCACACGGCTGACCGTCGATTCATGCATCGAGATGGCATCGGCCACCTGCTTCAAGTTCAGGGGCCTCAAATGGGCGACCCCGTGGGCGAAAAAGGCATCCTGCTGTCGCACAATTTCGCTGGCAACCTTCAGAATTGTCCGTGCCCGCTGGTCGAGGGACTTTATCAGCCAGGTCGCATTGGCTGCGCAATCGGTAATGAACTCTTTCTCTTTCTCTCGCATTGGAAGCGCGGAGACCTCGGCATAATAGGCCTTGTCCATCAAGACTCGGGGCAAGGTCTCACCGTTGAGTTCAACGGCGAACAAGCCACTGGGCAACTCCCGCACGAACACATCAGGCGCCACTGCAACGGCTGTGTCATTGGCAAAGCTGCCGCCGGGACGGGGCGTCAAGGCACGCAGCTCCGTCATCATATCCAGGATATCGGCCTGGTCGACACCGCACCGTTCCTTGAGACGCTTGATGTCGTGGCTCGCGACCAGGTCAAGGTTTTCGATCAAAGCCTGCATTGCCGGGTCAAGCCGGTCGCGTTCTTTCAGCTGCAGAGCAAGGCATTCGGGGATCGACCGGGCCATAACGCCGGTTGGATCAAACCCCTGGCAAACGCCTAAAACGCGCTCAACTTCACCCACCTCTGTCCCCAGGAGCTCGGCGGTCTCTTCCATATCAGCCCGGCAATATCCGCCCTCATCGGTGTCATCGATCAGCCGTGCGGCGATGAGACGATCGACCGTATCAAGGCTCGAAAGACTGAGCTGGTTGTGCAGATGCTGGTTTAGCGAAACGTCACTTGAAACGGATCCTTCAAAATCAAAGTCTTCGCCGCCGGTCTTGCCGCTGCCCGCTTTCGACCAATCTGTCGAAGCACTGGGACCAGACGCTGCAGCCGTCGGCGCATCGGATCCCGTACCGGCTTCAAAAACGTCTTCTGTCGGGGCGTCTAGCGCTTCACGTGCCTCATTCAGTCCGCTGGAATCGTCCAGGCGGAGGCTCTCCCGGCTCTCTGTGACATCACTTGAATCCCGTAATGCCTCAGGTGTTTCGCCTTCGCCGCGCTGTAGCAGGGGATTTTTTTCGATTTCTGTCTCGACAAATTCGGATAGCTCAATATTCGACAGCTGCAACAGTTTGATAGCCTGTTGAAGCTGGGGCGTCATCACCAGGGATTGGCTTTGGCGCAGGTCGAGGCGTTGCCGAATGGACATAGGAACGGGTCTTTCTAGGCGGCGAACCGGTCACCAAGATAGACGCGGCGCACATCTTCGTTGCGCAACACCATATCTGGCGGACCATCAAACAAGACCGCGCCGTCATACATGACATAGGCACGGTCGACGATTTCAAGGGTTTCGCGAACCTGGTGGTCCGTGATCAAGACTCCAAGTCCACGCTCTTTCAGATAACGGACAAGGTCTGAAATGTCAGAGATTGCGAGTGGGTCGATCCCCGTAAAGGGCTCGTCCAGCAGCATGAAGCTTGGACGCGAGGCCAGGGCTCGCGCGATCTCAACGCGGCGACGCTCACCCCCGGATAAAGATGTGGAAGCCTGGTCGGCAAGATGTTCAATATGAAGTTCAGACAGCAAGGCCTCGACCTGCCGCTTCTGCTCAGCCCGGTCTTTTTCAAAGAGTTCCACAACGGACATGACATTTTCGAAAACGCTCATGCCGCGGAAGATAGACACTTCCTGGGGCAAGTACCCCATTCCGAGCCGGGCGCGCTGGTACATTGGAAGACTGGTGACATCGGCGCCATCAATCGTGATCTTTCCGCCATCGGCAGCAATCAAGCCCATGATCATATAGAAACACGTGGTTTTGCCTGCGCCATTGGGGCCGAGCAAACCAACAATCTCGCCACGCTGCAACGATAGAGACACGTCGTACACGACCTTGCGTTTGCCGAAAGACTTCGCAAGTCCTTCTACATACAGGCCTTTAGCAGCATTCTCCATGGATCAGCTCCTCCTGCAACCCCTTGGGGGCCGCATCCCTGAAGCTGGCTTAGCGACCCATGATTAAAATCGTTTTAGCATCGGAGGTTCAATTCCCCCGATAGGCGAGTGTTTCAGCAGCCTGCGTCTGTCTCGTCCGTTTCTGCTCCCTCTGGAAACAGAAGAATTGAGACCCGCCCATCAGACCGCTCACCGCCCTTGAGGGTGGTGCGCCCCTGAGCGACGTTGATAACGAGTTCGGTGCCGCGCGCCACGTCTTCGCACCGGATCAGAACCACTTCCTCACCCGTGAGCGTAATCGTATCGTTCTGCGCATTATAGGTGCCGACATCGCCGCGCGCCTTCAGATCGGATGTTACATAGAAAACATCCCCCTCAGCGCGCATCCGTTCAATCTCACCGAAGCTGCCGCCGATGCCGGCATTTGCCGCGCCATTCGCGCCGTAGAACAAAGTCACCGTGTCAGCGCGCAACCGGGCATCGCCCTGGATGATATCCACATTGCCGATCACCAGAACCCGTCGATCACGTTCCAGAATCTGGGAGCTGTCCGCATTCACCCGAATCGGTCCGCCCTCGGATGAAAGTTGAGCGCCGGCAGGCGCTGCTACCAACGCTGTCATGGCAAGCGCCGCTGCGCTGCTCCATCCAATTTGCCTAACCATTTTCACCATCTGTCTCCAAAGAGTCTGTCTCAGGGTTTGCGTTGCCGTCGCCGCCATCAGGAGTTGCAGGCCGCGGAGCATTGGGCTCAAAGAGCATCTCCACATTGCCCGTAAATGTAATCACGTCGCCATCCTCAGTGATTTCGTAGCTGTCGGAGCGAATATCCCCGAGGGGACCAGTTCCGTAAAGTGGCTCAGCACCCTCGATCCGGTCTTCCAGAACAAAGAACCGCGCTCTGGTGGACCGAAATCGATACCCGGCCTGGTCCATGACTTGTACGTCCTGAAAGAGGTCCAGGGTTTGGCTGTTGCGGTCATACGTGCCTTCAGGCGCGGTCACTTGGCTGCCGGTTTCGTCCACAAGTTTGGGATTGGTCAGGTCGATAACGTCCTGACTGGCCCGCCGCCGTTGGGCCGTGTCTGCGGTGATCACAAAGGCCGAGCCGTTCTGGTCGCGACCAGAAAAGCGCGGATTGATCATGGTGACAATCTCATCACTGCCAAAGGACCGGCGCTCGTCACCGATCCCGGAAACAGCGTTTGCAATGACCGGTCCAGCCAAAACCCCGATCGAAATGGCCGCTCCGGCTGTGAATGCCAGGCGAAGCATTTGAACCAGATTGGATCGTCTCTGGGTCTGTGCCAACGTGACCTGACGGCGAGGAGTCCAGATAAATTCGGTATCGTTGGCCGACTTTGTGCTCATAGATTCTCTCTGTCGCCCGGGTGCCGGGGTGTAATCCTTGCCCCGTGAATGTGTCTATCCCACGGCATCAATGCAAGGAAGCAGAGAGTTCGGTCGCTGGGTTGTTTAACTGCTGTGGGAGAAAATATCGCTGTCTCCCCAACCCGCCAAATCCAGGTCGGCGCGCACTGGCAGGAAGTCAAAACACGCTTGAGCGAGGTGCAGTCGATCCTCACGTTCAAGCATTGCAATCAGACCGTCCCGGATCGCATGGAGATAGAGCACATCCGAAGCAGCATATTCTTTCTGGGCCTGGGTGAGTTCGGCGCGGCCCCAGTCAGAACTCTGCTGAGCCTTTGAAAGGTCCACTCCGGCGACCTCCTTGGCGACGTGCTTCAACCCATGTTGGTCTGTATAGGTGCGTGCCAACTTCGACGCGATCTTGGTGCACCAGACCGGCGCGCAAACAATGCCAAGCCATTTTTTCATCATTGCCACATCGAAGCGCGCGAAGTGGAAAATTTTCAGAATGCCCGGATCCGAAAGAAGGGCTTTGAGATTGGGGCAATCAAAGGTCCGCTCCAATTGTACAAGATGGGCTGTACCATCACCCTTGGACAGCTGAACAACGCACAGGGAATCCCGCCCAGGCTTAAGCCCCATAGCTTCGGTATCCACCGCGACGACCCTGCCGAGATCAACGTCGCTCGGTAAGTCGCCTTTATGCAGGGTGATCTTAGACAAGACGGATATCCTCCAGAATCCAAAAGGCCCGCATCTGAGGCCGTTAGCCATACTGGGTCACGGCCGACATGACCAGAAACAAGGGACTAGACAAGGATTTCGCTTTGCACGCGTTGCAAAACTGTTACGCAAGGCGGGGTGGCTATCGACGTGTCAGTGACCTACCTATCCGGGCACGGAGGTGGTCATGACACACGCAGACATAGTAGGCTTGCCAGTCGGCAATACGCTCTCGGAAGCATACCGGGCGGTTCGCGGACAATCCGTTGTCTTGGCCGACCCCCTGAGCGATGCCGATGCGACAGTGCAATCGATGGACGATGCAAGCCCGGCAAAGTGGCACTTGGCCCACACGACCTGGTTCTTTGAGACCTTCATCCTCGACCCCAACCTCCCAGAATACGAGATCTTTGATGACCGTTTCGCATTCCTGTTCAATTCCTACTATGAAGGCGCAGGCCCGCGTTACGCCCGTCCGCAAAGGGGCCTTCTGACACGGCCCTCCCTGCATGAGGTCCTGGCTTATCGCCACCACGTTGATGGTGCGATGGAGCGGCTCATGGCCCGTACTTCGCTGCCTGTTCGTGACCTTATCCTTCTCGGCCTTCACCATGAGCAGCAGCACCAGGAACTCCTGCTGACTGACATCCTTCACCTGTTTGCACAGAACCCGTTGAAGCCGGCCTACAAATCGAGTGAGCCACTCCCTGTCGATACGTCTCCACTGCCCGAGCTATCGTGGTCCCGCTTTGAAGGCGGTATTCACACGATCGGATCGCCAGAAACCGCGTTCGGCTTTGACTGCGAGCGCCCCCGGCACGAAACGCTTGTGCACAGTTTTGAACTGGCCAACCGGACAGTTACAAACGGCGAATGGGCCGCTTTCATTTCCGATGGCGGCTACAGCAACAGTGCATTGTGGCTGTCGGATGGATTTGCCCGCGTCCAAGCGGCGCCCTGGACAGCCCCGCTATACTGGGAAAACCGAGACGGCGAGTGGTGGTCTATGACGCTCCGAGGCGCACAACCCGTCGATTTTGATGCCCCGGTAAGCCATGTGAGTTATTATGAAGCCGACGCATTTGCCAGTTGGTCTGGCGCCCGGCTGCCCACGGAAACTGAGTGGGAAGTGGCTGCGGTCACCCAAAAGATTGAAGGCAATTTTGCCGGCAGCGGACGCTTCAGACCCCGGCCCCAACGCAGTGCGCGGGGCGTCCAAGGCCTATTTGGTGATGTCTGGGAGTGGACCGCCAGCGCGTTTTTGCCCTATCCGGGCTTCAAACCCCTGGGCGGCACCATTGGCGAATACAATGGTAAATTCATGAGCGGCCAGATGGTTTTGCGAGGCGGCTCCTGTGCCACGCCCGATGGCCATGTGAGAGCAGGGTATCGAAACTTCTTCCAGCCTGAAAAACGCTGGCAATTCAGCGGCGTGCGCCTTGCGCGCTCGATATAAACCCGTGGCTATTACGACCGACCCGTGCGCCGGTGCCTTTGCCCGCGATGTACTGGCGAGCCTGGCAGAGCCGCAAAAACGGATTTCTTCTCGCTGGCTGTATGACACACGTGGGTCTCAACTGTTTGAACAGATCACGCAACTGGATGAGTATTATCCGACACGCACAGAGACGGCGATTTTCACCGAACACGCCGATGATATTTCAGCGGCGATCGGGCCGGGCGCCGTGTTGGTTGAATATGGTGCCGGTGCCCTTGTGAAAACAAGGATACTACTGGACGCCCTGGAGCGCCCAGGTGGCTACGTTCCGATCGACATTTCAGGCCCGTTCCTGAACGAAGCAGCAGGCCAGCTTGCCAAAGACTATCCTGCTTTAAGCATTGTCCCTTATGTGGCGGATTTTACAAAATCCGTCGATCTGTCATTGGCGCCAGGGACGGTTGATAAGCGTGTCGGCTTTTTCCCGGGGTCGACGATTGGCAACCTGAATGATGATCAGATCATAGCGTTTTTTGATGCCGCTCGCGCCAGTCTGGGGCCTT
>JBCCTK010000032.1:0-24078 GCA_039198685.1 Pseudomonadota bacterium | reverse complement strand
TCCGATTGGGCGATCTCATTCTCGTGGTGGGGAAACTGGAGGTCAATCCCACCGCCATGGATATCGAGGGTTTCACCCAGATGCTTTGCTGCCATGGCCGAGCACTCGATGTGCCATCCCGGTCGCCCCCGGCCCCAGGGACTGTCCCAGATCGCGTCTTCGGGCTCACCGGGTTTGGCAAATTTCCAGAGGGCGAAGTCGGCCGGATCTTTTTTTGCCAAGTCCACATCAATGCGGGAACCGACTTCATTCTCGTCCAGGTTGCGGCGCGAAAGCTTGCCGTAATCGTCCATGCTCGGAACGTGGAAATAGACACCATCCTGAGCGACATAGGCGTGGTCCTTTTCGAACAAAGCCGCGATAGTGTTAATCATCTCGCCAACATGCTCAGTCGCCCAAGGAACAGTGTTCGGTTCCAGAACGTGCAGTGCCTTAAGATCGGCTTCATAGGCCGCTGCAAAGCGCGTGGTAACATCCGATATTGGCACGCCCTCATCCAAGGCTTTAACGATGATCTTGTCTTCGATGTCGGTGATATTGCGAGCATAAACGACTGAATCAGAGCCATATTTCCGCTGCAGCATTCGAAACAAAATATCGAACACGACCGGTGGGCGAAAATTACCAATGTGCGCGTAATTATAAACGGTGGGCCCGCAGACGTACATCGTAACCCGCTGGGGATCGATGGGAACAAAGGCCTGCTTGGCACGCGCAAGTGTATTGTAAAGTTGGATCGACATCGCCGCGAGATGGCCGATATCTCCCAGGCAAACAAGACCGCAATGAATATTTTAGATCTGGCCGTCATCCAACCATAGCGCGAGTGCGTAACACGCTATGGTATAGTTTGCACAAGCACGAATTTGCTGCGAGCAAAACCGATAAGCAGGGAGACGTTCCCCAGCGAAACGCTGGAAACCGGCACAGCTCATGCCTAAATCAGGCGTGTCACCCTGAGGGTAACACTTCGGGCGGGCGTTAAGTCCGGGCTCCAGATGGCAATGAGGTCATCGGTTCAGCCTCGGCTCGACCCTCGTCCCTCAGTTGAGGAAGGACTAATTGGCCATGGATGCCATCACACCGAAAGATACTATTGTGCGCACAGATGATGTGAAACGCCCTTCACAGAAAGAAGCTGAAGACGCTGTGCGGACCCTGCTCGCCTGGGCAGGTGACGATCCCCAACGCGAGGGCCTTATCGATACGCCCAAACGCGTCGCAAAAGCCTACCGCGAATTCTTCGCCGGCTATGAAATGGACCCAGTCGCCGAACTGAGCCGAACCTTTGAAGACGTTCAGGGCTATGACGACATCGTCATGCTCAACGATATCGACGTTGAAAGCCATTGCGAGCACCACATGGTGCCAATTCTCGGCAAGGCCTACGTGGCCTACATGCCAACAGACGCTGTTGTGGGCATTTCCAAGATTGCGCGCGTGGTCGAGATATTCTGCAAACGTCTGCAAACCCAAGAGACCCTGACCCAACAAGTGTGTGACGCGATTGCAGAAACACTCAACCCCATGGGCGTGGCGGTCCTGATTGATGCGAAACACCAATGCATGACGACGCGCGGCGTACACCACCCAAATGTGTCAACCATTACGACCCAGTTTACCGGCGTATTCAAAACCGACCAGGACCTGCGCAACCGCTTCCTGCGCCTGGCTGGCAAGTAAGCCGTCCTTCGGTCAATCCGGAAACCAGAAAGGCCCGCGACAGCGCGGGCCTTTTTTCATTAAGTTGGTGCGGACGGCCGGGATTGAACCGGCAAGGCCATACGACCGGCAGATTTTAAGTCTGCTGTGTTTACCAATTTCACCACGCCCGCATTTGAAACGATCCATAGCCAAAACCATCAGCGTGACGCAAGCTAGCGCTGCGGAGGAAAATCACATGGGTCGAGCCCTTGGAATTGTTTGGATCGTATTTGCGCTCGTCGGAGGGATCGCCTTGGGTGCGAGCCAAATCATCGGGCTGGAAGAAGACGGTCTTTCATTTTTGCTTGGCTCGAGTTTCCCAGTCCTCACTAATATCGTGTATACGCTCGCCACTGCGCTGACATACTGGCTGATCATCAAGGCAAGCCGGTCTGCGGCTCCCATCGTGCTGGGTTGGATTCATCTGCTCCTGGCTGGAGCCGGAACAGGCGCTTTTATTGCTGGAAATCTTGCCCGAAATGCAGCGCTGAACGGCGAAGTCGACTTCGCCGTAGTCGGCGCAATTTACGGCGTGGGTTCGCTCTCACAATTGGTGGGTGGGCTTCTTTTCCTGATTGCACTGACCGTTGCAATCTCCACTGGACGCAAACGACCCGCCCAGGAGGATTTCTAGCCCTGCTCACGCCCGCGCGCAGTGACGTGTTTGCGGGCCGCTTCAACACTTTCTGCCGTAACAGACTGTGCATGGGAGATGCTGCGCCGGATTTCTTCTCCCAACCCGTCGGCGAACGCCATACCATAGCCATCGTCAATTATAGCCTTGTACTGACGCAACAGTGTCGCATCGCAGCTGGCCATGTCGTGGCCAAGCTTAATGGCGGCGGGTACCAAATCGTCGGCCGGGTAGACCCGGTTGACCAAGCCCCAGTCTGCCGCCGTCTCGGCGCTGAGGAAGTTACCCGTAAACGAAAGTTCTTTCGCGCGTGAAATTCCGATTTGACGTGAAAGTTTCTGGCTTAGGCCCCAGCCGGGCATGATGCCGACACGCGCATGGGTGTCGGCAAATTTCGCGTTCTCACTGGCCAAAAGCACATCGCACATCAGCGCAAGTTCGAAGCCACCGGTAATCGCGAAACCGTTGATCGCACCGATGATCGGCCATGGAAACGCAGCAAGCCCCTCGTTAAGATCGATCGACCCGCCATCGGCCCCCAGCGCGAAGCCTTTCTCGCCGGCTTCTTTCAGGTCCACGCCTGCCGTAAAAGCTCGGCCCGAGCCTGTTAGGACGGCAGCGCGAACCGTATCGTCATCAGCCAATTGTGCAAAAACCTCAACGATCCTTGCCCGCAAGGCTCGGCTCAATGCGTTTAGGGCGTCTGGCCGGTTTAAGGTGACGATGGCAACTGGGCCATCGCGTTCCACCAGGACGATCTCTTCTGACATGGTATTCCTCCGCCGAGTCTCTATCTTCGCTTCAAGCTAAATGCGGGCGCTTGGCCTGCCAAGGAGAGACGTAACGTGACCCAGCGCGATGCCCCGGCGCCTGCCGACGTCAACTACACCTTTTCTGATGCCGAGCTTGAGCTTTTGAGGTCGTTTGGTGACGTACGCCTCCACCAAAAGGGCGAGCTGCTGGTCCAGGAAGGCGATGCACAGATTGATATGCTGGTAACGCTGTCTGGCCAAACCGACATCATCGTTGAAATGCCCGATGAAGGCGCCCGGCGCGTGGGTTATATGGAGGCAGGCCAGTTTGCAGGCGACCTTGGCGTCCTCGCCGGTCAGGCCTCCCTGGCACGGATCGAAATGGGCGAAACCGGCGAGTTGCTCCATATTCCCTATGAGAACTTTCAGCGCCTACTCGTTGAAAATTCAGCCCTTTCAGACATTTTTGTTCGGACGCTGACCGCACGACGGACTTTTGGCCGTTCGCGCGGCGTTTCTTCGGTACTCATCATCGGCGATGCACAGGACCGGACCGTTTTTGCCGCGCGAGATCTTCTGACGAAGCACGCCATTCCACATTCCTGGCTCGCACCCGATATGGATGGGCTCGCCAGAACCATCATGGATGCGCGAGGGATTACGAAACAGGATCTTCCGGTCTGTGTGCGCGGGTCATCCCAGGTCTTGGTCAAACCCACGATAGAGGACTTGTCTGACGCCTTTGGTCTGGACCTCTTACCCGATGGCGCATGCGCGGATGTCATCGTTGTCGGTGCAGGCCCTGCTGGCCTGGCAGCTTCGGTCTATGCCGCCAGCGAGGGGCTCTCTGTTCTAACGCTGGATACGGACGGTCCCGGCGGCCAGGCAGGCACGTCCTCCAAGATCGAAAATTATCTGGGATTTCCCATGGGTGTGTCGGGCCGGGAATTGGCCGAGCGCGCCAGCGTCCAGGCCCAGAAATTCGGTGCCCGTATCGCAAGCCCTGCCAAAGGCCAGGAACTCAACAAGGAGGGTGAAGACTTCTGTCTCACCTTGCGCGATGGCCGAAAACTAAAATCACGCGCCATTGTCATCGCCACGGGCGCTCAATACCGCAAATTACCCATCGACAATCTGGAACGCTACGAGGGGCGCGGAATATATTACGGTGCAACGCCGATGGAATCGCAGCTGTGTGGCAACCAGGCCGTCGCCGTTGTTGGCGCAGGCAACTCTGCCGGCCAAGGCGCGATGTTCCTGTCCCAGTCAGCCAAAGAGGTTCATATTGTCTATCGCAGAGCCGACATCCGCGAAACCATGTCGGAGTATCTCGTGCGACGCCTGGAAGAGACGCCGAACATCCATCTGCACCCTGAAAAAGAGATCAGCCAACTCCATGGGATCGACGGAGCGGCTCCCGATGAAGACCGCCTGGTGGACGTTACGTGGAAGAATGCCTCGACTGGCGAGGAGACGCGCTACCCCCTCGGATATGTGTTCCTGTTTATCGGCGCTGCGCCTTTCACAGAGTGGCTGCCAGACACGATCTGCCGGGATGAAAGAGGCTTTATGAAGACGGGAACTGACCTCGGTCCAGCGGAACTCGTTCGCGCGGGTTGGAATCTTGATCGCATGCCCACTGGTTTTGAAACAAGCTGGCCTCGTATTTACGCCGTGGGCGATGTACGTACGGGTTCGGTCAAGCGCGTGGCTTCCGCGGTAGGCGAGGGTTCCGTTGTCGTCAGCGACATTCACAAAGCGCTGGGCGAAAGTTAGGGCGTTTTCCGGGTGCCCGGGAAATGGAAGTACGGATCAAGGGATCGGCGTCCAAAAGTGACCCGGCCCCAAAGCCAGACCGCGATCAGTGATCCAATGAGTGCAAGGAAAAATTTGGGCAGTGTGACAAACGGTTTTGCGGCGAGTACGCCAAGATCGCCCGTGAGGGCCCAGATTTGAACCAGATTTTCAGCAATGTCGAAACCGGCCGCCGAGGCAATCGGCAAGGCATAGAGCGCGCCATACGGGGCTCCATACCGAAAGCAAAGTCCTGAAACGAACGTGCCATAGGCAAGTGGATAAATCATGTCGACGCCCGCGGACAGATAGATGTGCACGCCAACAGCGTTGGGCCGTCCCTTGAGCAACATCAGCGCTTCATTGGCGCCTTGCTCCGTTAGGGTGAAATCCAGGAGCGTACCACCCGTACCAGGCACGAAAAAAACTTGGATCACAAGATGCATGACCACCATGACCGTGCCGGACACTGCAAGCACGGGAAGCGTTCCAAGGCGCCGAATCATGCCGTTCCGTGACCTTCGACTCGTTCTGGCTCTACACCGGCACCGTGCATCAGTGCGGCGATCGCATCGGCCGCCTTTTCCAGTTGTGCCGGAACGGTGCCCCTGGCAACGATCTGGACGCCCGCATCGTCCAGCGAGCGGAACCATGGGTACGAGCCGAAATTGATTTCGGGAATCTGTTTCGCCAAGCGCCCCAACGGTTCGGCGATATCGCCTTCGTGCAATCCCTTGCCGCGAAAGGTCACCGACAGCAACTTTGCACCGCCTTGTAGCCGATGGGCGACATCATCAAGCATGGCACGGACAATGGACGGTACACCGGCCAACGTGAATACATTTTCGGTTTGGAAGCCTGGCGCTCCGGAGACTGAATTTGCAATCAACTCAGACCCGTGGGGAATCCGCGTCATCCGACGCCGGGCAGGCGTGAATTCTGCGCCCATTTCTTCGTAGCGCTTGGCCATGGCCCGCAAAAGTTCCGAATGTTCTGAAATGCCCACCCCAAAGGCCGCTGCAATGGCATCTGCGGTAATATCATCATGGGTCGGGCCAATACCGCCTGTGGTGAAGACATAGGTATATCGCGCACGCAACGCATTGACAGCGGCAATGATGTCATCTCGCTCATCACAGACGATGCGGGTCTCTTTCACCGGAATTCCAATCGGAGAAAGGAATTCGGCGATCTGCTGAAGGTTGAGGTCCCGGGTGCGACCCGAGAGCAGCTCATCACCAATCAACAGGACGGCGGCGGTTGGATCACTCATCGCCCACCATAGCATCATAAACTTGCTGGGCCGAAATCGCGCGGAAGTCGACAGGCGGCGCTCCGGCGCGGAAACGCTGAATCATGCCGATGAAAATGAGGTCGTGTTCGGGATCGATCCAATACCAGGTGCCGGCCGCTCCGCCCCAATAATGGGTGCCGGCACCATAGCCACGGTCTGTGGCGGGCGGACCGTCGATCGTGCCGACACCCAGACCAAACCCCATGCCATCAATCGAAGGGCCCATGGTGCCATCGGTGAAGATCGACTGGTCCTCGCGTAGGACATTTGTGGTCAGCAAATTCACCGTTGCGGGCTTGAGGATGCGAATATCGCCGAACGCACCTTCATTGAGCAGCATCTGTGTGAAGCGGGCATAGTCGTCGAGCGTGGATACCATGCCGCCACCGCCGGAGCGCAGTCCAACCGTTTCGCTTTTAAACAGAGCCCACGGCGCGGTCACTGTCTGATACGCTTCTGTCTCCGCGTTCCATGCCCACACATCGGAGAACCGGTCATAGTCCGCTTCCGGTACGACAAAACCGGTGTCATCCATACCCAGCGGGCCAAACAGACGCGTCTCAAGAAACGCTTCGAAGGTTTGGCCAGAAATACGCTCAATGATTACACCTTTAATATCGCTGGCGACCGAATAATACCAGTCTTCGCCGGGTTTGCGGAGCAATGGCGTCGCAGCAACAATATCGATAAAGCTCTGGAAATCCGGTTGATAAAGCACTGCTGCTGCCCGCAATGAGGCATCGGGAGGTGTCACATCCGATAGGCCATAGGCAAAGCCCGCCGTATGACTCATGAGCTCTGCCATGGTGGGCGGGCGGCTCACAGGGGCTGGCGCCTGGCCCTCCACGTACACTTGCAGATTATCGAACTCGGGAATGAAATTCGTAACTGGGTCGTCGAGTTCGAACGCACCTTCTTCGTACAGGATGAAGAGTGCTACCGCCGCGATCGGCTTGGACATGGAGTACAAGCGGTAAATCGTGTCTTCAGCCAGCGGCGCACCATCAGATGCCCTGCGGATCCCGGCCTGTATATGGCTAACCACCTGCCCGTCTTTCAGGAGCAGCGTTGTGATGCCCTTGGATTGCCCGTTTTCAACGAATTGGGCCATGCGCGCTTCCAAGGCGGCGATCCCGTCCGGGGTAAAAGCCTGACCTTCATCCTGCGTCGTATAATCCGGCCAGCGCTCGCTGACCCCATCAACCGGGACTGTTTCTGCCAGTGATACCTCAGGCGCTGTGCATCCTGTTGCGAAGACCGCGGCACAGAACGCCGCGACCGATATACTGCGAACCATAGACGATCGCTTCCTTTGTTTTCGCTGTGCCTTGCCGTGCCCTGCGCAGGTCAGCAAGGCCCGGCTGATCATAAAATTGTCAACAGCTGTGCGGACTCAGGCCGCCGCATCGAAATATGGCTTGCATCCAGCGATGGTCACGCGCTCCATAACGCGTACGCTTGGATAATAATCGGACGCGGCAAAGTGCTGGCAGGCGCGATTGTCCCAAAAGGCGATGGAGCCAGGCGTCCAGCGGAAGCGGCACTGGATCTCTGGATTAGCGGCCGTGCGATAAAGCCGCTCCAGAACGGTATCGCTCTCTGCACGGCTCATATCCTTGATGTGGCTGGTGAAGGCGGCATTCACATATAGAGTCCGCGCGCCAGTTTCTGGATGGGTGCGCACCACGGGATGTTCGATCAGCGGATACTTTTCGTGGAGCGCCTCAGGAGACAGGTTCAGCCGTTTTGCAAAGACGCGTGCAATATCATGGACCGCCGTCAAGCCTGTGATCTGATCCTTGGTGGTGTCGTCCAATCGGTCATAGGCGAGCTGCATGTTGGCAAAAAGCGTGTCACCGCCAACGGGAGGGATCTCAATGGCGCGAAGAATAGAACCGAGAGATGGCTCAGCCCGCCAGGTAACATCGGAGTGCCATCTGTTTTCAGATCCGCGCGACCTCGGCCCGTGGGAAATTCTCAGGACTTCCCTGTGCACTTGGTCCTTGGGTGTTGCCGGGTGAATTTCGAGATGGCCAAATGCTTTTGCGAATGCGATGTGATGGCGCTGTTCGATGTCCTGGTCCCGGAAAAAGAGCACCTGATATTTCAATAGGGCCTGGCGGAGTTCTGCGATCAGATCGTCGGATAGAGTGCGCAAATCTATACCTTCGATTTCAGCACCTATCGCTGGGGTCATGGGCCAGGCTTGGAAGCGCGAGAATTGCTTAGGATCTGCGTGATGCGTCATATGCTGTGTCCTCCAAATTCTTCTTCTTTTGGTTCACGCTAAGCGAATGCAGGCCTATGTGGAAGCCATGCGCTTCCCAACTCTTATACCCGCGATACTGCACCGCCGATACAAACGCTTCCTGGCCGATGTGACGCTTGAGGATACGGGCGCTGCCATCACGGCCCATTGCCCCAACCCCGGCTCAATGATGGGTCTGAAAGCCCCAGGGAGCCGAGTTTGGCTTTCAACCTCCGACAATCCGAAACGCAAGCTGAAGCACACCCTGGAGTTGGTCGAAGCCGATGGTGGCCTCGTTGCGATCAACACGAATAATCCCAACAAACTGGCTGAAGAGGCCATTCGCACGGGTCAAATATCCCCTCTTGACGGGTTCGGTACATTGAAGCGCGAAGTAAAATATGCCGAGCGCTCGCGTGTCGATATTCTGCTCGAAACCGAAGGTTTGAAGACGTTTGTCGAGGTTAAGAATTGCCACTTGAAGCGCACTGCAGATCTGGCTGAATTTCCCGATAGCGTCACCGCCCGCGGCGCCAAACACCTCGTGGACCTGGCGGGTGAGGTATCCGCCGGACAGCGCGCTGTTATGCTCTTCATTGTCCAGCGCAGTGACTGTGTCGCCTTCTCCACAGCCCCGGATCTGGACCCGGTTTACCATGCTGGACTCGTTGCCGCTGCCGACGCAGGGGTGGAAGTTCTCGTCTATGACTGTCATATCAGTCTCGAAGAGATCACTGTGCGGCGTGCCCTGCCTTGGGTGCCCGCCCAACTCAGTCCCGGGGCACGTGTGAAATGAGCACTGTACAAACAGACCTTATGCCGATGCGCACCGGCGAAATCCGCATCCATGACACAGCCGGATTTAACGGCATGCGCAAAGCCGGAAAATTGGTGGCCGAATGCCTCGATATGTTGGTCGGCGAAGTGAAGCCGGGCATCACAACCGCACACCTCGACGACCTGATCCGGAACTTTGTCTACGACAATGGCGCCCAGTCTGCGACGATCGGCTATCGCGGCTACCGCCATGCCTCGTGCATCTCACTGAACCATGTCATCTGCCACGGAATCCCAGGGCCACGCGTGCTGAAAGACGGTGACATCATGAATATAGATGTCACGGTTATTGTAGATGGCTGGCACGGCGACCACAGCCGCATGTACGCCGCGGGTACGCCAAAGCGTAAGGCCGAACGCCTTATGGATTTGACGTATGATGCCCTCATGGCCGGGATCGAAACCATAAAGCCTGGCGCCCATCTTGGTGATATCGGCGCGGCCATAGCAGCCATCGCCCGCAAGAACCGGCTTGCCGTCGTTGATGACTTCTGCGGCCATGGCCTCGGTCGCCTGTTCCACGACGAGCCGAATGTCGTGCACAACGCAAAAGCAGGAACGGGCCCCATCTTGGAGCCCGGTATGTTCTTCACCGTGGAACCGATGTTGAACCTAGGACGCAAAGACGCCGCCATCTTGTCAGATGGATGGACTGCCGTGACCCGCGACCGGCAGCTCTCAGCCCAGTTTGAACACTCAGTCGGTGTGACAAAAGACGGTGTTGAGATATTTACCACAAGCCCGAAGGGCTACCACAGGCCCTACATCATCGGGCAAGAACGCTGAGTGTGACCAAGCCCCACTGGCAGGGTCATCGCGAGCGGTTGCGTGGCAAACTTCTCAAGCGCGGCCCAAGCGCGCTGGACGATTATGAAGTGCTGGAAGCGCTCTTATTTGCGTTCATCCCACGCCGCGATGTGAAACCCATCGCAAAAGCCTTGCTCAAGCGATTTGGGTCTCTGTCCGCCGTATTGAGCGCAGAGCCGAGAGATCTCACGCGCATCGACGGTGTTGGTGAAAGCGCAGCAGCCTATCTGGGCGCCACGAATGAGCTACACCAGCGCGCGGCCCGGGAGGAAATTGCTGCCCGCCCTGTGATCTCGTCATGGGCGGCGTTGCTGGCCTATGTTCGCCAGGCGTTGCAACACGAATCCCGCGAACAATTCCGGGTTATGTTCCTGGACCGGAAGAACCAACTCATCGCCGATGAGATCATGGGCCTTGGCACTGTGGACCACGCGCCGGTGTATCCCAGGGAGATTGCGCGACGGGCTTTGGAGCTTGCCGCCAGCGCCCTCGTCCTCGTTCACAATCATCCTTCGGGCGATACGACACCATCGCGCGCCGATATCGACATAACCCGCGAAATTATCGATGCGTTGACCCCGCTGGAAATCAAAGTTCACGATCATCTCATTGCCGGCAAGGGCGGCGTAACAAGCTTTAAAAGCTCAGGGCTGATCTGATCAATCATATGGATTTGGCTTGCGGAAGCCGTGGACCTGTTTAGGCTGAACCGTGATGATTTCAGCACTGCCGAAAAGGCAGGCTCTTGGGAGGAAGTCGGGCAATGGACGCTTTAACGGCGAAGGCTGATGACATTGAGCATCAAGGGCACCTAACTGGCTATCGCTCAAAACCCTATCGCAGCTATGTGCTGTTTGCCTTGATGGTGGTCTATACGCTCAACTTTGTAGACCGGAATTTGGTTGGCGTGCTGGCTGAGCCAATCATCACAACATTTAGCCTGACCGACACTCAGTTTGGCTTCCTTGCCGGATGGCCCTTTGCCATCTTCTATGCGATGATGGGTCTGCCTATTGCGATGGCTGCAGACCGTTTCAATCGCGTCCAGATTATCTCGTTGTGTATTGTATTGTGGTCTGTCATGACCGCGCTTTGCGGCGTGGCCGCCGGCTTTCTTACGCTGGTGATCTTCCGGATCGGCGTGGCTATTGGCGAGGCAGGATGCACACCCCCCGCCAACTCGATTATCGGAGATTACTACCCCGCCAAACATCGAGCGACAGCCTTGGGTATATACTCCATGGGTGTGACGATCGGTGCCGTCCTTGCGTATCTCTTCGGTGGACCTATCGCTGACATGGAAGGTGCAACATTTGGCGCCTGGCTGGACTCGATCGGTTTTGGCTGGCTGTTTTCCGGCCTTGACTGGTCGACGGTTGAAGGCTGGCGGATCGCCTTTGTCGTGATCGGTGCGCCTGGCGTACTTATTGCTGTTGTGCTGATGTTAACCGTCCGTGAGCCGCCACGCGGATATTCTGATCCTCCCAATGCAGTGAGAGTCGAGAAGGCCTCGACGGGTGAAACTTTGAAGGAACTTGCGGGCAAACCAACCTTTTGGTGGATGGCAGTCGGCGCGTCCCTGGTGGCATTTGTTGGCTACGGGCTGTTCACGTTCCAGATTCCATTCCTAATTCGCGAACACGGACTGAGTGTGCGCGATGCATCCGTCAATTATGGCGCTCCCCTTGCCGCTGTGGCAGCGGTCGGGACGTTTTTGGGCGGATGGTTGACGGATCGGTTTTCACCCCGCTCCCCAACAGCCGTCGCTTGGGTGCCTGCACTCGGCCTGCTATTGGCTGTACCGCTCTATATCGGCGCGTTCTTCAGTTCTAACTTGACGGTTCTGTTCGTTCTCTGGGCGCTCGGAGCCATGTGTCACTACGCCTATCTCGGCGCCCAATACAATATCGGACAAGGTGTCGTCTCTGCTCGCTCACGGGCCACAGCGATTGCAATATTGCTGATCATTGTCTCAATCATTGGCAACGGTATTGGCCCACAATTTGTGGGCATTGTCAGCGATCTGTTTATCAGCTCCCAGCTTGCCAGTATTGATGGTATAGACGCGGCAATCTGCAGTGCTCGGGAGGGCCTAGAGCAAGCTCAGGCAGCGGCCTGTGCCCAGGCTCGGTCGACCGGCCTGAAACTCTCCATGGCGGTCACAACGCTTTGGTTCATTGTCGCAGCGTTTTGCTTTTTAATGTCCGCACGAACATTGCGCCGGGATTATGTGGCCGACATCGCCGGAGCAACATCATGAGTGATACGACAGCAGAGGCCACACAGACTGTTGAAGCACAAACAGCGCAGGGATATGGCTCTTCGGGTTACCGCGCTTACGTCCTTTTCGCCCTTATCGTCGTCTACACATTCAACTTCATCGACAGGACCTTGATTGGCGTTCTCGGAGAGCAAATCCGAGAGACGTTTGGCCTTTCCGATTTCATGATCGGAATTCTGTCAGGCCTCGCCTTTGCAACACTCTATACGCTGCTCGGCATCCCCTTTGCGATGTTGGCCGAACGACGCAGCCGTACATGGATCATAGCGATCGCCATGGCAGCCTGGAGCGCAATGACCGTCGCCTGTGGCCTTGCCCAGAACACGATGCAGTTTGCGCTGGCGCGGATCGGGGTTGGCATTGGTGAAGCTGGCTGCTCCCCTCCATCCCATTCTCTCATCTCAGATTACTTCCCACCTGAAAAGCGTGCTTCAGCGCTCGGGATCTTCGCGCTCGGGATCCCCATTGGGTCCATGCTCGCCGCGCTGGGCGGGGCCTATATCGCAACACGCGGAGGACTCGATTGGCGCGACGCTTTCATCTGGATGGGTTTGCCGGGGATTCTGGGCGCCGTCATTTTCAAGATGACGGTGAAGGAGCCCCCGCGCGGTTTCTCCGATCCGGGTGGGGCCGCCGCGGCGGCTGCGCGCCAAATGCCATCCCCCTTCAAAGTGTTCAGCGTCGTGTTCGCCAAACCATCCTTTTGGCATGTATCCTTCGGCGGCGCGATGGCATCATTCGCCGGCTATGGCATTGGCCAGTTCATTGCCCCGTTCTGGATGCGGGCCCACGGACTGGACCTTATGACAGCAGCCATTATTTATGGCGGCGTGCTCGGCGTCGCAGCCGGGATCGGCACGTTCGGGTCCGGCGTTGTCGCTGACCGCGTCCGCAACCGACATCCTAACTCCGACAGTTGGCTGCCAGCGCTTGGGTTGAGCCTCTGCGTACCGCTTATGATATTCGGCTACAACACTGTCGGGTTTTCTTCTGGCGCAACGGCAATCTGGCTGGCCATCCCAGTGCTCGTTATCGCGGCCATCCTGCGGTATTCCTACCTGGCGCCGATGTTCGCTGTGACGCAAAAACTGGTCGAGCCGCGCATGCGCGCCACAGCTGCGGCGCTATTATTGTTTGTGGTCAATCTGATCGGCTACGGCCTTGGACCACCCGCGGTGGGCTGGATTTCTGACCAGGGAACAAAACACCATCTCGCTCAACTCGATGCACCAATCTCCGCGTCTGATTGCGGGACCATCGAAAAGGGCCTCAGGGCGACTCTGAGGGGGACGGAGGGTGCACTGGAGGGGACCGCCCTGGCGGAGGCCACGGCGAACAATGACACCTATTGCAAGCCCGCCCGTGCCATTGGCAATCGAATAGGCGTATCGGCGGGCTCGCTCTTTCTGCTCTGGGCGGCACTGCACTTCTTGCTTATGGGTCGTACGCTTCAGCGCGATCAATGGGTTCCAGAGGAGAGCGCACCGGCCTAGGCTGAACACATGGCTGTTTATACCCAAGTCGATGATGATGCTCTGGATACATTTCTCGCCGACTATGACCTTGGCGAAGCGCGCAGCTTCAAAGGCATAGCCGAAGGGGTCGAGAACTCGAACTACTACCTTGAGACCGCGGCTGGCCGCTTCATCCTGACGCTGTTTGAAAAACGCGTCGATGCAAGCGACCTTCCCTATTTCATTGGGTTGAAACAACACCTGGCAAAAAAAGGCTTCCCGTGTCCCGAACCTATTTTGGCGCGCGATGGGGTGGCGCTGCGCACGCTGTGTGGTCGACCCGCCGTCATCATTAGCTTTCTCGACGGACTAAGCCCGACGAGACCGAGCCGTGAGCAGTGCCGCGGGATTGGAGAGGGTCTTGCGCGCATGCACGGGGCTCTCGCCGATTTCCAAATGAAACGACCCAATAATCTCGGGCCGGGCAGTTTCCGGGGCCTTTGGGCGTCCTGCCGATTGGGCGCAGAGGCGCTGGAGCGCGGGTTGGACACTGAAATTGAGAGGGACCTGGTATCCGTTCTGAACGCGCGCAGCGTCTCGGGAGACTTGCCATGCGGCACGATCCACGCCGATCTCTTCCCGGACAATTCGTTTTTTCTTGGCCAGGATTTTTCCGGAATCATCGATTTCTATTTTGCCTGCAGCGATGCGCTTGCCTACGATATAGCGGTTTGCCTGAATGCTTGGGCGTTTGATGATCAGGGCTCGTCCAGCGGGCTGCAATACTCATTCAGCCATGGCGCAGCGCTCCTGTCTGGCTATGAGAGTGTTCGGCAATTGACCCAGTTCGAACGCGAGGCCCTGCCAACGCTTTGTCAGACCGCAGCGCTAAGATTCTTTCTCACTCGAATGGTGGATTGGGCCACCACACCCACCGATGCCCTCGTACGGCCCAAGAATCCGCTGGAATATGCCCAAAGGCTGAGGTTCCATAGACAGGCTTCTGGCGCCGACAGCTACGGCCTGTAAGGGAAATTGCACCATGGACGGGACAACCGAACGCGTCGCCACCTCAGGATTCACCGAAGACCAGCCCTATGGTTATGCTCAACCCGGTAGCCACAAGATCAAGCGGCTTTGGCTGGGAGCCTTCCTCGGCGCTGTCACAGCCGTGCTGGCTGTAGCCTTTGTCGCACTGGTCATCGCGACAGTTGGATGGGCGATTGGCGAGGTGGTTTTTGGCGCCGGAGTTTTTGATTCTTCTCTTGATGGCAACCCGATGGCAGTCGGCGCCATGGGCGCACTCCTCGCCTGCCTGTTCAACTGGTACATTTTCTTCATTTCGATCCCGATCGCAACGCTGGTTTTGCGGTTTTCCCTCGGACGCCTGCCGGGAAAGGGCGTGAAGCGTGTGAGCCCATATCTGCGATGGGGGTCGATCTGGGGGGCTATCCTGGTATCGATGCCCTGTTTGATTGGTGGAACCATGTTTTCGGGCCTTGGTGGCACCAGCCTATCGGCGACGAGCGAGGGCTTTCACTTGCAGGTTTTAGTCGGCGCTGGCTTGACAGGTATCGTCGTTGGCTCCGTCGCTGGGCTCGGCGTGGCCGGCATGTTCATTCTGATTGTCCGACCGAGGGGTCAGGCGAAAATCGCTGATCCAGCCAGTGCGTTTTAAGGCGCACCAGGAATTCGATGGAGAAAGGAACCGCCTTTTGGCCGATCTTATAGAAATCTGGACCGATGGCGCCTGTTCAGGCAATCCCGGACCAGGCGGTTGGGGTGCGTTAATGAAATCGGGCGACCACGAAAAGGAAATTTTTGGAGGCGACCCGGAGACAACAAACAACCGTATGGAAATGCTTGCGGCAATCGAAGCGCTCAATGCACTGAAACGATCCTCCAAGGTGAGGCTTCATACCGATAGCACCTATCTGAAAGATGGGCTCACAAAGTGGATTCACAGCTGGAAACGCAATGGCTGGAAGACGGCATCGAAAAAACCCGTCAAGAATAAAGATCTCTGGCAAGCCCTGGAGACGGCCGCCGAGCGTCATACTATCGAGTGGGTTTGGGTAAAAGGACATGCGGGCGATCCTGGCAATGAACGCGCCGATTCCCTGGCCCGTAGTGGCATCCCAGGCAATTGAACCATAGCTGGCGCCTCGACTTCTCCTTTTCAGCATCGACGCATCACACTTTTCTCTTGTGAAAATATTGCTCTTCGGGTAGGAACTTATGCTCAAATTGCGCATAAGCTGATAGAATAGCCATTCGCGCTTAGAATTTCCTGCGTTGACAGCTTCCAGGCTTGAAAAGGCCTTTAAACATAATCAAGTTATACTCAGAACGAGCAAAAGAATGATCCCCCGGCTATGGGGGTGCAATAGGAGGTAGACATGGCACGATTGATCGATAGCGGACCTGGATGTCCGACACCTACGCCGCGCCGCGCCGAAACGGCTGCTGAAGCACGAGGCTTACCCTACACAGCCGAGGTCAAGGCAGCGACCGATGCGCTTTATCCATTAGTTAAAGACTTCATTACACCGATGGAATGGCCTGCCATTGCACCGCTGGTGCATGCGATTAATAGGCTAAAAGCCGCTCAAGATGCAGTCATCCTGGCGCACAATTATATGACACCGGACATATTTCGGCTTGTTGGTGACTTTCGCGGCGATAGCCTGCAATTGGCGCGTGAAGCGGCTGAAACCGAAGCCAGCGTGATCGTCCAGGCGGGTGTGCATTTCATGGCTGAGACATCAAAAATCCTCGCGCCTGAGAAGACAGTTTTGATTCCAGACCTGCAGGCCGGTTGTTCGCTGGCAGCATCGATCACCGGCGAAGACGTCCGCCTCATCAAGGCGCGCTACCCAGATTATCCTGTGGTCACCTATGTGAACACCACAGCCGACGTGAAAGCCGAATGCCACATCACGTGCACCAGCTCGAATGCGGCCCAGGTGGTCGAAGCTGTCGCCGCCGAATGGAACACCGATACAGTGATCCTTGTGCCCGACCAATATCTTGCGAAGAATGTCGCCGCCCAGACAGGCATTCGCATCATGACATGGCCCGGCGCCTGCGAAGTGCATGAGTTGTTCAACGCTGAAGATGTGGATCAGCTTCGCGAAGCCCATCCCGGTGTCGTTATCCTGGCGCACCCAGAGTGTCCGCCGGACGTGCTGGAAGCCGCGGACTTTGCGGGATCCACGTCTGCCCTTGCCAATTATGTCGACGAGAAGCAGCCCACCCGCGTTGTTCTTCTCACAGAGTGCTCGATGAGTGACAATGTTGCCGCTGAAAACCCCGATGTAAACTTCATCCGCCCATGCAATCTTTGCCCGCACATGAAGCGCATCACGCTAGAGAATATCCATGATTGCCTTGTCGGGATGAAGCATGAAGTGGTGATAGAAGAGAGCGTGCGTATTCAGGCGAAAGCTGCCATCGACGCGATGCTGGACCTTCCAAAGATGGCCAAACCGCTGGCTTTCAAAACGGGTCTCAAGCCCATGGACATTGACATGGTGGACGTTGAGCGCATCAACGCATGAGTTTTACCTTGAAACCGCCAGGCCCACGGTGAACACTGGCGGCATTGGTTTCGGGATGGCAGCGAGGTTCCCATGCAGAAGGCATTTACCTTGGCACTCATAATGCTGTCAGGGGCATTCGCAGGGCCGGCCACGGCGGACGCAGACCCAAGCGATATTCTGGGCATTTGGTCTTTTCAGACCCAGCCCTACCGCGATGGCCAGTGCATAATGTCGGGAACGATGCACCTTTCCCACGACTCTGAGAACCAGGAGGATCTGTACGCTTGCGAATTGACGGCATTAGAAATGTGCTCCCTGTGGGGGCAGTCGATTGTGCGCCAGAGCTGCCAGGCGCGCCGCTTTGGTGACCAGGTTTCGATCCGCTCAGAAATTGCTGAAGTCCTCGAACGCAAAGGCGAACTAGAGAATTTTTCCTTCAACTACGTCCCTGATAATTTTGCTGTTACAGTAAAGAGCCCGATCCGCATGTATGGCGCTTTGGTGTCTGCCGTCACAGCCCCGGTGGAGTTCAGACGCCAGGTGGATGGCATATCGTGAGACCCATCCTGGCATCTCTTTTCGTGCTCGCGAGCGCAATGATCGGGCCCAGCATGGCAATGGCTCAAGCACACGAAACCGAGCAGGCGCCGGAAGCCCATTCGATTGTGGGCGCATGGAACTTTCGGTCATTCACGGGCGATACTTGCGACTTCGGTGGCGTCGCCCATCTGCGCGCGCCTGACCCGTCCGGCGTATATCCTTGTGAGTTAACCGCGCGCCAGGTATGTTCTGCCGCCAATATAGAATGGGTTGTGCGCCAATCTTGCATCGCAAACCGAACAGATAATCGGCTAATCATTCGGTCGACCATCGAAGAATTTCTCGTCGGCGATCCAACACCGGCGTATTGGCCCGACAATTTTGTGCTGAAGATCCGCTCTGGCGACCTGATGACCGGCACCTTGGTGTCCCACGGCTCCCATGCGAGTGAATTCACGCGCCAAGTCGAAGGCATGTCATGATGCGAATGCTGTACCTAATTGCCGTTTTGGGATCTCTGTTACCTCTGGGGGCATGGGCAGAAGACCCTGCAGGGTCCTGGGAGTTTCGGACCGATATCAAAACCAAAGGATGCACCATTCGCGGAGTCATGAGCATCGGTCTGGAAGATCCGGTAACGGAATATCGCGACTGCAGCTTCATAAGCTCGGAAACCTGTGGCCCGACCGATCCAACCCCCGTCGAGATGGAACAAAGCTGCACCATCAAGATTGAAGGAGACTTCGTCGAAATCCGCTCGACCGTTATCTCTTCGCTCACCCAAGGCCGCGGCATTGAAGGCTATCTGCCTGACCATTTTACGGTGAAACCAACCGCGCCGGGGCGTATGTCTGGAACATGGTTTGATCGCAACTATGCCGATTTGGTCGAGTTTTGGCGCACGCGAGGCGGCGCGACTTCCTGATGCCAAAGCCCATTCGTCTTAAAAGCGCAGCAGGCGCCACGGCAACGGATGTTCTGATTGTTGGCGCCGGCCTCGCCGGACTATTCCTCGCCCTGAAACTCGCACCGCGCCGCTGCACGGTGATCACGCCCGCGCCCCTTGGCAAATCTGCCTCCTCGGCGTGGGCCCAAGGGGGGCTTGCTGCAGCCCTTGCCCCCAGCGACAGCCCTCAATCCCATGCCGACGATACGATGGCGGCAGGCGTAGGCCTGGTGAACCCGGCGGTGGCCCATTTGATTGCGAATGAAGGCCCAGCCCGGGTGCGGGACCTTATCGAACTTGGCGTACCCTTCGACCGCACACCCGACGGAACGCTGGCGCTTTCACTGGAAGCTGCGCATTCCCATCCCCGCATCGCCCGCGTGGCGGGAGATTTGGCCGGACGCGCAATCATGAACGCTTTGGTCAGTGCCGTAACGGCTAGCGACCACATCACGGTGGTCGAAGGCATCAAGGCCAGCGGCTTGCTTCAAGCGGCAAATGGCGATGTCTCAGGGATCATCTCGGCAACCCGAGACGGTAAACTGGGCACGCTCGCGGCGCGGGAAACAGTTCTCTGCACAGGTGGCACGGGGGGCCTGTTCGACGTGACGACCAACCCTGCCAGTGCGCGAGGCGACGCTTTGGCCATGGCATCCATCGCTGGCGCCGTCCTCTCGGACCTGGAGTTCGTGCAGTTCCACCCAACTGCGATGGATGTGGGCCTGGACCCTGCGCCGCTCGCGACCGAAGCCTTGCGCGGCGATGGCGCGATCCTTGTCAACACAGACGGCACCGCATTCATGGGCCGTTATCATAGGGAAGCCGATCTCGCCCCGCGCGATGAAGTTGCCCGGGCAATCCACACCGAGCGCCTTGCCGGCCGGGGCGCTTTTCTAAAAGCGGGTCCAGCCATCGGAGATCAATTCCCCGATCTCTTCCCCACCGTCTTCCAGGCCTGTTTGGCGGCAGGATTCGACCCGCGAGAATTGGCGATCCCCGTGGCACCCGCAGCGCACTATCATATGGGTGGGATCGTGAGTGATTTATGGGGCAAGACGAGCCTTGATCGCCTTTCCGTGTGCGGGGAATGTGCCTCTACAGGTGCCCATGGCGCCAACCGCCTGGCATCTAACTCCCTGCTCGAAGCGGTGGTCTTTGCCGATCGCATCGCCGAGAGACTGAAGGAGAGTGACGCAACGGAGACAAGCGAAAGCGCGGGGATTGCACCACCCACTCTGCCATCAGTTGGGCTTACCCAATTGCGCCAAGTCATGCAGGCCCATTGTGGGGTGGTGCGCAACGAAGCCGGGCTGACCGATTTGGGCGAGACAATTGACGAAATCATGCACAAATGGGGTCGCGCAAATGAAGTTGAGGTGGCGAAGGGTATCTGGTCTTGCGCCTTGGGGCGCCAAGAAAGCCGCGGGGGCCACTATCGCAGCGATTTCCCAAGCTTGCAGGCTGAGGCGAAGCGCAGTTTCATATCCACCCAAACGATGGTCGCTGAAGCTGTATCAACATGACTGAATTGGCCCCACCACCGTTGCCGGATATCATCCTCGATCCCATCGTGCGCCTTGCATTGGCCGAAGACCTTGGCCGTGCGGGAGACCTGACAACGGACGCGACGATTCCACCGGGCACGCAGATGAAGGCCTCAATCTGCGCACGACAAGAGGCAACAATCGCCGGTTTGGACGCGGCAGCCTATGTCCTTAAATGCGTCGATGACAGCTTCAAGCTCGATATCAAACGGGGCGATGGCGCCCGCGTTTCGCCGGGCGACACGATCGCCGTATTGGATGGACCCGCCCGGTCTATCTTGATTGCCGAACGTCCCATTTTGAACTTTATGGGCCGGTTATCAGGGGTGGCTACGCTCACCCGGGCCTTTGCTGACGCTATTGCCCACACGGACACCCAGATTGTCTGCACCCGAAAAACAACCCCCGGCCATCGCGCCCTGGAGAAACGCGCCGTACGGTGCGGCGGCGGAACGTCCCATCGCTACGGTCTGGATGACGCAATCCTGATAAAGGATAACCATATCGCGGCCTGTGGTTCGATCAGGGCCGCGTTAGAGCGCGCCCATGCCTATGCAGGTCATCTGCGCATGGTCGAAATCGAAGTCGATACTCTGGCGCAGTTGAGAGAAGCGCTAGAGGGGGCGCCCCATGCCATCCTCCTCGACAATATGTCTCCAGACATGCTGCGTGACGCAGTGGCGATGGTGGATGGACGGTGCACGACAGAGGCTTCGGGCGGGGTGACGCTGCAAACCGTGGCCTCGATTGCCGAGACAGGGGTCAACTTTATTTCATCGGGAGCCCTCACCCATTCGGCACCGAACATTGACCTTGGGCTCGATGTGGTTTGACGTACATACAATAAGATATAACCTTGGGAGGAAAGCAGATGGGCCTTTCGAACGGGCGCAAATGCATATTCATCACTGGCGCAGCCAGCGGAATTGGCGCCGAATCGGCCCGATATTTTGCCCAGCGGGGCTGGTTTGTCGGGCTTTACGACATCAATGAGAATGGTCTTGCAGAAGTCGCTGATGTGGTTGGCGGCGACAATTGCCACGTCGCCAGGCTTGATGTGCGCAATCGCGAGGACTGGGCGGAGGCCGTCGCCGGCTTCGCCAAGGCAACAGGTGGCCGCATGCACGTGCTGTTCAACAATGCTGGGGTCGGTCGCCACGGTTGGTTCGAAGACGTCACGGGCAACGACAATGACTGGGTCGTGGACATCAACCTTAAGGGCGTCATCAACGGCATCGAAGCGTGTCTCGAAACGCTCAAGGCGACCACCGGCGCACGGATAATCAACACAGCCTCAACCGCAGGCCTGGTTGGGGCACCCCAATTGGCGGTTTACTCCGCCACAAAATTTGCCGTGCGCGGCCTGACCGAAGCACTCGATGTGGAGTTCAAGGACATCGGCATACGTGTGGTGAGCTTGATGCCCTGGTTCATCGACACGCCTATTCTCGAAATCGGCAATGCAGAGGGCGCCAATGTTAAAATGGCCGATCAGATCCGCGACAGCGGCGCCAATGTATACCCCGTGTCCATGGCTGCTGAGATGGCATGGGAAGCCGCCCATGGCGACGATGTGCACTATTTGGTGGGCAAGGACGCCAAGCGAGCGAATTTCGTGGCGCGGTTCTTCCCCAAGCGCCTGCGTAGAAGACTGATGGCCGAACTCCCGGTTCGGGCCTAAACGTCCTTCACCCGCGCGAGGGCCAATCCGTCATGACCCTTCAACCCGACCTGCTGCAGCACGATCGCCTCCAGTTTCGGGTGGCCAGCCAGGGCCTGGTTAAACGCTGCTGCACCAATCACGTTCGGATCCATGGACCGCGACAGGACTTCACCGCGCCGTACCACATTATCAGCGAGGATCAGCCCACCCGGACGGGTCATTCGCACAGCATGGGCCAGGTAAGCGGGATAGGATTCCTTATTGGCATCGAGAAAGACCACATCGAATGGGCCTTCCAAGTCTGGCAGCTGATCCAGCGCGGCGCCGGTGCGAATGTCGCACACGGCACCAAAACCAGCACGATTCACTGTCTCGCGGGCCACATCGGCGTGAGATGGATCAATCTCCAGGCTGATCAGTTCTCCTGATTGTCCCATGGCGCGGGCGAGCCAAAGCGTCGAATATCCCCCAAGCGTCCCGATCTCCAGAATGCGCTTGGCACCCACCAACTTTGCAAGGAGATACAGAAATTTTCCCTGGCCCGGAGACACATGAATGTCAGGCAAACCCGCCATTCGTGCGCGCTCAAGCGCAGCATCAAGCACCGGATCGTCTGGTATGAAGAGCGTGTCGATATAGGTGTCGACATCCTCGAAAATTGTCGGACGAGGATCATCGGTCATGAATCGGGCCCTATGGGGCTGCGGCTGCAGCGGCGTTCGAGGCAATGACAGGCGCCGCCTGAATCACATTCAGATCGCGCTCTGGTGGGGGCGCATCTGCGGATACGGTTTGGATGCGAGTGGCTGCTTCTGCCACACGGCGGGCTGCCAGGCGCGCGCGTGCATCGGACCACTCACGTCCCTGCGGGAACCGATAGAAGATGTGCAATCCGATCTTCTGGGTACGAACCAGGCCAGAGTTCCAGACCGGATCAACATAGGTAGCATGGTAGTGTGTGGCTTCAGCGGTGCGCGGCTCGTGTAAATCCAGCATCACCTGGGCGGCGACGGCCTGGGCCTTGGTCCACCGCTCACCGCGCGGACGCAATGCAAGTGCGCCATCACATGTGAAAGTGAACTGGCAACCCGTCGTGCGCGTTGCGCCTTGGTAGACCACCTCGCAGATTGAATTCGGGTAACGGTGATCGCGCACTCTGTTTGCAATAACTTCTGCAACCGCAAGCTGGCCCGATGCCGACTCACTACGCGCTTCATAGTAGACGGCTTCAGACAAGCAATGGTGTTCGCGAGTCAGGTCTTCAGCGCGAGAAAGGTCTGCCGGATTGAAATCTACAAGCGAGTGTAACGCTGCCGCATCGCGGTCGCGCGCCGCATGCCGACCAAGGATGGACTGGCTATCACGGTCAAAACTGTCTTCGAGGCGAACAATCCATGGATGCTGGATAAGGGAAGGCGCATCTGGATGGGCTCGCATGGCGTCGCCACCATCCCCAAAATCGGCAAACAGGCTGGCCCGCAGGCGCGCATCCGCTTCCTCCCGCTGGTGTTCATAGGACTGGCCCACTAAGGGGAGCACGGTTGTGACACCAACTGCAGCCACAGCCACCGAAACCCCCCGCAACATCGTGCGGCGGCGCTCTTCGTCTGTCATGACCATCCACCAACGCTTAAGACCACGCTGTCGCGCAGTGCCATTGGGTAAAATGCGGCGTGCCGCTTTCCGAAAGGTTAACATCATCAGTCCCACCAGCTTCTCTGGCTCTTGGCCCCGTTATCCATCCGGGCTTAGCCCCGGTCCTGTGCAAATGGCTCAGAACCTGAAAAGTGATCCGCCCATATGCTCTTGTGGTGGGTCGTTGCAAGTTTCTCGCCTGTTCTGGACTTCCGAATGAATCCAGGCGGAAAAGGAACGTGATCGCGTGTTGCAAGCTTCAAAAGTGTCCGCCCGTTCACACCTATCTGTTTTTCAGATATTTTTCGGCCAAACCCGACAATGCAGAACACCCGGGTGGTTAATCCCGGGTGTTGCAAAATTCACACAAAGTTTACCTGTGTTACCAAAGGGTAATCGTCAG
>JBCCTK010000031.1:0-24390 GCA_039198685.1 Pseudomonadota bacterium | reverse complement strand
GGAGGTTTTTCGGCTTGATGCCAACCGCGTTGAGTCGCGCCTGCATCCAATCCGGTGAGGGGGCGTTCTTCACGCCGGTGATCAGCGCGCCTGCAAAGACGGGGCAGGCGTCTTCGGCTTCTATGCGGATATCTTGCTCGCATTTGAATTTGCTAACAGGCGCCTTGATTTCGCGTTGAAGAAAGCGGCCGGCACCGGCTGCAGCCAGATCTCGCGCGATGCCTTCCACACCAAGCCAATCGGGCCGGTTCGGCGTAACCTCAAAATCGATCACGGGATCGTCCAGGCCAAGCGCTTCGGCCGCCGGTGTCCCCAGAATCCATCTGTCTTCCAGGTCTGCAATTCCGTCATGGTCCTCGCCAGCATTCAGCTCCTTGGTGGAGCACATCATGCCATGGCTTTCCACGCCGCGAATTTTTCGTGGCTTCCTGTCGAGCGCAAAGTCCAGGCCGGGGATATAGGCGCCGAGCGGGGCGTATATAGCCGTCATACCCGCGCGGGCATTCGGCGCACCGCAGACGATTTGTTTCTCGCCATCGACAGTATCGACGGTGCAGATCTTCAGCTTGTCGGCATCGGGATGGGGTTTTGCTGCAGTCACCTTGGCAATAGTGAACGCGGCCAGGTCGTCGGCAGGGTTTATGACTTCTTCGACCTCGAGTCCGGCCTTCAGCATCACGTCTAGGAGGCCTTGCAAGTCGAGCTTTGTGGCGAGGTAGTCCTCAAGCCAGGACACAGTGAATTTCATGGTGAATGCCTTGAATTTGATTGGGCCTTAGAGCCCATCTTTGGCCGGGGAGGCAAGACCCTCCGAGCGCTGCATCATTAATCGAACATTCTCGCGTCCCAGCGCCTCAAACACATCGCGCTCACTGCGCGGGCAGGACTCGACGCGATTGGCGCGCGACTGTCCTATGGAGCGCGTGGTCCAGCAGCGGTCAAACACAGAGCAATAGCAGATTTCGAATACCCATGTTTCGGCATCGGCGGTGACGCGCTGGACCAAGTCCGGGCCAAATACGTCCATGGGCCAGGCAATGTCCAAGGGGGTCACGCTATCGCCTGCAGCCAAGGCCCGGCCTGTGAGCGCCTGCCAGGAAAGCTCATAGCCGATGGGCATTGTGGCCAGGTACGGTCCAAGGCCCTCGGTGGGTGCACCGGCAATCCTCAGCTGGACCGATTCGATCAGCGCTGGGCCCGCGCCGGAGTTCTGAACGCGGATTCCCAGGCGGCCAACGCGTCCGTCATTCGCGGCGTACCCGTCGACCTGGAGGACCGGGTAGACCGCACCATGCTGCTGTGCCCGCATGACCCGTCCCTGATCCCAAGCGATGTAGACCGCGGCCAACGAACTGACCAGCGCACAAACCGCGACGAAGAATTCAACCTTGTTGCCACTACCCATGGCGACCCCTTTGCTCATTTATGGATTGTAGGGTCAGCGCGCAATGACAGTGCGTCAAGCGCTCCTCTTTGTATTCACCGGAATACAGACGCTGATCTCCCCTGCCATGGGGCGCCTATTGCCTTTGCAACGCGTCTGCCGAGCAGGCTCCACCCCATGGTCTCCGAGCGGAATGCACCCGGCCACCCCTGCCGTGTCGCTGAATTTGAAATGCCCCAGGCTTAAGAGAGCCCGCCACTCACGCTGGGCGTTAGCCAGGGTTTGAATCCGTAATGGCGTGTCCAGGCTGGGTCAGCTTCGAAATAGGGGCGCAAGTCCGGCATGCCATACTTCAGCATTGCCAGGCGATCCACGCCCATGCCGAAAGCAAATCCCTGATATTTTTCTGGGTCGATGCCGCAACGGGTGAGCACTTTGGGGTGCACCATGCCGCAACCCAGGATTTCCATCCACGCTTCACCGGCGCCGATCTTGATGGTGTCGCCATCGCGGCGATACTTCACGTCCATTTCAGCGCTTGGTTCGGTAAATGGGAAGAAGTGCGGGCGGAAGCGGCTTTCCACATCGTCAATCTCGAAGAAGGCTTTCACGAAATCGATCAGGCAGCCTTTCAGGTGGCCCATATGGATGCCCTCTTCGATGACCAAGCCTTCAACCTGGTGGAACATCGGCGGGTGGGTGGCGTCCCAATCGTTTCGGTAGACCCGGCCTGGCGCGATAATGCGAATGGGCGGCTCGCCTTCTGTCATGGTGCGGATCTGGACGGGCGAAGTGTGCGTGCGCAGCACTTTTTGGTTCCCATCCCCATCCGGCGCCATGAAAAACGTATCATGGGTCTCGCGCGCGGGGTGGCCTTCAGGGAAGTTCAGCGCTGTGAAATTGTGCCAGTCATCCTCGATGTCGGGGCCCTCGGCAACGGAAAAGCCCATATCGCCGAAAATGGCTGCGATCTCTTCGAAGACCTGCATGACAGGGTGAAGCGCGCCGGACGTCTCCGGGCGATGGGGCAGGGAGAGGTCGATCTTTTCGGTGGCGAGTTGTGCTTCAAGCGCGGCGTCTTCCAGCACAGCTTTGCGCGCTTCAACGGCGGCGGCCACCCGCTCTTTCAGGGCGTTGAGCTTCGGGCCTATCTCCTTGCGCTCATCATTGCTCATCTTGCCGAGCGTCTTCATGAGGCCAGAGACCCGGCCCTTCTTGCCCAACTCGGCCACGCGAATGGCATCAAGGGCGGGAAGGTCAGCGGCGGCAGTGATGGCCGCCAGAGCTTCAGTTTCGATGGTGATGATGTCGGTCACGTCATTCGCCTTCTGAATTCGAAGCGCCTTCTAAAGGCTATTCTGCCTGCTGAAAAGACACGCACAGAAAAGCCCCACCGACATGTCAGTGAGGCTGGTGTGCTTATTGGGCAGGGGGGCTTGCCTAAGCCAGCGCCGCTTTCGCCTGCGCGACCACGGCGCCGAAGGCGTCTGGTTCGCGGATGGCGAGGTCGGAGAGGACTTTGCGGTCCATGTCGATGCCGGCTTTGGTCAGGCCGTCGATGAAACGGCTATACGTCAGCTCACCATCATGGGCGCGAACAGCGGCGTTGATGCGCTGGATCCACAGGCTGCGGAATTTGCGCTTTTTCACCTTGCGACCGACATAGGCATACTCGCCGGCTTTCCAGACGGCGGCGTGGGCATTGGTGAATGTATTCTTTCGGCGACCGCGATAGCCTTTGGCGGCTTTGAGGATCTTTTTGTGGCGGGCGTGCGCGGGCACTTTGTTGCGAGAACGGGGCATGGGTCAGCCTCCTTTGGATATCAAGATCAGAAATAGGTGATGGCGCACGGCCTATCAGCCATAGGGCAGGAATTTCTTCACACGGGGCGTATCGGCTTCCGACAACACCTTGGTGCCACGGTTCTGGCGAATGTATTTGCCGTTGTGAGAAATCAGGCGGTGACGTTTGCCAGCCACACCGGCTTTCAATTTGCCCGTTGCCGTGATCTTGATCCGCTTGGCAGCGGCCTTCTTGGTCTTCATCTTCGGCATTTCAAACTCCTTATCGCTGAGCTCACGCCATGAAGAGTGGCGGCCCTGGCTTTTCATGTGTTGAAAGGCGCGAAGGCATGCCGTTCGCCCTGCACCCGAAGCCGCGTCTAATGACTGAATAAGACCAGGGAATCAACCCGGAATATTGGCTAGCCGCACTTGAACCCAATGATCATGCCATCTTCATCTGTCATGACATTCAATCGGGCCTGGATGTAATCCATGGTGGCCTGGTCTGTAGGGGCCAGGATACGGACGATTTCAGGCAGGCGCTCGGCCGGAATCTCACTGGCGGCTTTGCCGAGGAAACCGCGAACCACACGAATGCCACAGGTGTCTGCGCCGACGCGGTCCAGGGCATCCCATTCGGGTTGGACGAGGGCGTCGTCAGGGGCTGTGACCGGGGCATCGCTTGCGCCTCCGCACGCCGCCAAGGCCAGGCTGGCCAGGCAGACCAGCCACGCGCGGCTCATCGCGGCGCCATGACCATGGTCATCTGGCGGCCTTCAAGCTTGGGCTCCAGTTCGACCTTGGCCAATTCATCAAAGTCCTGCTGGACACGTTTAAGCAGCTCCATACCAAGGTGCTGGTGGGCCATTTCGCGGCCACGGAAGCGCAGGGTGACTTTCACCTTGTCCCCATCCTCGAAAAAACGCGTCATCGACCGGGTTTTCACCTGGTAGTCATGGGTGTCGATGTTTGGGCGCATTTTGATCTCTTTCAGATCCGCAGATTTCTGCTTCTTGCGCGCAGCAGCCTTCTTTTTCTGCTCTTCGAATTTGAGCTTACCATAGTCGATGATCTTGCAGACCGGGACTTCCTGGTTAGGGGAGACTTCCACCAGGTCGAGCCCGGCTTCTTGTGCGGCATCCAGTGCAGCCATGATGGGCATGACGCCCTGTTTCTCGCCTTCTTCGTCGATGAGAAGCACTTTCTCAGCACGAATATCTCGGTTTATGCGTGGGCCGGTTTTCTTTTGCGGTGCGGCCGCGTGGGGTCTGCGAGCTATGACTTCACTCCTATGGTAGCTTCCAACTCAGGGGCCAATATGCCGATTCACCGGCGACTCTTCAAGCGGAGAGGCGATGGCAGCCTGTTGCCAACACGTCAATGTCTGCCAGAGCGCTTCGGCCTGGATGTCTGCGATTTTCTTGCCGTGTACCGTTATGAAGGCGGATGTGTAAGGGATGTCGAGGCTGGCGCGCGCCGCTTGCGTCGTGCTCAGCACCAGGCAGGGTGTCCCGCAAAGACCTGCAATCTGGATCGATGCGCTGTCGGGTCCGATGCTCACCTCAGCGAGACTTGATAATGCGATCAGCTGACTGGCATCTGCCCGGGCGACGAGGTTCTTTGCCTCGCGCACGGACATCTCCACCGATTGCGCCAGCGCGCCGGCATCCCGCTCGCCGGTCAGCACGGGTGTGATCCCGGCGCGAACCAAATGATGACAGAGACTGACGATGGATGTCTGCGGCCAATGCAGCTCGCTCGGTGATGATTCGCTGTTGACTGAGATGAGCGCAAATCGGCCTGAAATCCCGAAATATTCTGGCGAAAGCCTTGGTGGATCGCCGAGTTTGTGGCGAACCCAATCCAAGTCAGGGACAGGAATGCGGGTAAGCCCCAGTCCCGCAAGGGTCAATTGGTCTGAAAGGCGCTGGATCTCGCCAACGCTGCCCGGCTTGGGTGCACTTGAAAAGGTGGCACTCGGCGTCGGTCCGCTGCTTGGCGGGGCTGGTCCAAATCTTGGTTTTAGAGCCCGCAGCAGGGTTTCGCTGCGAACATCGCCATCGAGATCATAGACAAAGTCAAAATTCGACCTGCGAAGCGCCGTTATCCGGGCTCCGCGGCGGCGTTTATCATCATGTTCCAAATCGACAATCACGTCATCGACATATGGACAGAGCGTCGCGAAAGGCTCCATGTCCGGGCGCGCGACGAGGCATATTCTTGCGCGGGGATGTGCAACCCGCAAGGTCTCCAACGCGCCAAGCGCAAGGATGAATCCGCGCAGATCACTATGCCTGAACACCAAAATGGAAGCCGCAGATGCGCCTGGGTTTCCAGCGCGGATCGAGGAATGATGTCTCAGGGCTTGCTGCATGGAAGACTATGCTCGCGCCATTTTTTCGCCCACCACGTCACAATATACCTGAAGTGTGGCGCGTTGCAGCCCCCGTTTGGAGAAATTATCAGTAACGTGGCGGCGCCCTGCCTCTCCCATCGAGGCCCGCGCAGATGGCCCGATCGATATAAGCGCGCGTAGGGCAGCCGTGAGTCCCGCCGCATCCGAGGGCCGGAACCGGGTGCCGGTTTCGCCCTCAACGACAGTTTCGCGCGCCCCGCCATGGTCTGCTGCAATCACCGGACGCCCCATCGCGGATGCTTCAGCTGCTGTTCGGCCAAAAGCTTCCGGACGGGTCGAAGGCGCAAGGACGATATCACTGGCAAGATAAGCGGCTGGCATATCTTGCGTGTGTGGCATGAACCTAACTTTATGGTTAAGGTTTGCGGCCCTGGCGTTATCCATTAGGGATTGAACATAATCGCTTCGTCCCTGGGCGTCACCCATAAGAACCAGTCCCAGGCGGTCACGCTCTTCCGGAGAAAGAAGTGCCAGCGCCTCAAGGGCCAGGGCCTGGCCTTTCCAGCGGGTCATTCGCCCGGGTAGAAGAAGACATAGACCGTTCTTCGGAAGCGCCAGACCCCACCCATCGCGTTGTGCCGCGATGCGGTCAAGAGATACCGCCCCAGGGTCGAATGTCATCAAATCGACACCGCGTGGGATGGTGACCAATCGTTTCTCATCAATATTATGTTCGGCGCGGATATGGGCCGCAGTCCATTGTGAGTTGGCGATAACGCGCTCACCCTTGGCCATAATGGCATTGTAGCCCCGCTTCAGTTTAGTTTGGGCAGAATACGCCCCGTGGTATGTGGTAACGAACGACGTTCCCGTGCGCTGGGCTGCCCAGAAAGCGCTCCAGGCGGGCGCTCGCGATCGGGCGTGGACAATATCAACACCGTACTCTGTGATGATTTTGGCCAGGCGAGCCGCATTGTGTCGAAGCACGAATGGATTCTTCGATTTTACGTTCAGGGTCATATGACGGGCGCCGAGCAAATCCAGATCGTTTAAAAGCCGTCCACCCCCGCTCACGACCAAGGCAGTGCCGCCCGCGGCGATGATGGCTTCGGCCATCTCCAGCACGGTGCGCTCAGCGCCGCCTGCGCCAAGCTCCGGAATGACCTGCAGGATGGTGCGACCTGACATGTCAGGAAACGGCGCAGCGTTTTCATTCAAGGCAGGCTGTTGAGCAAGATTCATTTGGTTGGTTTGCCACGAGTTGATTCGTGCGAAAAGGTTTGCCTGGTGGATGACGTGGTCGCTGTGCCCATTTATGGTCGCGACATGGACATGCCTAACTTCGATCAAAACGCCTTCGATTCCGAGGGGCGCCACTGGAAACGCGTGCGCGTCTACTACGAGGACACCGATTTCACCGGTATGGTGTACCACGCAAATTATCTCCGCTTTTTTGAGCGGGGGCGGAGCGACTTTTTGCGGGATGCGGGCGTGTCCCATGTTTCGCTCTTGGAACGCGACGACCCTGCGGCCTTTACGATCATCCGCGCAGAAATCGATTTCAAGGCAGCCGCCAGGATAGATGATACATTGGATATTGTAACGACCTATGGCGGAGCGGCGGGCGCCGAGATCTTTTTCTCCCAAAAGTGTTTTCGCGGCGAAACCCTTATTGCAGGCGTCGAGATCACCGCCGTTCAGATTCATGCCGATGGCCGCCCCCGCCGGCTAATAGCTGAATTGGTGGACCGATTGGCCCGGATCGCATCATTGCCTTAAGCGGTACAGGATCTTTCCCTCGCCGACGGCGTCAGCGCTGGCAAGGGAAAGCGCTGAAAGAGTGAGCTTAGCTGGTTAGCGAGATAACTTTGCTCAATCCCAATGAGTTTCGATATACGCCCGGAACCGGTTTTGGCCCCGAGAGGATCTCCACCAATCGCCATGTGACCTGTCCATTCTCTGGCACTGTGGCTGTCGTGTAGGATTGAATGCGTGGAGACCGTGGCTGGTAAACCGCTGTGCCGGACGAAAGCGCCGCATTGAATACGTAATACTGCCAAACCGTATATTGTGGAGAATCAACGAGACTCTCTGACAGAAAGTATTCACCTGGTGGATATGTAATACCTGCTGTTATACTGGTTGGTCCTGTCGCTCCCCCATAATTTGCATAAAATGCTGTGATGCTATCGACACCAGGTGTGACAGCTCCTGACTTTACAACGTTTGATTGTCCGGTGATATAGCCGAAATCTGTGGCAGGTGCTACTGGATTGGTCACGGCATAGTTCAAAACTGACTCAACAGTCTGTGGTGATCCATCAGGTTGGACATCAGGTATATTGTCTTGAATATAAAATAAACCAACAATTCGAAGTGTAATAGGCATTCCCAGTCCCCCTTTTTTCCAGTTATCTAGGTAACATGGCACACGCATCATGCACAATATCAAATTCGCCTTAAGCGGGCATTTTGCGAAATTAGTGTTTAAAGTAAAATTCCCTGATCTCTTTGTTGGCATGCTGCTGCAGCCTTGGGCGTGCGTTGGGCGCATGTCAGAGGTTTCATATAAAACGCAGCCACGAACGGTTAACGAAATCCGGCTAGCTGGTTAACCACTGTGTCGGCTGCGGGCGGCTGCCGCGTTTTGGTCAAGTTTTCCCGCCAAGACGCCAATGGTAATAACAACTCGCATCGCTTGCGCCTCATCCGGCCTGGCATGTGACCTCCAGAGTGAGAGAGTTTTTCATGACGAGTGACCTGTTGGCCGTGGCCACCCAGTCTATCGCGCCCATCGCCGCTGAGTCCGAGTTTTCCCTTTTGGGTCTGCTTCTGAAAGCAGACATCGTGGTGCAAATCGTTCTTGTGATGCTGGTTATGGCCAGTGTCTGGTCATGGGCGATTATCGCAGAGAAATTCTTCACCCTGGGATCGGCGCGAAAAAAGGCTGCCGATTATGAAGAAGCCTTTTGGTCCGGGCGTACCGACGAAGTCGAATCGCGAGCCGGGGTAGGCAATGACGCAGCCGCTCGGGTCTTCAGTTCGATTTCGCGGGAGTGGAATGATGTGCGCCGGGGTTTGGGCGGGAATCCGGGCGATATCGTTTCACGGGCGGAGCGGTCCATGCGCGCGGCGGTAGACCGGGAAGTCGGCCGCCAGTCTGGCGGGCTGGGTGTTCTGGCGTCCATCGGCTCTGCGTCACCGTTCATCGGACTGTTTGGAACGGTTTGGGGCATCATGAATGCGTTCCTGAACATTGCCGAGCAGCAGGATACGAGTTTGGGCACTGTCGCCGGACCGATTGCTGAAGCCCTGTTTGCCACGGGCCTCGGCCTGGTGGCCGCCATCCCAGCGGTCATTTTCTACAACAAGTTTTCCGCGGACCTGAACAAGCTCGCCGACCAGTTGGACTCCTTTTCACAAGACGTCCTGGTCCGCCTGTCGCGCCGGGCCTCTGATGCGCAGCAAGGACAATAGCCATGGCCATGCAACTTGGAGGCGGACAGGGTGCACGGGGACGACGCTCCTACAATGCAGAGATCAACGTCACGCCTTTTGTCGATGTTATGCTTGTTCTTCTCATCGTCTTCATGATTACAGCGCCGCTGCTTGTGCGCGGGGAAGAGATAAACCTTCCGCGCACGGAATCCAGCGCGCTTTCACAAACGCAGACCCAGCCCCTTTCGGTGACCCTCACGCGCGATGGGCGCATATTCCTCAATGAGGAAAACGAAGTGACCCGTGAAGACCTGATCTCACAGCTGATTGCAATTACCGGGGAGGGGTACGACCAGCAGATCTATATAAAAGCCGACACTGATCTCAGCCATGGTGACGTCATGGATATAACCGCGCTCATCCGTGCCGCGCGTTTTACCAAGGTGGCCTATATCACCCAGCTTCCGGGCCAGAGTAGGAATTGAGCTGGAGTTATGCTGCGCGGACTGCCTGCTTCCATCGTTTTCCATGCGGCCGTGATCGCTGCGGGCTCGATTGTCTTGCCGTCACTTGAGCGCGATATATCCGTGGCCCCGATCATTGTGCCAATCGAACTTGTCACGGTTTCTGACATAACAAACATCGCTCCACAGGTTGAGCGCGATGCACCCGACCCCGAACCCGAGACACCTCCACCGCTGGAGGAGTTTCTCGAGGACCTGGACACAATTGCACCGGAAGAGGCAGAGCCTGAACCGCCTGAGGACGACCCCGCCGCACCGCCGCCGCCCGAACCTGAACCCGAGCCCGTCATCCAGCCGGAGCCTGAAGAGGAGGCGGAAACGCCCGAGCCTGAGCCGGACCAGGCCGATGACCGTCCAATCCTGGATCAGACGCCAGAAGACCCCCTTGCCAATATCCTTGGTGATGCTGACAACCTGTTCGACCGGACTCCGCGCGACAACAGCCCGTCTTCCGCTCCGCCACCGGCGCCTGAAGTTCTGGAAGATGAGACGCCAAACCAGGGTGCAGGGCAGCGCGGCGCAGGCGATCTTTCAGACCGCGCAGCGCAGGTCGAGACATTCATTGTCCGCCAATTGAGTGATGTGTGCTGGCGAGACGTCAAGGACCTGCCCGACCCAGAACGCCTGATCGTCAGTGTTCGGCTTAGGCTCAAACCCAATGGTACGCTGGCTGAGGATGTGAAGCTCGTACGTCCCTCCCGCCCCCCCATCGGTGACCGTTTCATGCAACAGGCGATCGATCGAGCGCTGAACGCAGCGCGGCGATGTGCGCCTTATAATTTGCCCGAGGGCGCAGAAGAATACTACGAAGACTGGGACGACTTAGTGATCAATTTCGGCCCTGAACTGAGCCGTTAAGAAAGGAAGTTGCGATGAAATTGGACCGACTTATCGGGTCTTTTGTGACAGTGTTCGCTTTGATGCTGATGACCGGAGCTGGAGCCTCGGCGCAGTCAAGCGTAGACCGGGAAATCAACGTAACCGATGGGGTCTACCGGCCCTATCCCATCGCGATTCCACAGTTCAATGCTGCCTCTCCGGAAGCCGAGGAGATGGCTCGGCAAATTACGGAGGTGGTTCGCAACGATCTCCTGCTGACGGGCCTCTTTGACCTGTCCAATGAGCAGGCTTTCATCCAACGTGACCTCAATATCAATGTGGAGCCGCGCTTTGCAGATTGGCGTGTCATCGGGGCCGATGGGCTCGTGGTTGGCGAAGTCGATATCATGGATGATGGTCGGGTGCTTGCCTCCGCGCGCTTGTGGAACATTACGGGTGGTGACCTCTATCGCCTCGACGGCAAACCCGGATACCAGGGCGCTACAGCACCGACCAATTGGCGCGCGGCCGCCCACCAGATCGCCGACCGGATCTATACGCGTCTTACCGGCGAGGATGGCTATCTCAATTCCCGCATTGTGTTCATCGCTGAAACGGGGCCGAGGACGCGCCGCGTTAAAAAGCTCGCAATTATGGACCAGGACGGTGCGAACTACCGTGAGTTGACGTCGGGCGTGCATACGATCATCACGCCGCGTTTCTCCACGTCAGACCAGGAAATCACCTATATGTCTTATGAGGGAGGCCAAGCCCGGGTCTACCTTTTCAATATCGAGACCGAGCGCCAAGAAGTCCTGGGCGACTTCTCGGGCATGACCTTTGCGCCGCGGTTTTCCCCCGATGGCTCCGGGGTGTTGTTCTCTCGAGCCGATAGTGGAAATTCTGACCTCTATATCATGGATCTGCGAACGCGGCAGTCGCGACGCCTGACAGACCACCCCGCGATTGACGTTTCGCCTTCAATGAGTCCAGACGGGCGGTCGATTGTCTTCAATTCAGACCGTGGCGGTAGCCCCCAGCTGTACATCATGAACACGGATGGATCGCCGAGAACATGCCCGTCAGGTGGGCGCGACACGGCCTGCCGGATCACATTTGATCAGGGGCGATATTCAACGCCGGTCTGGAGCCCGCGGGGAGACCTTATCGCCTTCACAAAGCAGCTCCGAGGCCGATTCTACATCGGTGTGATTGGTGTTGATGGACGCGGTGAACGTCTACTCACCGAATCCTACCTCGATGAGGGCCCGACATGGTCACCAAACGGCCGGGTGATTTCTTTCTTCCGTGAGAACCAACCGCAGGCCGGACCAAAGATCTGGTCTGTAGACTTGACCGGGCGCAACTTGCGCCAGTTGCCAACACCCACCGATGCATCGGACCCGGCATGGTCTCCACTCCTGGACCGCCGAGGCTGATCGCGCGTGTTAATTTTCTCCAATAAAGCGAGGCATATGTGCAACAGGATATGGAAGAAAATCGCAACGCCTTTTAAACAATCGGCCGTCATGAAGTTGACAACCTCCCCCGGTACGGCGTGTAACACCCTTGGAGGCAGAACATCTTGGAGCGTTCAGTCATGAAGACCCTGCTAAAAACCGCGGCCGCCGCTGGCGTGCTTATTTCCCTTGCTGCGTGTGCGTCTGCACCGGATCCTGAGCCGGTTCCCGAGCCGGCCCCGGCTCCTGCGCCGGAGCCTGAGCCGACCCCGCCACCCCCACCACCTCCTCCACCGCCGCCACCCCCGCCGGCGCCGGAATCGTTTGGTCCTGTGGATGGCTCGATTGATGACTTCCGGGTGAATGTCGGTGAGCGTGTCTACTTCGATCTCGACCAATCTCGCCTTGATGGTGATGATCGCGAAATACTCATGCGCCAGGCGGCTTGGTTGCAGTCCTATCCCACAACCCGCATTCTTGTCGCGGGCAACTGCGACGAACGCGGCACGCGCGAATACAATTTGGCACTCGGCGAACGCCGCGCATCGGTTGTGAAAGACTACCTGGTCAGCCAGGGCGTCGACCCTGCACGCATCGACACGATTTCATACGGCAAAGAGCGTCCAATCGCAGCTGGGTCTAACGAGCAAGCCTGGGCACAGAATCGCAACGGGTTCACCCAGATTACGTCTGGCGCGACTGGCTAACGCTGTAGATTTTCCTGCACATTACGGCCGGGCTGCCATATTTTGGCCCCGGCCGTAATACTATCTGGTGGGCATGCCCATGATCCGTTCGCTCTTCATCTTCACATGTGTCGGTTTGGTCCTCGCCGGACCCGCATTGGCCCAAGCCGCCCCTATTCGACAAGGCGTTACGAGCCAAGATCTCGCATCTCAACTGGACTCCCAGACGGCGCAGATCCAACGTACCAATGCTGAATTGCGCCTACAGATTGGTGATATGGAGCGCGAGGTTGCGGAGCTCACCGGGAAAGTCGAGACGCTGGAATTTCTCCTGAGCCAGACCCGTGACGAAGTGAACCTGATGCAGGGCGACGATACGGCAATTGGCAATGCGATTCGTGCAATTGAGGATCGTCTCGAAGCGCTGGATCGACGTATGACATCAATGAATGAGCGCATCGCGAATATCGGGACCCAGTCCGGGAGCCGAGAACTTAGCGTGTCGGGGCCTGCCGACGGCCAACAAACCGTGATTGTGCGCAATTCCGATGGCAGTGTAACGCGGCGCATCGTCCCGTCGACGCCAAGCGAGGAAGACAGTGATGGACCGGCCTATGAAACCGCATCCGATGCGGCTGTAGATGCGCCTGCCACAGGCACAGCGCAACCGATTCAGACAGGGTCTCTGGGCACGATCTCTGCGGCAGATCTGCCCGGTGAGGCCGGGCCGTTATTTGCCGAGGCCAAGGCCCGACTCCTTCAATTCAATTATGCGGGCGCAGAAGAGGCGTTTTCTGAATTCCTGGAAAAATTTGGAGACGATGAGCAAGCCGGTGAGGCGCAATACTGGCTTGGTGAAGTGCTCTATCAGCAGGAAGAACATGCGGCATCGGGCCAAGCCTATACCGAGATGATTCGCGCCTATCCGGATGACCCGCGCTCGCCGGATGCATTGGTGAAACTGGCACGATCCATGCGCTTGGTGGGTGATACGAGCCGCGCCTGTGCGGCTTTAGACGCGCTGCCGACGCGGTATCCGGATGCATCCGGTGTGACACGAAACTTGGCGGCCGTTGAACGGACCCGCTCTGGCTGTGACAGCTGACCCCGAGGCGAATTTAGTTCTCCAGCGCGTAACGGCCTGGTTGGGCCTTTGGTCTGCAGTCTCCAATCCCCGAAGTCCTGTCGCAATTGCAGTGTCCGGTGGTGGCGATTCGATCGCCTTGCTGCATGCGGCGACTGATTGGGCTCGGTGGAATGGGGTTTCGCTCACCGTATTGACGGTTGATCATGGACTCAGGACCGAAAGTGCCTTGGAAGCGCGCTTTGTGTACGATCTCGCGGGTGACTTGGGCTGGCCGTGTGAAGTCTTGAGATGGGAAAATGGGCGCCCAGATGCCCATCGCGCGAGATTGGGACGCCATCAACTTCTAGCGACGGCCTGCCAGAGCAGGGGCATTCAGCACCTGATGCTGGGCCACACCCATGACGACCAGATTGAGACATTCCTCATGCGCGCGCGCCAGGGATCAAACTGGTTTGGCCTTGGCGGAATGGATCGCGCCTCAGCGTCTCCCGCATGGCCCGGCGGGCGCGGGCTAACCCTTATCCGCCCCATGCTACAGGAAACCCGCACAGACTTGCGGGCCTGGCTCTCATATAATGGTCACCGCTGGGTGGATGACCCGACAAATGCCGACCTGGCCTATGAACGCGTAAGGATGCGCCGGTTGTTGCACGAGTCTCCGGGTTTGGCCGGCCAGGTGGGATATATCCAAAAGGGATGTGCGCAGTTGCGACGGGCGGAATTCATCGCCCTGGCACAAGCTATGGAGACCCGTGTCACGTGCTATTGCGATGCCAGCCTGGATTTCGACCCGACTGCGTTGAGTGAAGAGCGTGCGGTGCGTGTTCTGGGATGGCTCATTCAGATCGCTGCGGGGCGGGCTGCGTCACCGCGTGATACAAAAGTGCGGGAGGCCTATCGTTGGTTGACTTCAAGATCTGGTCAGGCCCGCACGCTCGCTGGGGCCTGGATCATCAGCCGGCCCGGAGCGACGCTATCGATCTATCGCGATCCTGAGAATTGGCAGGACCCTGTTACTGATCGCCACATCATCGATGGTCGCTTTGAGGCAATACCGGAGCGGTTGGTGCCTCCAGATTTAGCGCCGGCGGCCAGGGATGGTCGGGCGAAACGGACGATGCCGCGCAATTTCAATGATATGAAGGCTCTCACGGGCCCAAGGCTTGCACATCTGTGTTCGATTTGGCGGCAACTGCCAAACCTGTCGCAGGCATTACGCCTTTAGGGAGTCGTTTTTCCGAAAACGCGACCCTATATTATCTGACGTAGGCTATCAAAAGTGAAAGTTATCCCATGAACATGCGGAACCTGGCCATTTGGGGCCTCATCGCTGCGCTCATTGTCGGTATGGTTGTAGTCATGCAGAGCAATTCGGCGACGCGCGGTGCAGATGAAATTTCTTATTCTGAACTCCTGCAGCTTTCCGAAAGCGGCGAAATTCGCAGTGTCACAATCAAAGAGAATTCGGCGACCGGCACGACGGCAGATGGTCGGGATTTCGTGACCCAGTGGGGCGGACTCGAAATGGATGTTGGCCAGGAATTGGCTGATAATGGCGCCAATGTGACATTCGAAGCGTCCGGCGGAAACACACTTGGCGCAATCTTTATCAATCTTATCCCTGTTCTGCTGATCCTCGGCCTGTTCTTGTTCATGATGCGCCAGATGCAGGGCGGTGGCCGTGGCGGCGCTATGAGTTTTGGCAAGTCCCGTGCGCGCCTGCTCACCGAAAAGCAGGGCCGGGTTACATTTGACGATGTTGCGGGGGTCGACGAGGCCAAGGAAGAGCTTCAGGAAATCGTGGAATTCTTGAAGGATCCTTCGAAGTTTCAGAGGCTCGGTGGCAAAATTCCAAAGGGTGCGCTCCTTGTTGGACCGCCCGGAACCGGTAAAACGCTGATCGCCCGCGCGGTGGCTGGTGAGGCCAACGTACCCTTCTTCACGATTTCTGGTTCGGACTTTGTCGAGATGTTCGTTGGTGTCGGCGCATCGCGCGTGCGCGATATGTTTGAACAGGCCAAGCGCTCTGCACCCTGCATTATCTTCATTGATGAGATCGACGCCGTAGGCCGCTCTCGCGGTGCTGGCCTTGGGGGCGGCAATGATGAGCGTGAGCAGACGCTAAACCAGCTCTTGGTCGAAATGGATGGCTTTGAGACGAATGAAGGGATCATCCTTATTGCGGCGACAAACCGGCCTGACGTGCTGGACGCAGCATTGCTGCGGCCGGGTCGTTTCGACCGCCAGGTCACCGTTGGCAACCCGGATGTTCTTGGCCGCGAGAAAATCCTCAAAGTGCACATGCGCAATGTGCCGATCGCGAAGGACGTGAATGCGAAGGTGATCGCGCGCGGCACACCAGGGTTCTCGGGTGCTGACCTTGCTAACCTCGTGAACGAGGCGGCTCTACTGGCAGCACGCCGTGGTAAGCGCGTGGTGGCAGCCAAGGAATTCGACGACGCCAAAGACAAAGTGATGATGGGCGCAGAGCGGCGTTCCATGGTTATGACGGAAGAAGAAAAACAACTGACAGCTTGGCATGAGGCTGGGCATGCCATTGTGTCGATCAAAGTCCCCGAGGCTGACCCGATACACAAAGCGACAATCATTCCGCGCGGGCGTGCGCTGGGCATGGTGCAATATCTGCCCGAGGGGGACCGTATTTCCATGTCCTTCAAACAGATGACGTCACGTCTCGCGACAGCCATGGGTGGGCGCGTGGCCGAAGAACTGAAATTCGGTTCTGAGAACGTCACCTCCGGCGCAGCGAGCGATATCAAGATGGCGACGCAGCTGGCACGCGCCATGATCACGGAATGGGGGTTTTCCGATGTGGTCGGCCCGATCGATTATTCTGACAATGGCGAACAGAAAATTGTCCGCAATGCGTCGGCATCGGAAGAGACATCTCGCAAGATTGAAGAGGAAGTTCGCGCGCTGGTCCAGGGCGGTATGGATGATGCCCGCCGGATTATGACAGATTACGAAAAAGAGTGGTCTGCGATTGCAGAGGCGCTTCTGGAATATGAAACGCTTACGGGCGACGAAATCCTCAGTCTTATCAATGATGGCACGCGTCCGTTCCGGCCTGAGGATGATGACAGCGATACGGGTCCAACCTCCGCTGTACCGGTGATCGGCAAGAAGCGGGCTAAACCGGAGGAAGGTGGCGAGGGCTTTGAAGGCGACCCGAAACCTGCATAAGGGTCGCATATGGCACGCAGTGATCAGCCCCTTTTCAGCTTCGTGCCGATTTCAGATGCTGATACCGCGAAAGCATTTTATGGTGGCGTTTTGGGGCTCGATCTTCTTGAGGAGTCTCCGTTCGCGGTGGTCTACCGAGTACCTGGCGGAACGCTCCGCCTTGCAACGACACCTCATTTTACACCCCAGCCGTTCACGCTTGTAGGTTGGGTCGTTACCGATCTTTCGAGCGAGATGGAAACCCTGTCAGATCAGGGGGTGGACTTTCTACGCTATGATGGGTTTGGCCAGGATGAATACGGCGTGTGGACCGTTCCCGACGGCACGAAGATCTGCTGGTTCACAGACCCGGACGGCAATGTGTTGTCATTGACCCAGCCTGCCTGAAAAGGCGATTTTCCATCGACTTTTCCCCTTGCGAACTGACAGATAATCGCTAGTAGGCTGGCGCCCATGACGAAGTGGTTTTCTGTGTTGTTTTCTGGAGCGGCAACGCTGGCGCTGGCGGCGTGCGGCGCATCCTCCAATCCAACCGGACTGCCGGAAGGTGCCTTTTGGGAAGCGATCGCCCCCTTGTGTGGCAACGGCTATCTCGGCGATATGACGACGACCTATTCAGCCGACAGGGACTGGAAAAACTCTCGCCTCATTTTGCATTTCGAATCCTGTACACGCGACGGCGTGGTGATCAATTTCAATATCACCGATGATCGCACGCGCACATGGACACTAACACATACGAATGGTGGCACGATTCAGTATCGGATTGACCGGTCGGAAGGCAGCGGTCCGGGGATCAGCGCCTATGGCGGGCTGTCTACCCAAGGCCCTGATTCCCTTGTGCAGGTATTTCCCATCGATGAGGCGTCTAAGGCCAAGTTTGCCGAATTGGGGATCATCGGTTCGCTCAGCAATGTTTGGACTCTGGCGCTGAACTCCGAAGCTGAAACGCTTTCCTACCATGTCCAGCGTGCCAGCAGCGAGCGCGGCATGATATTCGACCTTTCAGAAGCGGTTCGCGTTGAGACACCAGACGGGTGGCAGCCCGCCTTCGATTGAGATGGGCAAGCACCTTGGAACTGTCTAAGACTGTGTCATGACTCGATACGCTCTTCCAATTGCCATCGCCTCCATACTGGCGGGTTGTACAACCGCTTCCGTCGGTGAGACGGAACCGACGTCTACCGCGCCGGCTGAGGCATTTTTGCAAAACCTTCAGTCCATCTGTGGCCAAGCCTTTGAAGGAGAGGTGGTCTCCCAGGATCTGGAAGACGCCGATTGGCGAGCCGAGACCCTCACCATTCATTTGGCAGTCTGCACAGCGGACACGGTACGTATCCCGCTCCAGGTCGGTTCTGACCGCTCCCGGACCTGGACGATTGCGTTCGATGAGAGTGGCGTTCTCTCGCTGGACCACCAGCATCTCCATGAGGACGGCTCGCCAGACGCGGTCACTGGATATGGCGGATCCTCTATTGATCCCGGCAGCGCGTTTCGCCAGGAATTTCCAGCGAGCGAACCAACGAAGGCACTTTTCGTTGCGCAAGGCATTCCCCAATCATCGCAAAACACCTGGGCGATGGAAATGAAGCCGGAAGAGAATTTGTTCGCCTATGAAATGCGTCGACCGGGACGGTTTTTCCGAGCGGAATTCAATTTGTCCGAGCCCGTCCCCATTCCGCCCCCGCCCTGGGCAGCTGGGGACCCTTCCCAATAGTCTATCCCTGGGACAAGGCCGCAGGATGGCCAGGATTGTCCGCTGACCATGATTTGAGCCATCGTTTTGGCGCCTGTTTTTGCCAGACCGCGATCAAGTTTGCGCGCGCCCAATCTGCATCGAACGCACCGGGGCGCATCAGGATGATGGTGTGCGATTTGTGGTGAGCGGTCGTGAAGAACGTGTTGCCGCGCACGTCCAATAGAAACTCCATTTCAACCGGATCGGATTTGAAGGCTGGTGCGTTGGCGTCAACGTGTGGCGCCCACCAGCACCACATCTTTCCGTGGGCTTTCAGATTTGGATTTCCCCAGGAGACCGCTTCCGTCACTTCAGGCAGTTCTAAAGACAGCGCAAAGCTTTTCAGGCCCGCCCATCCCTTCATTTCCATCCGTTGCTCCGCCTGCACTGTGCGTCCAAAAGACTACACCTTCCGATTGGGCCACGCTATCATCTGCCTTATGCACAAGAGGGACGCGCCATGGCCGATATCTTCATTTCATACAAGAAAGAGGACGCGGGTAGAGTGGTCCGCATTGTCGAGGGGCTGAGGGCGGAAGGCTTCACCGTGTGGTGGGATCACGGGATTGCCCCGGGCACGAGTTGGGACCAGGAGATCCAGCGTGAGCTCCAGGCGGCGAAGGCCGTCGTGGCGGTTTGGTCTGACGATTCCGTTCATGCGCCATGGGTAAAGGAAGAGGCCAATGTGGGCAAAATGCGCGGTGCGCTTGTGCCCGTGCGGATTGATGATGTTGCACCGCCTTTGGGGTTTGGTCTCATCCAGTTTGCTGACCTGATCGATTGGGGCGGCGACATTGAAGATGACCATTGGGACTTCTTTATCGAGAGTGTGCGGGCGGTGATGTCTGGCGAGGTGATTTCCGGACTGGAGAAACCCGCGGCCAAGCGCCGTCTGCCCTTTTTGCCGATTGCCGCTGTACTCGGTTTGCTTGTTCTGGCCGGCGGCGCTTTCGTTGGCTACCAGGCGTTGAGTTCCGTCGGGTCGGTCAGCTATGACCGGGTGTCGAGCGATGGACAGGCCACGACAACCACTGTTTCCCGGACTGCCACCCGGGCGTCGGAGGCCGAAGAGGCCATGTTCCTTGCCGCCCAGGAGACTCGCCTGAAGACCGATTATCAGGATTTCCTGCGCAGCTTTCCCCAAGGGTATTATGCCCAGCGCGTTCGCGAAGAGATCCTGCCCCTTTGCGCGGGAGAGAACCGCCCCGGTTGGCGTCCATTCAAGACCGATAATGAAATACGCGGGGTTTCGACCTTGGAAGACCCGCGGGGTGACCGCATCATTTACACCCAAGAGGCCGAAGCCTGTGCTTCGGCGAAGCGGAATGTCGACATAGACGCCAAGCGCTTTTGTAATTTGGTGGCCGGCGCGAACAGCTCTCGAAACATCGAGATTTCCATCGCCGATGCAGATTGCGAATGCACGGTGATTGAGGCTGATAACTCGGTATGGTGTCTGGTTGATAGCATTTATGCGTGCAGCTACGAGATGGCTGTTGATGAGTATGTCGAGGTCTGTGGATGAGCCGACGGTCGCCTGCAAAGCCGGCCAGGGAGACGCCTTTAGAACTCCAGGGACGCGTATTGATAATCGCCGGGTCTGATAATTCCGGTGGGGCAGGGATCCAGGCGGATATCAAAGCCGTCACCGCATCCGGCGGATACGCCATGACGGCTATCACGGCGATAACGGTCCAGGATACAACCGGCGTTCAGGGTGTGTTTCCGGTCCCCGGAGATGTGGTCCTGGCGCAGGTCGAAACCGCGCTGGCCGATATTGGCGCCGATGCGATCAAGACCGGCATGCTGGCGGAGGCCAAGCTGATCGAGCGCGTTGCAGACAGTCTTTCGAGCCTGACCCCGAACGCGGCCCGGATCATTGACCCGGTGATGGTTGCGACCAGCGGGGATCGGCTGGTTGAGCGCGATTCGGTTCAAGCCCTGGCAAGCAATCTCATTCCGCGCGCAAGCCTTGTAACGCCAAATGCGCCAGAAGCGGAAATCCTGACCGGCAGGGCGGTTGAGACCGTCGATGGCCAGAGACGGGCAGCCGAAGCACTCCTGGAGAAGGGCGCATTGGCCGCCCTGGTGAAAGGCGGACACCTGGGAGCAGACCGGTTGACCGATGTTCTGCAGACCCACCACGGAGAGTGGATTTTCGAATCCAACCGGATCAACACCACCAACACCCACGGCACGGGATGCACCTTGGCGAGTGCCATTTCCGCTTATATCGCCCTTGGGAAAGCCATGCCGGACGCCGTGGAAGCAGCACGTGACTACCTGATCAAGGCGATTGAAACCGCGCCCGGTTTTGGTCGCGGACACGGCCCCGTAAATCATGGTTGGCCGCTTATGCGGCAGACATGATTTTGCACAAACGGAGGCGTCCGTCCTATCGGTAAGAACGGCGGGTCGTCTTGGCTTGGACTATGAATGTTGAGGGGGGCCGCGCGGGGTGTTGAGCACGCGAAGCGCGGCCTCATGGCATTGAATGAGAACATCCATTTCAAACGTTCTCCATGCCCGTCTGCGATAACCTGGGGGACGGCCCGGTCGTAACACGGCGCTGCGTCGCCTGTGTCGTTTGGACAGCCAGCGTGCCATGCGGTCCACGGCTTTGGAGGGGTCAGAAAGCACCGCTTCCAAGGCGTTGCACCGTGCGATCAAACCCGCTGAGGTGCGTTGCGAGCACGCACCATTGTCGGCAATGGGAAGATCCGTCTTGTGGATAGGGCCGGCCAGACCCAAGGGGACCTGCAGCGTGTCGAACAGGCAAAAAGCGCTCCTGGCTGGCGCTCCTGGCTGGCATGGCGCGGTCCGCGGCGTTGCTCTGCCTTGATGACATTGGGCCTGTAGTGGGGGCAGTGATGTGATGAGTCCATCGGCAAGGGCGACGATCATGCGCCGCGCGGCAGACTCAGCCGGTCGAAGCTGGGCAAAGGCTTGAGCCCAAACCCGGCCCTCTAACCGCGCTGTATTTATCCCTGGCAAAGCCTTCAGCACCGCAAGCACACGCGCCACATATCGCCAACCGAGCTGCAATGCTGAAACCGTTCGTTGATCCATGGATGCAGTTTAGCGGGCACCGTTTTGCGGTGGGATAGCCTGTCGGAGAGAGGCGGTTGGGCGCGGGCCAGCATCGGCTGGGTCCGGGGAAGCATACTCCCTCTCCCGGAAACAACCGTTGCGTTTCGATCACGGTTTCAGCGGTTGTCAGTGAACGGTTAATCCGGCTATCGATTAGGCTTGCAGCGCGTTCCTGGCGAAGTTACATCGTAACAATGCTGAGGCGGCCCTCCCTCCTTAAGGCGCTTTTGCTCGCGCTCATTTTCGCTGGATTGCAGGCGTTTGTCCTCAGCCATGCAGCAGAACATGGATTTGAAGACCATGACCACGATGGTGTTGCATGTGAGCTGGATACCATTGCGAGTGAAGACAATGACCCAGTCTTGCCGGGGACGGCCGCGACCCAACCCGCTTACAGTATAGTCAGTAAACGGTGCAGGCCTCTCGCGCGCCAGCCTGCTTGGATTTCTGGGGCATGGCCTCCCCCGGTTCGAGGCCCGCCGACCCTGGACTGACAAATGTTTGCCTGTTCCCGGCTTGGGGGGAAACCTGAACTCTATCGATCTAAGGATCAAAAATTATGTCATTTTTCTACAAGAGTTGCCTTACGGCGGCGTCCGCTGTGGCGCTTTATGCGGGTGCGGCCAGCGCCCAGGAGCGATTGGATGTTGTCATCGTCACCGGTGCTGGTCCTGAGCGCTCCGCAGATGAGCTGATCGGCAATGCCACCGCCATAGACCGTGAAGAGATTATTGAGCGGCTTACGACCTCTCTGGGCGATACGCTGGAAGGCCAGCCCGGTGTCGCGTCCACAGCCTTCGGCCAGGGCGCCAGCCGGCCGGTGCTGCGCGGCCTTGGTGCTGAGCGTGTCCAGGTCCTGACCAATGGGTTGGGCGTGATTGATGCCTCTGCTGCATCACCTGACCACCAGGTCAGCGCTGACGGTATCGATGCGCAGCGAATTGAGATCCTGCGCGGCCCGGCCGCCTTGGCGTATGGTGGCCAGGCGATTGGCGGGGTGGTCAACGTTATTGACGGTCTCATCGCGGAAGACCTGCCTGAAAAACCGATCAATGCCGATGGCTTTGCGGCCTATAACAGCGTGAATGAAGGCTCGGAACTTGCCGGTCGCTTCCAGGGCGCTGCCGGACCGTTTGTGCTGACACTTTCTGCCAGCGCACGCGATTTCGACAATTACGATATCCCTGGTTTCGCCGAGTCCGCTTTCCAAAGGGCTGCTGAAGAGGCTGAGGAAGACGGTGAGGATGAGGGCGAAGAGGAAGAACAGCGCGATACGCTTGAGAATTCCTTTGTCGAGACCCAGACCTATGCTGCTGGCCTGTCCTGGGTGGGCGACGATGGATTCCTCGGCATAGCGGTGCGCCAGCAGACGGCTGAGTACGGACTTCCGGGCCATGGCCATGAAGAGGGAGAAGGCGAGGAAGGCGAAGAAGAGGAGGAAGAAGAAAATCCCTTCATCGACCTGGAGCATACCCGGATCGATGTCCGGGGTGGCCTCGACCTTGATGCGGGCATTTTGACCGGGGTTTCCGGTGCACTGGCCGTGGTTGATTATGAGCACACCGAGTTTGAGGCGCCGGGCGAGGCTGGAACGGTCTTTGCCAATGAAGGCTTTGAAGGGCGCGTTGAACTCGACCATGAAATTGCCGGCTTCCAGGGCGCTATCGGCTTCCAGTTCATCGATACCGATTTCAGCGCGGTCGGTGAGGAGGCTTTTGTCACGCCCACCGAGAGCCAGACCTTCGGTATCTTCCTGTTTGAGACCAAGGAGTGGGAGTCGGGCGTTGGCGTTGAAGGCGGCGTGCGGATCGATACTGTCGAACGCGATAATGTCTCCGGCATCAGCGTTGATTACGACCTTTTCTCTGCATCCGGTGGCCTGCACCGTCACTTTGACGGCGGTGGCTTCATCGGTGCACAGCTTTCCTATACGGAACGCGCGCCGAGCGATACGGAGCTGTTTGCAGATGGCCCGCACCTGGCGACCGAACAGTTTGAGGTTGGTGACGTCGATCTCGACGTCGAAACGGGTCTGAACCTGGAAGCCACAGCGCGCTGGACGCGTGATGCGGTCAGCCTGGGCGTGAACGTTTTCGCGACCTCGTTTGATGGCTTTATCTTCCTGTCGCCAGGCCAGACTCTGGAGGATGGAGTCCTTGTGAGCGAGGCAGACGGCTTGCCCGTTTTCCTCTACTTGCAGGAAGACGCGTCGTTCCTCGGCGCAGAATTCTATGGCGATTTGGCCTTGGAAGATGGTCCGTTGGGTGCCGACTGGACGTTCGGGGCCAGCCTCGACTTCGTAGACGCCGAATTGGATGGCGGTGACAACGTACCCTTCATCCCGCCAACCACCTTCCACGGCTCGGCCGCTGCTGATTGGGGCGCCTGGGAGATCGGTGCTTCGGTGACCCATGCCACGGACCAGACCGATCCTGGCGAAGGCCAGTTCGAGACCGAAGGCTACACGACGCTTGACCTGCGCGGTGAGGTGGACATCTCAGACTTCGGAATCGGCAGTGACGGGACGGAACTTTTCATCGAAGCCCGCAACATCACCGATGAAGAAGTCCGGTTCGCCACCTCCGTGCTTAAGGATGTAGCCCCGCAACCTGGCCAGAATATTCGCGTCGGTGTCAGGGCGGTGTTCTAGTCACAAGCGGGCCATGTGCCCATAATCAGTGGGGCCCCGCAAATGTGGGGTCCCAACGCTCGCGGCCCTGGCGCAGTTTTGGTCAGGGGCGACCTTGAGCTGAAAGGCCGCTTTGGGGCGAATTTATGTCGCTGAGCCAATGGCTATTGGCGGCGTGATTGTGTTGAAG
>JBCCTK010000030.1:0-24992 GCA_039198685.1 Pseudomonadota bacterium | reverse complement strand
TCGCTTTCATTGCGGCGGTGGCGGCGGGACAGCGGATCGTCTCCAACTCTTCGCGCTTCAGTCGACCGACACCGTGTTCGGCGCTGATAGAACCGCCAAATGCCATGGCATTTGCATGAACAGCGGCCGTGATTGTGTCGGCATGGCTTGAGAGGGTCGCGGCGTCGACATTGCCCGGCTCGCACGCGCTATAATGGAGATTGCCATCGCCCACATGGCCAAATGCGACAATCAGTGCGGCCGGATCAATCTCTCCAATAGCCGCCGCCGTGGCTTCTAGAAAGGCTGGGATCTGTGAGACCGGGACCGACACATCATGATTGATGGAGGTGCCGTATGCGCGCTTGGACAGCGGGATCGATTCTCGGATTCTCCAGAAGTCTTCGGCCTGGCTGAGGCTTTCCGATAGCACAGCATCCAGTGCCAAACCGGACTCGACCGCATCGCCGAGCGCCGCTTCCAGCAGGTCACGCGCCATGTCTGCGCGCACCATGGAGATTTCACATAAAACGCGCCAGGGCGCATCTGACGGGAGCGGATCGCGCACATCGGGCATGTCCGAGCACACCATATCGACGGCATTGGCGGGAATCATCTCGAAGCTGGTTACCGTGTCACCCGCATGATCGCGCACCTTTGCAAGCAGGTGCACCACATCGCTCGCAGATGCACACGTGATCCAGGCTGTCGCGGCCTGTACTTGCGGGAAGAGCTTGAATGTGGCGGCCGTGATCAGGCCTAGCGTACCTTCGGCCCCCGCAAAGAGATGGCGCAGATCGTAGCCCGTATTGTTCTTTCGAAGGCCCGAAAGCCCATCCCAGACCTCACCGCTCGCCAAAACCACTTCAAGGCCAAGCAGCAAGTCGCGCATCATACCATACCGCAGCACAGCGACGCCGCCGGCATTGGTTGAAATGAGACCGCCGAGAGTCGCCGTGCCCTGCGAACCCAAGGAAAGCGGGAACAACCGACCGGTGGCCTGGGCTGTTTCCTGGGCTTGGACAAGCGTGGCGCCCGCTTCGAGAGTCATGGAGTTGTTGAACGCATCGACATCTCTCACGGCGCCCATACGGACCATGGAAACGGTCACTTCGCCATGGGGCGTTCCACCATCAACCAGCCCGGTATTGCCGCCCTGGGGTGTGATCGCGACGCCGTGGCGTGCACAAAGTTTAACGAAAGCGGCGGCTTCCGCCGTACTTGCAGGGCGAGCGATGGCTGGTGTGTACCCCCGATAAGAGCCGCGCCATGGGGTGGCCGCCGCCTCCAGCGCCTCGTTTTCCACAAGCCAGCCCTTTGGGCCAAGCAAATCGCGTGCAGCCGTTTCGAAATGGGCCGGTAGAACCGTGGGTGGGGTGAAGGCGTCGTCCATAGCGTCTTCTAACAGACGTGTGTCATTGTTCGAAGCCCGACAAAGCCCTTGCCACCCAAGCGATTGGTCGCAGACTAGGAAAAAACACGAAAAGAGAGCAACACAAATGGCAGACGCAACGCCAACCGGCCCGCTCGACGGCATTCGCATCATTGACATGTCCACTGTCGTGCTTGGTCCTTTCGCCACGCTGATCCTGGCAGACCTTGGCGCCGAGGTTATCAAGGTCGAGCCTCCAAAGCGCGGCGATATCATGCGCTATGCAGGCAGGTCTCCCACGGGTGATCTTGGGCCAATCTACACTGCGTTGAACCGCAACAAGAAGGCCATCACGCTAGATGGAAAAACAGAAGCGGGCAAAGCCCAGCTCACCGCGCTGCTGAAATCAGCCGATGTGTTCTTCCACAATGTCCGCATGGCGGGCATGGCGCGGATGGGATTTGATTATGAGGCCGTAAAGGCCATCCGAGAAGACATCGTGTATGTCCACTGTGCAGGCTTTGGCGCGGGTGGAGCGTATGCCCACCGTCAGGCCTATGATGATCTGATTCAGGGTGCATCCGGCTTTGCCGCGCTGAATGCGATGCGCTCGGGCGGAGACCCGGAATATGCGCCATCTCTGGTCGCCGACAAAACAACCGGCCTGTTTGCGGTCTATGCCACTCTGGCCGCGCTGTTCCATCGCCAGCGCACGGGCATCGGCCAGTTCGTCCAGGTTCCGATGCTGGAAAGCTTCACCTTCTTCAATCTGGTGGAAAATCTCTATGGCGAGACCTTCCTGCCCGGCAATGGCAAGATGGCTTACACCCGGTCCATCAATGCCAACCGCAAGCCCTACAAGACCGCCGACGGCTATATCGGTCTGGTACCCTATTCAGATGCCCAGTGGGAGCAGTTCTTTGAAATGGGCGGGCGGCCCGGCGTGTTCGAAGACCCACGTTTCTCCACCTATGAGGCTCGCACAGAGAATATCGGCGCGCTGTATGGCTTAATCGGCGAGGTAGCCCTCAGCAAGACGACCGAAGACTGGCTCATTCTGCTGGACGCCGCCAACATCCCGGCCATGAAGTACAATGAAATGGCCGATGTGCTGGAGGATGAACACCTCAATGGCGTCAGCTTTTTCCAACAGGCCGAGCACGCCGAAGCCGGCCCGTACCGCACGATGAGGCATCCGGTTCACTTCTCCGCCACCCCGGCAGACTTGCGCCTGGACCCACCGCGCCACGGCGCCGACACTGAGACCGTACTGGCAAGTTTGGGGCTTTGAGACCGCATGAACTTTGGACTCAACAGAGCGGATCCCTGAAATCGGTGAGAAGTTTCAAAATGTTGAACCAAACCACCCTCCCAATCGACATGAATTCGCGCGAAAACCGATCTAGATCACCGTCCAGTCAGCGTCGAAGTTTTCCCGAAGCGGTAGCACTGCATCTGAACGCCAGCGGCCGGCGTCGTCAACGCGCTTCTCTCATTCCAAGGGCCAGGGCATTTTCCAGTCAGTTTGCAAAACGGTCCTTGAAGTCTGCCCAACCTGTCAGTTGGCTGGTGCAGGCCGCGTCCTTGGAAGGCTTTTGGGAGCCAATATAGAGCCAGTTGCTTGCACCAGTTGGCGCTTTGGCTGTCTCAAACACATCTGATTTCCCCTGCGGGATGGCGAACTCACCGCAATCAGCACTGCGATTGCGGCGCGTATGGCACACCTGGACATAGACGCGACCCAAACAATTGTTCGTCAGCATCGTTTGGAAAACCTGCTCATCCCATTCTGTCGACGCCGTCAGGCACCGCGGTTGCGGCTCCCAACACCCATCAGGATTTGGCGACTGCGCAGAAGCACTGCTGCAAAGCACGAGCAGGGCGCTGAAACCAAGCCCGGTAGATCTCAGTGACATGGATACCCCATCCCCAAGTGTTCAAAGTGAATTCTAACGCGACATACAGAAACCCAACCTGGCATGCTGTTCAACGTGAAAATTTTCGACCACCTCGAACAGCACAAATCGGCAATCGGTGAACCCGGTTGAGACGGGAAAGTACGATCCCTCCCTGCCACTTGCTTTTGCAATTGCGCGGTTATTCGCCAAACCAATCGAAGAAATTTTCGATGACGACAGCGCGGATCAGTTGGCTGCAGAATAGAACGGTTAAAGAGTCTGTCCTTTCAGGCCCAGGACGTCTTCCATATCGTAAAGCCCAGGTGGCCGGGAGATCACCCACTCGGCCGCCTTGATCGCGCCGTCGGCAAACACGGTTCGGTCGAAGGCCCTATGACTGAGGGCGACGGATTCGCGTTCGCTGGCGAGGAGGACTTCATGGTCACCGACAACACCGCCCGCCCGGCGCACAGAGAAGGCGATCTGCCCAGGTTCGCGCGCTGAGTTTGGCCCTGCATAGGGTGGCCGTGAGAGCTGGTCGAGGGGTGCACCCCGTCCAGTGGCCGCAGCATTGCCGAGCATCAAGGCCGTTCCAGATGGCGCATCGACCTTGTGGCGGTGGTGGGTTTCAGACACTTCAATGTCCCAGTCAGCTCCCAAACGGCCGGCCGCCAAACGCACCAGGGTGGTCAGAAGCGTAACACCGAGGGAAAAATTGCCCGCTTGCACAATGGCAAACTCCGACGCTGCCGCTTGAATCTGCCCAAGCTCATGTGCGGAGAACCCCGTCGTGCCGATAATAACCGCCTGGACACTGGTATGGCGAAGGCCGTGAAGTGCAGAAAGCGTCGCCTGGGGGGCTGTGAAATCGATCCAGATTTGAGCCTCACCGGCCGCCTCCACAGGATCAGTCGCAGGCAACTTGCCAAGGGGGTCGGGCAATCCGGCCAGGACGCCAATATCGGTTTCCCGATCCGGTGAGTCCGGCATTTCGCTGCCGCCGGTTATCTGGTGTCCAGCCCTGACGCCAGCGGCAACGAGTTGGCGGCCCATCCGTCCGGCGACCCCGGCGATTGCGATACGTTTCTGGTCAGTCATTTCGAAAGCTTATACCCTCGGATCGAGGCGCGGCGAGCCTTCTTTGAAGACAAAACGCTGGTAGAACAGCGCAACCCCAATCAATGCGCCACCCAGCCCGATAAAGCTTAGGGCCCGAATCACGCCATCTGTTGCCCCAAGATCGATCAGGAAGACCTTCGCCACAGCGCCTAGTAGTATGATGAGCGACCCATACCGCGCCAGGGTCCGCCCGCGCCAAACGCCCCAAATCAAGAGCATGAAAGAGTACACGATTGCCACGATGGAGAGCGCCCACATCTCCGATTGACCGATAGGTGAAGTCCAGAGCGCATCCTGGACAAATGTCCTGCGCGTCTCCAGAAGCAACCAAAGTCCACCGAGCGCTATGGCGATGCTGCTCTGCAAAGTGGCGATTTGCCGCCGTCCTGAACGCCTGTGGGCCTCTCCCTGTGCCGCCAGGAACAGGGCTGGAATCGCTAAGGCAGGCAGCAACAGATTGACGAAAGGCCAGGTGCCCACCGGATCGACATCTACGCGCACCACGGCCGCCAGCACGGCAAATCCCCCAATCGCGAGGGCGATGGTTTCGCCAATCCGCCACACCCACCCACGACCGATGCCGCGCCATGACAACGCGACGGCGGAGCCGAAATACGCTATGGCATGGCCTGAGGCTTCGGCGAGCGTGACTTGGCTCTCGAAAACGCTATCGGCCCCCGCACCATGGCGAATTACGAGCCCGACACTGCCGAAGAATGTGAGCAGGGCAGCGCCCTCGAATGCGTTTCGCGCGTTGCCGGCGGGCCTCAACGCGACACTACCGGCAACCAGAGCACTCACGGCCAGCAGGCCTGCCAACGCCAGTGTGTTGGCCAGCGGTGGACCGACGACTTCAAGGCTTTTGAGCAGGCCAGGCCGCAACATTAATGCCGTTGCGCCCGCCGCCGCAGCCATGGCCGCGCCGCGCACGCTCACCAGCGGGAAACGGCGATGGACGCATGCGATCGTGGCCGCCACCACGGCCAATGCCGGGCCAAGCCAAAAGTCTTCCAGCATAAGAAAAGGTGCGAGCGCCGCAGAAAGGGCGAGCCCAATGGCGTAAGCAGCCGCCGCGCCGGGATGGGCGTCCAGCCCGCCCTCGGTGTTTCTGCGCCGATCAAGCCACCAACCCGCACACACAGCCAGAAGCAGAGCGCAAAGACCCAGCAGGAAGGATGGCTCAAGCCCGCCCCGCCAAAAGGCAATCGCCAACGCGGCAGGCGGAACGATTGCAGATGTCACCGCCAGGGGCGCACGGACCGTTTTGCCCGTCTGGGCCAGCATGGCGAACACGCCAAAACCGATTCCTGATGCCGCTGCCCCCGCCCAGAGATTGGGCAAATCAGACGGCCAAAGGGCCAATCCGATCAAACAGACCACGGCCGATCCCGGCGCCAAAAGGGCAAGGCCATCCCGGCGCCAGGCCGCGAATAATCCAATCCCAGCATAGAGTGCAACGGCGCTGGCGGCAGACAAATTTGCTGGCCAGTCGAATGCGCTCAGCAAGAGAAGAACGCCCGTCAAGGCCCAGAAGAGATGCGCGATCAGCACCGCTTCACCACGCTGGCGAAGCAACCATGCAAGGCTGGAAACACGGCTTGGAAGCAATACCGGCATGTGGGCAATAAAAGACGCGAGCCAGAGTGCGAACCCACCCGTCGATAGAGCATAGGCAGGTATCGCCCAGATTTCTGCTGTTTCACTGGGCGACCCCATTGCGGCCAATGCCCAAAAGCCCGTGCCTGCCAATGCGATCCAGGACACAAACCGCCAGCTTTTCATGCGGATAAGACCGAGACCCAGGGCCGTTATGCTGGCCGCATACGGCAAGATCATCAAAGCCGAGCCGCCGTCCGCGCCTGTGAAGATCGGCGCCAAATATGCACCGGTTAGAGCCAAACCGGCCAACACAGGACCGAATCGAAGCGCCAGTACCAGCCCCGCAAGGGACACCGCTGAGAACATCACCAAGGCAATGAAAGGCGATACAAATCCATAAAGGGCACCCGCAGCCAGAGTTGCTCCGTAAAGTGAGACGAGGCCTGCACCAGATAAAATATGGGGTAAAAAGCGGAGCGCATTCTTGGCTTCTTTGATAATCGGCATGTGAGCCGCGCGAAACGCAATTGCGACGAGGCCGAGCCCAAACACCCCGCCGGCCGCTGTGCGCGCGAATGGACCGAACCACCCTGCCTCAATGGCCACGCGCACCAGAAACAAACCACCAAGGGCAAGCGCCAGCCCACCAGCCCAAACCATCCACCCGCCTGCGATCCTCTTCTCAAGGCTGGGTGACGGCGGGCGCGGCTTCGGATCCGGACGGTCGGACGGAGCCAGTGCGGATTCCGCCCCGGCCCGGGTTGCCTGGGCGGTCGCTTTTGCCGGTGGAGGCTTTTGCTGGGCAAGCGGCGCCATCTGTTCGGCGGTCGCCCTGCGCACTGGCCCCAAGGCCCCAGACGGCACGCCGGTCTGACGCAATGTCGCAAGCTCTCGCTCCAATCGCCCGGCTTTCCGCATGGCGAGGATTCCAAAGAGGGGACCGATGAGGACCCATGCTGCAGTGAGCAAGGCGATGAGGACAGCGACTTCCATAGGGACCCCTTGAGACGTCTTTGTGAACATTTACTCACTATTGTGATATTCGTCAATCCTGCACTATGCCAAGCCGCTTCACGCCGGAGAAGTTTCTTTGCAACGCCGAGCCCCAAGCCTAGTTGGAGGTCATGGCCCGCTCGTGGATCCCGAACGCACTGACACTCGCACGATGCATACTTGCATTCGTCTGCGCATTTGCCGTGATCGCGGCAGAACGCCTCTCGCAGCGCCTCGACGGTGCCATAGCCGAATGGCAAGCGGCTGGAGCACCCGCCCCGGACAGTCGTGAATACCCGGAGCTTTTGTCAGGGCTGGCACCAATTGACCTCATGGTTTGGCCAATTATCGCACTCGGCGCGTTTGTGATCGCCGCGTTGACTGACTTGTTTGACGGAGTTCTTGCGCGGGCGCTCGATGCAACATCCGCTTTCGGTGCCTGGTTAGACCCGATCGCAGACAAAGTGTTGGTTGGCCTCGTCCTTGTGGCGATCGCGATAACATCTCAGTCGCTCTGGCTTATTGCGCCCGCCGCAGTGATCATTACGCGAGACATCTATATCACTTGGCTACGTGCCCGCCGCGGCGGAGGATACGCGTTGCCCGTTATGGCGGCCGCAAAGTGGAAGACGGGTTTGGAGATGGTCGCCATTGGCCTTCTTTTATCGCTGCCGCTTTTGTCAGCTGTCAGCCATGACATCATGGTCAGTGGGGCTATGACGGTTGGGGAGATGACGTTTTTCAGCATGGCGGCCGAGCGAACCGGAACAACGCTGACCTGGCTTGCGGCAGGCCTTTCTGCCTGGACCGGGTCAATATACTGGCGCGCGGCCCAAAAAGAGCCGATCGAACTCGGGGAAACATTCGACTAATCAATCCAACGCCTAACCCTTGATTGAGTTGGGACGTCATGCTGTCAATTATTGCGTGTGGACTGTGGCCAAATCTACAAACGCCGTCTATGGGCTTTGGCTGCTGTAACCCCGTGAAGAAGGGACTGCCAATGTACGCTCTGATCGCTATTGGGATCGTCGTGGCGCTTTTCGCCATTCTTAACCTGATCGATTTTCGGCGCATCGACTAATCGGGCGTCGGCATGCCCGATTTGAGCCTGATTGCCGCCCTCGTGGGTGGCTTGGTACTGTTGGCGTTTGCCGGTGACTTTCTGGTTGCCGGTGCTGTTTCGGTCGCCCAAAGGCTGGGCATCTCACCCCTTGTCGCTGGTATCTTCATTGTCGGCTTCGGCACTTCTGCCCCTGAAATGGTTGTCGCAATTGACGCTGCGATCAAAGGATACCCGTCGATTGCGCTTGGTAACATCGTTGGCTCGAACATTGCCAATGTTTGGTTGGTGCTGGGTCTGCCCGCCCTCATCGCACCCATCGTCGTTGGCGCTTATGGCGAACGTCGCGCCCTGGTCGCCATGTTGGTTGCCACAGGATTGTGGATCGGGTTGAGCGCGGTAATGCCGCTGCATGCTGGCATTGGCCTCTTCTTTATTTTGGCGCTCATAGGGTATGCGTTCTACACTTTTCGGGTGGTGGCAACCGATGCCCTTACAGGCGTGGATGTTGGCGTTGAAGAAGAAGAAAGTCTCAGCTTGCCGCGTACCATCGCCTACATTCTCATCGGCATTGTGGGCTTGCCTGTCGGGGCGCATCTGATCGTTGAAGGCGGTGTTGGCGTCGCGCGGATATTCAGTGTTCCCGAGCACATTATCGGACTGACCCTGATCGCCATCGGGACGAGCCTTCCGGAAATCGGCGCCGGTGTGGCAGCCGCTCTGCGCGGGCGCGGCTCGGTGCTGATCGGGAATGTCCTCGGTTCGAATATCTTCAATATTCTCGGGGCCGGAGGCCTGGTGGCGCTCTTCTCCAATTCGGGCAATGGACCGCTCCTGGTGACGCGATCTTTCCACGCATACGACCATTGGGCCTTGGCCATGGCTGCTCTGACCGCCGCGTTTTTCATTGTCACCGGCACGCGGATTGCGCGACTCACAGGCATTCTCTTGCTTCTGGTTTATGCACTTTACATTGTAGGTCTGACGCAGGGTTGGGATATCCTTGCGGTGTTTGGAGCGTAAGCAATGGACATAGGAGCGGCATTGGTCACCGGCGCTGGTGCGCGTGTGGGCAAAGCAATGGCAATCGCCCTTGGACAGGCAGGCTGGAGCGTTGCCGTACACTTTAATGCTTCCGCTGTCGGGGCTGAAGAGACGGTTGCCGCCATCAAAGCTGCGGGCGGGCGCGCCGTTTCGGTGCAAGCCGATTTATCAGACCCAGAGGCCGTCCAGAACCTCGTGCCAAAAGCGGCTGCAGCGCTCGGTAAACGGCTCACACTGCTTGTGAATTCCGCCTCGACATTCGCCGATGACACACTGGAAACCCATACAGCGAAGGGCTGGGACTATCACTTCGATACCAACACCCGCGCCCCGATCACTTTGGCCCAGGGCTTTGCAAAAGACTTTCCGACCGACCAGAAGGGCCTCATCGTCAACCTGATCGACCAACGTGTGCTGAAGCTGAACCCACAATTCTTCACCTACATGCTTTCAAAGTCCGCCCTTTGGACCGCCACCCGCACCATGGCCCAATCCCTGGCGGCAAACATTCGCGTCAATGGGATCGGGCCAGGCCCGACCCTGAAAAGCATCCACCAGACCGACGACGACTTTGACGCGGAGAAAGTCGCCACGCTGACGAAAGAAGGCACAAGCCCCGCCGAGATCGTGAAAGCGTTGATGTATCTGGTCGACGCTGACTCCGTCACAGGCCAGATGATCGCCTCGGACGGCGGCCAGCACCTGCTTTGGCAAACGCCGGACCTACAGGACTGATGGATTTCTCTTCTGATACGTCTGCGCCAGCCCATCCGGCCGTGATCGAGGCTATTGGCGAGGCCAATACCGGGCAAGCATCAAGCTACGGTGCAGATCACACCACACTGGCGCTGGAAAGCCGGCTGAAAGCCATTTTCGAGACCGACGACCTGGCCATCTGGCCCACCGCGTCGGGCACCGCGGCGAATGCGTTGGCGCTCTCCGTCATTTGCCCCTCGACCCATTCCATCCTGTGCCATTCAGACGCCCATATCGAGCAGGATGAGCGCGGCGCACCGGAATTCTTCACCGGCGGGGCAAAACTGCATCTCATCGACGGCGCGAACGGGAAAATCACCACTTCGGACTTGCAGTCTGTCTTGGCAACGGTCGATGAACGTTTCGTCCACGCCGTGCCCCCCGCCGTCCTGTCTCTCACCAATCTGACCGAATGGGGCACCGTCTACACTCCGGCCGAAATCGGCGAACTCGTCAAGCTTGCCCATGGCAAAGGGCTGAAGGTGCACCTGGACGGCGCGCGGCTTGCCAATGCCCTGGTAACCCTCCGGGTCAGCCCGGCAGAGCTTACCTGGAAAGTCGGCGTCGATGTCCTCACCTTTGGTCTGACGAAAACCGGCGCCATGGGCTGCGAGATCATCGTGTTCTTCGGGGCGGCCGCCGATACGATTGGTGCCCTCAAGGCGCGCGCGAAGCGCTCGGGACATATGCCTCCAAAGCTGCGCTACATTTCCAGTCAGGGCCTTGCCTTGCTGGAGAATGGCTTGTGGCTCGATCTTGCCGGTCATGCCAATGCGATGGCGACCGCTTTTTCAAAACGGCTGCTTGAGTTGCCAGGCGCCTCGCTGATCACGCCGGTTGAGGGCAATGAGGTTTTCGCGAACATACCCGGCGATTTGGCGGAGCGGATGTTGTCATCGGGATGGACATTCTATCCCTGGCCCGGCGGCGGTTATCGATTTGTCTGTGCCTGGTCGACTCAGATAGAAGATATCAACGCCGCGTTCAGCGCGCTCTGAAACATCGTCCAATCCTCATTCTCAAAGCACAAATACCTGCGCTTGACTCTTCTCGGCCATAGAACAAATATGGAACAAAAGAGGTGAGAATGGATAGGGCAGCGCTCAAATTGGTGGACTTTTCCCATCTTGCAAGCGGGGCGGAGAGCGCGCCGGTGGGCGAGCGCTTTCCCTATGGCCTGGGACGCACCGGCGTACATGAAGTGTGCGCCAGGGCTTATGGGGATGGGCCTGCGGCAACGGGGTTTGCTTTGGCAGCCGGCCTGGCAGAGGCGAAAACCGGCGCAGTCGCCTTTATCTCCCTTATACAAAAAGCTCGGGATGGCGGACAGCTATGCGCCCGCGGCCTGGCAAGCCTTGGCGCCCGGCCAGAACGGTTTTTCCATATCGAAGCCAGAAAGCCCGGTGAAGCACTCTGGGCTGTGGAAGAAGCCGTTACCTCCTCTGCCGTGGCTTGCGTGGTGGCTGAATGCGCCGACCTGGACTTCACCGCCAGCCGGCGCCTGGCACTGGCCAGCCAGGCGCGCGGCACACCCGTTATCCTTTTGCTGGACCACCGCCGAAGTGGGCCCACAGCCGCCCAGGGACGCTGGCGGATTGAAACCAGACTTTCTGCCCCCAACCGCTTGAATGCCCGCGGGCTCGGCAGGGCGCGATGGGACGCCCAGCTTGAACGCTCGCGCACCGCACCGGAAGCCATCGGGCGACGCCACACTTTGGAGTTTGATGATGCGACGCTTTCTCTACATCTGGCTGGCGAATTGGCCCCTCGACAGGCTTCGCCGCGCTCGCCTCAAACGCCCGCAGCGTATCCCATCGAAACCGGGCTACGCCGCACTGGCTAAAGGCAAGTCTCCCTTCGTGTTGGTAGAGTCCGGAGCCGGTGGCCTGCGCGTGGTGGCGGCCAATGGGGCTGCCCTTGCCGAGGGCGTGGAGATTGGCCTGACGGTTTCTGACGCCTGCGCCCGCGCGCCCGGACTGGCCAGCGAACCCATAGATCGGGCGAGTGACCGGGCCGCTCATCTGGCCCTCGCCCACTGGATGACGCGCTATTCGCCCCTGGTCAGCCTAATGGAGGAGGCCGACACAGGCCTTTGGCTGGAAACCACGGGCTGTGACCACCTGCTTGGCGGCGAACGTGCCATGGCGGATGAGATTTCCGCCCGGCTCAGCGGCTTCGGATTCCGCCATACCATGGCCTTCGCACCCAGCCCCGGCGCCGCTGCGGCCCTGGCCCTGTCAGCGCCGCAGACTCCGCAAATCACGTGCGAAGACACCCTGCGCAATGACCTCGCCTCCCTCCCTGTGGCCACGTTGCGCCTGGCACCAGACACATGCCAGCTCCTACGCCGATTTGGGCTCACCCGGATCGGCCAACTCTACACAATCGATCGCAAGGCCCTGGCCCGCCGTTTTGCTTCGCGCGAGGCCGCAGAAGCGGTTTTGCTACGGCTCGACCAGGCCCTGGGTTTGCGCCATGAGGCGCTCACCACACTGCGCCCCGCACCGGCATACACAACTCGGCTTGAATGCCCTGAACCCCTCCTGCATCTGGACGGGGTCCGCGCGGGGCTCGAAACGCTGATGAACCAACTCAGCGAAGCCTTGGCCGCCCATGGCTGTGGCGCACGCGGATTTCGACTTAAAGCCTATCGCAGCGATGGCACCCTGGCCCAGACAGCCGTCCGGGCGGCCCGCCCGGTGCGAAAGCCCGCCCATGCCTTACGCCTGTTTGAAGACAGTCTCGAAACCATCGATCCAGGGTTCGGAATAGACCTCATGGCACTGGAGGCGGAACGCGTGGGTACCATGGAAGCGGGTGCACCAGCGCTTTCCGCTGTGCTCTCTGGCGGCGATGTGGACGAAGTCGAATTGTCTGCCTTGGCCGACCGGATTACAGCCCGGCTTGGGCCCCAAGCTGTACAGGTTAGCACGCCGCAGGAAAGCCATATCCCCGAGTGCGCAGAAGCGCGAGCGGCCTATTCAGGCACTCTCCCCGACTGGCCGGAGGCCGGCCCAACACCCACCCCCCGCCCCTTAAAACTGTTCGCGCGTCCCGAACCCATCGACGTGCTGGCCGAAGTGCCGGACGGCCCACCGTTGAACTTTGTCTGGCGCCGGGTGCCGCGCCGGGTGGCCCGGGCCGATGGGCCTGAGCGGATCGCACCGGAGTGGTGGCAGGATGCTGGCGAAACATCAGACTTGCCCGGTGCCGGAGATGCCAAACGCGCGCGGGATTATTATCGCATCGAAGACGAGCTGGGCCGGCGCTACTGGGTGTTCCGCCATGGCCTTTATGGCGATGGTCGCGGCAATCCGCCAACCTGGTATGTCCATGGGCTGTTTTCATGACGGGTTATGCCGAACTCCAGGTCACGACCAATTTCTCTTTCCTGCGCGGGGCTTCCCACGCCGAGGAACTGGTTTCCACGGCCAAGGCCGAGGGTCTTTCCGCCATCGGCGTGTGTGATCGCAATACGTTGGCTGGGGTCGTACGCGCCCATATCGCTGCCAAGGCGGCCGGGCTGGACCTGGTCGTGGGCGCACGGTTGGACCTGGCCGACGGGCCAAGTCTTATCTGCTATCCAATGGACCGGGCGGCCTATGGCCGACTCTCACGCCTGATAACAAAAGGCAAACGCGCCGCGCCAAAGGGGCAGTGCCACATCAGCATCGCCGATGTCATTGAACATAGTGACGGCCAGATCTTTATTGCCGTTCCGCCAACGCGCCTTGGTGGTGACTTCGAAGCCACGCTCCTGCGCCTGTCAGAGCTTTGGACCGGACGTCTCTATCTGGCGGCGACATATACCCATTCCGGACGGGACCGGGAGCGCATTACAGCCTTGGCCCAGCTGGGCGCCTGTACGGGGACGCCCATCGTGGCAACGGGAGATGTACTCTACCATGTTCCCGCCAGGCGCCCCCTGCAGGACACAATCACCTGCATTGGCGAGCATTGCACCCTCTCAGAGGCGGGATACCGCCTGGGCGCCAATGCCGAGCGCCATATTCGAGGTCCGGTGGAAATGGCCCGGCTTTTCAAGGGGTTTGAACCAGCTCTGGCGCGCAGTGTCGAGATTGCGGGGCGCTGCACATTCTCCCTTGATGAGCTTGCCTATGAATATCCCGACGAGCCCACCCCAAAGGGAAAGTCTCCCCAGCAGCATTTGGAAGATCTCACCTGGGCCGGGGCGGACTGGCGCTATCCGGGCGGCGTGCCCGCCCGCGTCAAAACCGCTCTGGGAAAAGAGCTCAGCCTGATCAAGGCGCTGGACTATGCGCCTTACTTCCTCACCGTAAATGACATCGTCGCCTGGGCGCGCGGCGAGGGCATCCTCTGCCAAGGGCGAGGATCGGCAGCCAATTCCGCGGTATGCTACGTCCTCGGTATTACCAGCGTGGACCCAGACACCACCAACCTGCTGTTTGAGCGCTTCATTTCCAAGGAACGCCGCGAGCCGCCCGACATTGACGTCGATTTCGAACATGAGCGGCGCGAGGAGGTGATCCAGTACATTTATCGCCGCTATGGCCGTCACCGCGCCGCCCTCACCGCAACAGTGATTTCATACCGCCCGCGCTCGGCTGTGCGGGAGGTCTGCAAGGCGATGGGACTGAGCGAAGATATTGCCACGGCCATGGCAGGCACCGTGTGGGGCAGCTGGGGCAACGACCTGGACGAACCCCTGATCAAACAGGCCGGCCTTGATCCGAGCAATGCGGTCTTGCGCCAAGCGATCCTGCTGACGCGCCAACTGATTGGGTTTCCCCGGCATCTATCGCAGCATGTTGGTGGTTTCGTTCTGACCCGTGACGTGCTGAGTGAAACGGTGCCCATCGGTAATGCCGCCATGGACGAGCGCACCTTCATCGAATGGGACAAGGATGACATCGAAGCGCTTGGCATCATGAAGGTCGATGTGCTCGCCCTCGGGATGTTGACCTGTATCCGTAAGGCGTTTGACATGTTGGCCCTGTACAAGGGCACAGCCTATAATCTGGCCAGCGTGCCCCAGGGCGACACCGCGACCTATGATATGCTGTGCGAAGGCGACAGTCTTGGCGTGTTTCAGGTTGAAAGCCGGGCGCAGATGAACATGTTGCCACGCTTGCGCCCGCGCGAATTCTACGACCTGGTGATCGAAGTCGCGATTGTGCGCCCCGGCCCGATACAGGGGGACATGGTCCACCCCTATCTGCGCCGCCGACAGGGCAAGGAACGGGTGACGTATCCCAAGCCTAGAATTGAACACGGCCATCCCAAGGAGCTGGAGAACATTCTGGGCCGCACATTGGGGGTCCCGCTCTTCCAGGAGCAAGCCATGCAAATCGCCATGGATGCGGCGAAATTCTCGCCCGAAGAAGCCAATGGCCTGCGCCGGGCCATGGCGACCTTTCGCCGGGTGGGCACGATTTCCCACTATGAAGAGAAGATGGTCGAACGGATGATCGAGCGTGGCTATGAATCGGATTTCGCCAAGCGTTGCTTCGACCAGATCAAAGGCTTTGGCGAATATGGATTCCCGGAAAGCCATGCGGCCAGTTTCGCCCTGCTCGTGTACATTTCCAGCTGGCTGAAATGCCACCACCCGGATGTGTTCTGTGCCGCGCTTCTCAACAGCCAACCCATGGGGTTTTACGCCCCGGCCCAGATCGTGCGCGATGCCCGCGAGCATGGTGTGGAAGTGCGCGGCGTGGACGTGAACTACTCCGACTGGGACAACACTTTGGAGCCATCGGAAACCGGCCCGCACCTGGCTGTACGGCTGGGCCTGCGCCAGGTCGATGGCCTGCGCGAGGATGAGGCGGAAAAGCTGATCCAGGCCCGTGCGGAAGGCTATTTCGCACCCGAAGACCTGCGCCGGCGAGCGGGGCTCATGCGCCGCTCTGTGGAACGACTCGCCGCTGCAGACGCCTTCCGGTCCCTGGAGCTGGACCGCCGCGCGGCCCTCTGGCAGGTGCGCGCCAGCCCGCCGGATGCGACCTTGCCCTTATTTGTAGCCGCAGATGTGGACGAGCAGGGCCACGAAGCGGAGACGCGCCTGCCAGATATGCCCACCAGCGAACATGTGGTGCAGGATTACCAGACCACGCGGCTATCACTGAAGGCCCACCCCATGGCTTTCCTGCGTTCGCATTATGGCGCAGCCCGCATCATCTCCACGGCGGATGCCACTGGCGCGCCGGCCGGCCAGCGGGTCACCACTGCGGGGGTTGTCCTGGTGCGCCAGAAACCGGGCTCAGCTGGAGGCGTCGTGTTTATTACGATCGAAGATGAAACCGGCATCGCCAACATCGTGGTCTGGCGCCGCATAGTGGAACGATACCGCGCCACCGTGATGGGCGCACGTATCCTGGCGGTTGAGGGCCGGGTTCAAAGGGCCGATCATGTGACCCATATTGTGGCTGACCGTCTGATCGACAGGACAGGCGACCTGGACCTCTTGAGCGAAGACCACCAAGGGGATCCGTTTGCCAATGCCCTTGCCCATGCCGACCATGTGCGAAGCCCACTGCCAGGCTCAGGCCTGTCCCTGGCCAAACGGATTGCAAAACTCCCCGCAGAAGACCCTCTGCGCCGCGCCCTGGCCCATGCCGATGAAGTCCGTCGGCCTGACCCGGGCAGCTATCGAAAGCCAAGGGGCAGCCACCCACGCAATGTCCGCGTCATCCCCAAAAGCCGGGATTTTCACTAGGGTACTTTCCGGCCCATTTGCACCGTTTGACCGGAAAGGGCCCTAGAATTCGATCGAAAATGGAATCCCCCGAGATCCAATCGAAACCTGAACCGCTCTAAAAAGCCAGGGCAGGTGCCGCGAGCAGCGCACCAAACAAGAGGCCGGCAACGAAGGCTTTGGAGAATGAAAGACGCGACTTGCGGATCATGGGTGTTTTTAGCGTGGAAGGTCTGAACGGAGTGTTCAAACATGGTTTAGGCCGCATTCACACTTCCCGCAACAGGCGAAATATGAGACCTATGTAACCCACACACACGAAAAGAGCGCGAGGGTTTCAGCCCCCGCGCCTTCCTCATCTTGCGTTGTGTAATGGCTATTGCGCCGCCACCTCGCGGCGTGCCATCACTTGGTCGAACTGGCCCCAGACACCCTCTTCGCCGTGCCAATCGCCCTTGGTGGCGCCCTTTGAATATTCCGTCGCGCGGGCCTCGAAGAAGTTGGCGTGTTCCACCCCGTTGAGAATTTCAGTAAGCCAGGGCAGCGGGTGCTCCGTGACGCCGTAAATCGGCTCCAATTTGAGCTGGCCGAGGCGCCAATCGGCGATGTAGCGGATGTATTGCTGGATATCGGTGGGCGTCATTCCCTCCACTTCCCCGGCTTCGAAGGCCAGTTCGATAAACTTGTCCTCCAGCGCAACAACGGTGCGGCAGCATTCGCGGATCTTCTCGCCAAGCTCAGGCGTCATCACGCCGGTTTCCTGACAAAATGTGTGGAATAGCTTGATCATGCCCTCGCAATGGAGGCTCTCATCGCGGATCGACCAGGTCACGATCTGGCCCATGCCTTTCATCTTATTGAAACGCGGGAAGTTCATCAGCATGGCGAAGCTGGCAAACAGTTGAAGGCCCTCGGTGAAGGCGCCGAAGACAGCCATGGACACGGCGATGTCTTCGTTCGTCTCGGTGCCGAACTGGCCAAGATAATCGTGCTTGGCGGCCATCTCCTCATATTCCATGAAGGCGCCGAACTCTGAGTCGGGCATGCCGATGGTCTCGAGCAATAGGGCGTAGGCGGCGATGTGGATCGTTTCCATATTTGAGAAGCTTGCCAGCATCATCGAAACCTCTGTCGGTTTGAACAGAGGCATGTAGTGTTCCATGTAATTTGCGCCGACCTCCACATCCGACTGGGTGAAGAAGCGGAAGATTTGTGTCAGGAGATTGCGCTCCTTGTCGGAAAGCTTCACTGCCCAGTCTTTACAATCTTCCCCGAGCGGAACCTCTTCGGGCATCCAGTGGACTTGTTGCTGCTTCTTCCAGAATTCATGGGCCCACGGGTAACGAAATGGCTTATAGGCGTGGGATGGGGTCAGGAGACCGGGAATATTCGCGCTGCCATCAGCCATGGGACACCTCGGATCTATCGGTTCAAATTTATTGGTCTACCAATATATAGTGCCCGGATCGCTGGTGGCGCGCAAGATGTACGTATTGCCTCTGTGTCACTTCCCCACAGGAATGCGCGTATACACGGCTGGTTAACCGCTCGGTCGACGCAGTGATTCGCGGCCCTATTGATCCCGGCGCCTTTGGCCGATTAGGTTATGATGATGTCGGATTATCAAACTGCTTTGAGGGCCCTGGAACGCCTCGTCAGCTTCGACACCACGTCTCGTTTATCCAATCTTGACCTGATCGATTGGGCCGAGCACGCGCTGACGGAAGCCGGTGGTGTCTGTCGGCGTATTCCTGACGAGACGGGGAATAAAGCCAATCTTTGGGCTCGGATCGGCCCCGAAGTGCCCGGTGGACTGGTGTTGTCCGGCCACACCGACGTTGTTCCCGTCGACGGCCAACCCTGGGTCACCGACCCCTTCGCACTCACAGAGCGAGAAGGGCGACTTTTTGGTCGTGGTACCTGCGATATGAAGGGGTTTGTCGCGCTTTGTTTGGCCTTCGCACCGCGGTTTGCCGCAGCCAATCTGGCGCGCCCGGTCCACTTTGCGTTTTCCCATGACGAAGAGGTGGGCTGCCAGGGGGCGCCAGCCATGATTGATGAGATCATGGCTTCGGGCCTTGCCCCTTCCGGCGTCTGGGTGGGTGAACCCACCAATTGGCAAGTTGTGAGCCAGCACAAGGGCATCGCCGCTTTTGAAGTTTTGGTTACCGGGCGGGAGGCCCATTCGAGCCTGCCTGACCATGGCGTTTCGGCCATTGCCGAGGCGGTGCACATGATAAATGCCCTCGTGTCTATTTCGCAGAACGCGCCGGTAACCGATCCCGAAGGCTTCCCCGCAGAGCCGGGGCGGACCACAATCACGATTGGAGAGATCCAGGGTGGCACCGCGGTGAATATTCTGGCGCGCGAGTGTCGATTTGTTTTTGATATACGGTGCGTGCCAGGAGAGGCGCCCAGTGATGTTCTCGCCCCATTCTGGGCATGCGTGAACCAGCGCCGGACTGAGATCCAGCGCAAGGCACCGGAGGGCGATATTGTTGTGCGCCAGATCAGTGATGCGCCACCATTGGCGATGTCTGCAGACAATCGCGCGGAAAGTCTGGCGCGCGCGATTACAGGAGACAATGCAAATCGGGCGGTAGCCTACGCCACAGAGGCCGGGCAGTTTCAACGCGCACTTTGCCCGGCGGTCATCTGTGGACCCGGCTCGATTGAGCAGGCCCACCAGCCCAATGAGTATCTAGAGGTTCGCCAATTGGAGCAGGGAATCGAAGTGTTCCACGCCCTTGTAGATCGCTTGGCTGCCGAGCAGTGATACCCTAGGGCCCTTTCCGACCAATTTGCATCGTTTGGCAGGAAAGGGCCCTAGCGCGGTGCCCGTTTTGCCAAAATCCGCTGCAGGGTGCGCCGGTGCATGTTCAGGCGCCGTGCAGTTTCCGATACATTATGGTTGCACAGCTCGTAAACCCGTTGAATATGCTCCCAACGGACCCGGTCAGCCGACATCGGATTGTCCGGTGGGGCGGGCTTTTCGTCTGGGCGAGCCGCAAGAGCCTTGACGATATCTTCGACATCTGCCGGTTTGGCCAGGTAATCCACGGCTCCGGCTTTCACAGCAGCAACCGCGGTGGCGATAGCGCCATAACCTGTCAAAATCACCGCACGCGCGTCTGGACGATACTCCTGGAGGACTTGCACAACATCCAGGCCCGAACCGTCGTCGAGACGCAGATCCAGAACGGCAAAAGCAGGCGGGTTCAACCGCGCGATATCCCTGGCTTCACTGGCCGACGAAACCGCCGAAACCAGGAAGCCGCGCTGCGTCAGTGCGCGCGCAAGGCGTTGGAGAAAGGGACCGTCATCGTCCAGGACCAGGCAGGTGCGGTCTTCCACATCTTTCAGGGTCTCGTGAAGCGTAACGGTTACGGGGCGGTCTGTTCGGGTGATTTCTGTCATGAGTTTATTTTATATAAGTTGGTTTTCCGGCGCTTCCAGTCGGCTACGCGGCCACATGGCCTGGACGACCGCGCCCCGGCGCGGGGTCGCCCTATTTCGGGTGGCAACGCGCCCGCCACTTTGTTCGATCAGTGTCTTTGCAATGAAGAAGCCAAGGCCCATATCGCCCCCGCCCTTCTGGGCTTCCCCGCGCTGTGAAACGTAAGGCTCACCGAGCTGGGGCAGCACTTCTGGCGCAAATCCCGGGCCGTCGTCACTGATCGTGACGATGATATGTTCGGCCGTCCAGCTGGTTGTGGCGATGACGTTTGAAGTTGCAAAGCTCACGGCATTCTCAATAAACGCGCTTAAAGCGTGGAGCGCTTCGGGACTTCTGCGAAGAGTCGGCGCGGTCTCTTCACCGCCCTCGCCGGGTGACACGCTGATGGTCAGATCAACACCGAGCCCACGATAAGGCTCTGCGGCCTCGTCGACGAGGGAGCGGACCGGCATGCGCGCATGGACAATATCGCTGGCCTCCCGCGCCTCGCCCAATTGGCGCAATATGTTGCGACAGCGCTCGGCCTGTTCGGCCAATAAAAGTGCGTCTTCATTAAGCGGATCGTCAGGTGGAACTTGAGCGGCCATTTCCTTCGCAACCAAGTGGATTGTGGCCAATGGTGTGCCCAATTCATGGGCCGTCATCGCTGACATCGCGCCAATAGCGGACAGGCGCTGCTCCCGAGCCATCACAACCGATGCGGCATCAAGAGCGCGCACCAGCCGGGCTTCATCCTGGCTGACCCTTAAGGCAGAGACCGCGAAAAAGCTGAGCCCGGTGGCGAGTGCAATGAGGTGACCATATTTGAAGAGATCCGGGAGGTCAGGAGGGAGCTCGCCCGACCAGGGCAGTGGCCAGGACACAATAATCATTGCGCTTGCAAGGACCATGGCGAGCACGGCCAGAAGCGCAGCTTCATGGGGGCGCAGGATCAGCGCCGCGACCGTGACAGGTGCAACGAGCAAGAGGAGGAACGGATTCGTCAGACCACCGGTTAATGCGATCAGGGCTGCGAGCTGCAGGATATCGAAAGCGAGGTTCAGGCCAGCTTCCCAATCGCGGACCAGTCGCTGGCTCGGAAGGAAGAGAGTCAGCAAGACATTCAACCAGGCAGAGGCAGCAATGACGGCCAGACAGGTACTCAGGGGCAGAGAAAAACCGAGCCCAAAATAGACGAAGAGGACCGCCGCCGTCTGTCCTGCAACCGCCATCCACCGCAGAGTGATGAATGTGCGCATCCGCGTGCGCCCGAGCGCCGATTGCGCACTACCAAGACCTTCCGGTGCCAAGGCGAACAAGGTCTCGTTTAGGCCTGTACGACTTTCTCTGATGACATCTTCCATGGGCGCAATCTGTGGCAAGCTGCCGCCTGTGCAAAGGGGCAGCCCGCAGGCATGTCAGCTTAAATGAAAAATAGTGTTCTTCCGATGCTCGCTCTGGCGCTGGCTGCTTGCTCTCCGGCGTCGCAAGAACCAACGGCCGGCGGTGCCCAGGCAGGGTGCATGTCGCGTGCCTATTCCGAGATTGGTGGCCCCATCAGTTTGATAGACCAAACCGGTGTCCGCGTCACGGAGGCTGATTTTATGGGCGAACACACGCTGGTGTTCTTCGGCTTTACCTACTGTCCGGATGTTTGCCCCTTGACACTTTACACGTTGGGACAGGCGATTGATCAGCTGCCTGAGGGTACGCGAGCTCCGCGCACGATCCTTATCTCGGTTGACCCTGAACGTGACACACCAGACGCGCTCTCACTGTATTTATCGAATGATGCGTTTCCTGACGGAGCCGTGGGCCTGACAGGGACACCGGAAGAGATTCAGGCGGCCGCCGCTGTGTTTCGCGCCGGATATGAGCGCATTGAGATCCCCGATAGCCTGGCGGGTTACACCATGGATCACACGTCCCTTGTCTATCTGATGGATGAAGACTGGTCCTTGAAGACATTCTTTACCCATGAGACCGATGCGCCGTCCATGGCCCAGTGCCTGGCACAGCATTTGGCTCGCTAAGACCGCGAGCAAGCCCCCAACAAACCCGTTCACCAAGTCATTTTCCAGCGAGATGGCATCACTCGGCCGGAAAGCGCCCTAAGCGGCTTTCGCCACCTTCGGGGCGCGCCTAGTCCGTGGAGACACGTTGCAGATCGGCTTTGCCAGAGCGCGCAAAAATTTTGTCCCGGCCTCGGTGCGCTCGATAAAGATGGATCTCAAGTCACGCTCATCGCTGAGACGCTGCACGAGTCCAAGCGATTCCAACCGATCAACGGCACGCGTGATTACGGGTTTAGCCAAATCCAAGCGTATCGCCAGACCGCGCACGGTGTGCGGGCCGGGCTCCAAGGCGACTACCATCAATATGGCCGACTGACGGGCTGTAAGATCCGGTGCATCGCCCGACACGCTAGACGTAAAAGCCGCTTTCAGGACATCCAGCGCGTCGCGTTCTGACATTAACATATCGGTTCGCTCCCAGTGTGAGGGAAAACGTTCCGTGATTTGCCTCTTCCCGCAAGATCCCCGGCCTCAGTCTGCGTATCGCGCCTGCAACATCGCCCAACTGGCGCGCAGGCCTGTGGCGGCGCCCCCAGGAGGGCGACCATACTTTCCCTCGCGCCAGGCCCAGATGTCGAAATGCATCCAACGCGGCGCATCGACGAACTTGGAGAGGTAAACCGCTGCGGTGATCGACCCGGCCATCCGCCCGCCAGAATTGGTGGTGTCAGCGATGGAACTCGACAGCATGGACGCATATGGTCGCCATAGCGGCATGCGCCAGACAGGATCGCCACACGCGCTCGAGCCTGCCTGGAGCGAGAGGGAGAGCTCATCATCATCGGTATAATAGGGTGCCAGATCCGGGCCCAGCGCCACCCGCGCTGCCCCGGTCAGCGTGGCGTAATCGAGCAAAAGGTCTGGAGACCCCTCACATGCCCGCGCGAGTGCATCGCATAGGATTAAACGCCCTTCGGCATCGGTGTTGTCGATCTCAACCTTCAGGCCCTTACGCGTTGCAACCACGTCTCCTGGTCGGAAGGCGTTGCCCGCTACGGCATTCTCCACGGCCGGGATGTAGAGCTTCAAATACACCGGAAGACCGGCATCCATGACCAGTTTCGCAAGGCCAATCGCATGGGCCGCGCCGCCCATGTCCTTTTTCATCAGGCGCATATAGTCGCCGGTCTTGATGTTCAGACCACCCGTGTCAAAAGCAACGCCCTTGCCGACGATAGCCAGTTCTGGATGGTCAGGATTGCCCCAGGTCAGTTCCATCATCCGTGGAGCGATGGCGGCCGCCCGCCCAACGGCGTATACCATGGGATAGTTCTGCTCTTTCAGCGCATCGCCTAATATCGTCTCCAAACTGGCGCCTGTATCCTCGGCCAATTCGGACACGGCGCCTTGAATGGCATCTGGCCCCATATCCTCCGCCGGTGTATTCACCAGGTCACGGACCAGGCGAATGGCGCGCGCTTCTCTGTCAATCGCAGCGCGGTTCTCGCTCTCTGGCAAGACCAACCGCGGGGGCATTGATGGCGCGCTTCTGTAGGTGTCAAAACGGTAGGCGCCGTCGTGCCAGCCCGCTGCTGCGGATGCAAAGTCAAGGCCCTCCGGCAGACGCTGGATTTGATAATCCGCTTCGGGAAGGCGTGAAGATAATCCGGCAAGCGCCAACGCATCGCGCCCATCGCCAACTCCGAACAATACATCGCCAATCGTGCCATCCTCCCGGGGCGCAATGACACACTGACCCGCCCCACCAGAGAACGCCGAAGCCTCGGCGAAGACCCCCAGGGGACCGTCAGGTTTGCCGTTCGACCAATCAGCAGTGCTGAAAACGTGGATGCGCGCCGGCATGGCGGATGTGGCGACGAAGACGGGATCCATGGTGGCGCCTCTCTGAACAAAGCCCATAAAAGTTAAGGGATGGGCGCGGCCCATTAACCAGTCCTTGACGGAGCGCTGCGCACATCTTTGCCCGTGGTTAGAGCGTGAGGAGACACGATATGTCCAGTGCCCGTACCGGCAAACTGTCATTGGCCGTGGCGGCGATGGTTGCCCTGGCAAGCTGCGCCAGTAATGGCAACGCTGATCTGAATGTCAGCTCAGACACAAAGGCTGAAGTGGACCCGCAATTCGTCCCGGCCACCGATGATGAGCGTGAAGTCGCCAACCGCATGCCGCCGCTTGAGCGGGCAAATTTCTGGGCGGTTGAGTACGCCAAGACACCAGAGGACCTCGATACAGCCCTGAACTTCGCCAAGGCGCTGGCCACAATCAACAGCCATGAGCGTATCATTCAACTGATGACCGAAACCGAAGTCATTCACCCCATGTCTGCGGATGTGAAACGGCTGAAGGCGCGCAGCCTGTCTGCAATGGATAATTTCGCCGGTGCCCGGCGCGCCCTGCAAGCAGCCGCTGTGATCGCACCCGATGATGCGGGGGTCCTCGCATCTTTGGGGCTTGCCAATGATCGCTTGGGCGACCACACAACCGCGCAGGTAGCCTACCGACAGGCCCTGGAGATTGACCCCGAACGTGTAGCGACCTTATCGAACTACGGATTTTCGCTTGCGCTTTCTGGAGATCTCAACGCCGCAGAGATTCATCTGCGCCGGGCCATGGCACTGGCTGAAACCAATACCAATGTCCAGCAGAACCTGGCGCTGGTTCTTGGCTTGCAGGGCCGTTTCGATGAAATGATGGCCGTGGCTGGCGACGCGCCAGCAGACGTGATGAAACGCAACGCAGACCTGTTGCGCGCCCTTCGGGGAGAGGACGTGACCGAAACGACTGCGCCGCCTTCTGCTGCGGAAAAAAGCCCCAACGCAGCAACACTTGAGGAAGAGACGACGGCTGCAGGCCCATCGCTTCGCCGAAACGGTGCGGGTTGATCGCTGCGTTTAGGGCACTTTTTGGATCACCAAAGAGAGAAAGCCCGCCCCTTGCATGGGGCGGGCTTTCTTTTGGGCTTTGCGTTTTCCGGTGCACGTGGGCCTGCGCGCTACATTTCCTGGAATTTGATATAGGCGG
>JBCCTK010000029.1:0-25083 GCA_039198685.1 Pseudomonadota bacterium | reverse complement strand
GCCCCGTCACCGGGAGCCCTGGCGATACGTTGAGGGCTTTCCGGTCAGGCAGGCAGGTTCATCCCCTGGCCGAGCCGGGCCGATGCGACCTGACGGTCGACGTGGATTTTTCGCGCCTGTCTCGAATGGCGGCGGCGGCGGGGCTGGCTGTGTCCGGGCCGATATCCCAAGGCCCATGGCTAGGCGCCCTCGGCATCGAGGCCCGTATGCACCAGCTGATCGCGACCAATCCAAACGCCGCCAGGGAAATCCATGCCGGCGTGGCTGAATTGGTCGAGCCCGAAAAGATGGGTCAGCGATTCAAGGTGATATGCCTTTCCTCACCTGGCCTGCCACCACCTGCGGGATACTAGACTGTTATCACCACCTTGCCCTGGGCGCGGCGCTCAATCAGCTCGGTGATGGCTTCTGCAGATTGCTCCAGCGGATAGTGATTCGAAACGTGAGGTTTGATCTTACCCTCCGTGTACCACTGGAACAGTTCTGCCACATGGGCTTTGTTGCGCTCCGGATTGCGGGCCACGAACGCCCCCCAAAACACGCCGCGTACGTCGCAGGACTTCAGAAGGGTCAGGTTCAGCGGCAGTTTTGGAATGCCGGCTGGAAAGCCAATCACCAGGAAGCGGCCTTCCCAGTTCATGGCACGCAGGGCAGGCTCGGCATAATCACCACCAACCCCGTCATAGATTATGTCGACGCCGCCACCGCTAACGTCCTTGATCTGGTTGGAGAAGTCCTTCTGCTGGCCCCGATCAAGCGCACCGCGTTCGTAGACAAGGCCCTTATCGGCGCCCTTGGAGAGGCAGAAATCCACCTTTTGCTGGGACGAAGCCGCCGCGATGACCTCCAGGCCCATCGCCTTGCCCAGCTCCACGGCGGCGATTCCCACGCCGCCTGCCGCGCCGAGCACGAGCAGCTTTTCGCCCGGCTTGGGGTCCGCGCGGTCCTTCAGCGCATAATGGCTGGTGCCGTAGGTCATGATCAGTGCAGCTGCTTCGTCAAATGGCATTTCGTCTGGAATCGGAATGCAGCGCGCTGCGTGGACGGCCACCTCTTCGCGCATCCCGCCCCAGCCGGTGGATCCGATGACACGGTCGCCGACTTTAAGGCTTGTCACCCCCTCACCAACGGATTTCACAACCCCTGATACCTCGCCACCAGGGGAAAACGGTCTTTCGGGCTTGAATTGGTAGAGATCTTGGATGATCAGCGAGTCAGGAAAGTTCACGCCGATGGCTTTGACCGCCAAGACCACTTCGCCTTTTCCCGCCTCTGGCGAGGGAATATCTTCCATTACCAGCGTTTCGGGCCCGCCGGGCGCTGTAGATAGGATCGCTTTCATGGTGGGCTCCTCCAAATATCAGGGCTTTTGTCCTGCCGAGCCTAGCGCAGCCTTGGCGGCTGGCAAGTTTATCCCAGGGGCAAGGGAATGAACCGCGTTTGGGCCATTGCAATCCATGGCGGTGCCGGTCCGCTACGCCACAGGGACTACAGCCTGGCAGAGGCGCATATGGCGCAAACCCTTCAGGGTGCCAAAGCCGACTTGATCGGCGGCAAAAGCGCGGTCGACGTGGCCCAGGCGGCGGTCATGGCACTTGAGGAGAGCGCGCACCATGTGGCGGGCCGCGGCGCCTCTCCCAATGCGCTTGGCCAGTGGGAATTGGATGCAGCGATCATGGAGGGCCAGACGCGAAATGCAGGCAGTGTGGCCGCGCTGAGAGGGTACCGAAGCCCGATTGCTGCTGCGCGCACCGTTATGGACAAGTCCCACCACCTCATGCTGGTGGGGAAGGGCGCGGCCCACTTCCTAAAGAATCATAAGCTGCGCCGGGTCTGGAACCCCCGCGACTATTATCGTCCGGCCGTGACACGCCCGGTTGCAGAGGGAGAACTTGCCCACGGCACGGTCGGCGCCGTAGTGCTCGATGTCCACGGTCGCATGGCCTCGGCAACATCAACAGGCGGTCTTCTTGGCAAGATGCCTGGGCGCGTGGGTGACACGCCGATTTTGGGCGCCGGAACATGGGCAGATGAAAGGGTTGCGGTCTCCTGCACAGGCCAAGGCGAGTATTTCATGCGCGCAGCCGTTGCCGCTGATGTGTCCGCGCGGGTGCGATACGGTAAGCAGGGGCTGCACAAGGCTGCTGAGGATGCGCTTCAGGATGTCGCCTTTCTGGGCGGCGATGGCGGGCTGATTGCCTTAGACGTATTGGGCAACGTGACAACACCTTTCCTATCGGAAGGCATGAAGCGGGGAACCGCCACGTCATCGGGACAGTTTCACGTGGCCGTGCGACGATAAGGATGACCAGGGGCGAAATTATCTTCTGGATTGCCATGATGGGCGTGGCCTTCATTGGCTTCCTCGGGCTGCAAATGCGCTATTTCGCCGGAGTTGCATTGCGGATCTATGTTGGAAATCGGCTGAAACAGGCAAGCCAATCGGATGTGCAGGCTGTTATCCTGAATGCCGTCGGTGGCCGCCGTGCGCCCGCGACAGATCTGCCTGCGCTTGAAAGCGAGGTTCAGCATCTGCAGGCAGAGCAGTCTCGCCCGCTGGAGTTCATTCGCGTTGGGCGCACGATCAGTCTCGTGACACCTTTTGTCATGGGGCTGATGCTGGTGACGTGGCGCTTCTGGCCGCTGTGATCTATGAGTCGCGCCATGAGAGGGTATTTTGCCATTGGGGCTGAGGGCATTTCCAAGCCGATGAATCTCGGAGCGCTGATGCGCACGGCAAACGCATTTGGCGCCAGTTTCGTTTTCACGGTGGAGGCCGAGGAGAACCTGAAGCTTGCCTATAAGGCCGACACCTCAAAAACGTTTGGCCATCTGCCCTGGTATGCGTGGCAGTCGATCGATGAAATGGTGCTGCCGAAGGGCTGCCAGATGGTCGGGGTCGAGTTGACCGACGACGCTGTGGATCTGCCGACATTCCGTCATCCCCAGGCCGCGGCCTACGTGCTGGGACCGGAGCGGGGAAGCCTGTCACCGGACATGACCGAACGGTGCGATCATGTCGTGAAAATACCGACGAAATTCTGCATCAATGTCAGCTTGGCGGGCGCTTTGGTCATGTATGATCGCCACCTGAGTATGGGTAACCATTTGCCGCGCCCAATTATGCCGGGCGGGCCAAAAAAGCCTTGATCGTGACGCTAGCCCATCAGGCGTTGGACGATACCGATCACGCCTTGGAACCGGAGGCCGCCATCACGCACGGCGAGCACAAGACAAGGACCGTCATCATCTGCCACGGGTTGGTGTGTATCCGCAGGACCCTTCACCGACAAATCACCCGGGCCAAACGTCCCGGTTTCGTCTGTGAAGCCGCCAGAAACGACAAGCGTGAATTCTGTGCCCTCATGGCTGTGGCGTGGCACAACCGCCCCAGGCTCGATGCGATACAGTTCAGTCTCAGCGGTGTCCGACACATTCAGGGAAAGGCGGCGCAGGCCCGGCCCTGAGAATTTCCAACCCGATTTGCCCGCAGCCACCAAGGCTGATTCCTTTAGCGGGTCTGGTAAGTCCAACAGTTCTTCCAAGGCTTCAGACACTCCGTTCAGAACAGCGGGCGCTGGGCGGCTTGCCCCGTTAACAGCATCGATCGCTTCGAAAGCCCGGTCCACAGCCCCATCATCCATTTCGGCTGGCTCAGCGGCCTCAAACTGGGTAGCCGCGATGAGTTCACTGATCTGAATGTCGCGTTTGACGTCAGCCCGGAGCGCAGCCTGTGTTTCCACGAGGAGCGCGAAAGCGGGATCCAGGCAGCCGGCTGCATAAGCGCTATAGAGCTCGCTGAAAGCCGTCTCTGCTTTATTAGTACTCACAAGTCTGCTCCGGTACATTCGCTATTACGGCGAGTATTGTTCGATCCCTTGCTGGGTCAAGCATTCACATCTTTAGATTGGGCGCGGTCTGGTTAAGGGTCGCCTTCCAATTGTCCACGCAGTCGATTAAAGGCCAGGCGAATACGAGATTTGACGGTTCCCAGGGGCAAGTTGAACGCTTTAGCGATCTCCGAGTGGGAAAGCCCCTGGTAGAATGCAGCCTTCAAAAGTTCGAGTTGTTCGGTAGGAAGCGTGTCGAGCTGTTCCCGGACAATTTCTTCCAGCTGCGAACGATTCAGCGTGGTATCCGGGGTTTCGGGGTCGGGCGGGCGCAAAAGGGGTTCGTCGGGGTCGAGCTCAGGGCGCTTGGTGCGCCTGTGGGCATCGATGCGTCGATTGCGGGCAATGCGAAAAATCCAGGTCGAGACGGATGCTTTTTCGGGGTCAAACTGCTCAGCCTTTCGCCAGACTGTCACCATCACTTCCTGGGCGAGTTCCTCCGCCTGCGAGGGGTCTGATCCAAGCTGTTGCATGTAGCTTTTCAATCGCGGCGCAAAAAACTCGAACAGTTCCGCAAAAGAGGCACGGCATTGCTCCGTCGCGATACTGGCCATGTGCTCGGCAAAGCGCTGGCGCTGCGTGAGGTCTGCAGATGAGGCGGCTTTGAGGCGCACAGTCTTATCCTAAGTTTCCTAAGGATCAGATTTAATCTGGAACCGAGCCGGAGGCAACCTTTGCGATAGGGCGCAATTTAAAGCACACGCTATAAGTGTCTGCCAAATTTGACCTTTAAGCCTCGTCTATCGCGTCAATTCGATGTAACTTTTCCAAATCTAAGACCAACACAGGCTTCTTCCATGCGTGCTCAGTTTGCTTTTGCCATCCGTGTCTCTGCTCTGTCAGCGTGCGCGCTTGTCTTGATCGGGCCAGCGCTCGCCAATCCCACAGCGGTGGCGCGCTATAAGGACTGGCAGGTTTTTACCCATGATGTGAGTGGCGAGACGATTTGCTACGCGGCGACGGAAGCAACCGACAAGGCACCGCGGACAGCGACCCATGGCGATGTCTGGTTCTACGTAACGAACTGGAGCACGGGTCGCGCCCGCAACCAGCCGAGTTTGCGCGTGGGCTATGACCTGCGGGAGGATTTGCCGTCCAAAGCCAGAGTCGGGCGATCGGCGTGGAATCTTTTTAATGTCGGCAGCGAAGCCTTTGCAGATGATGATGATGACCCCCAGCTGGTCAGAGCGATCGAGCGCGGGAGCGAGCTGCGCGTTGAAAGTGTCTCGGCGCGTGGCACCTCCGTTGCCTATCACTTCTCCTTGTCCGGGTCTGCCAGTGCCATCGATAAAGCGGCCGATACCTGCCGTTAGGCGACTGTACAAACTTGGAGTTTGACCAGACGCCGGGGCCTGTTAGGGATCAGGCATCGTGAGAAAAAGGCTGTGGGCGGCATGGCCTGAGATTGGGAGGTCTTCATGGTCACATTTCAAGAAGCGGTTCAGCTTTTTTTCAAGCGCTACACCGATTTTAAGGGTCGCTCTCGGCGGTCGGAATATTGGTGGGTCCAACTGTTCAACTTCATTGTCGTTCTAATTCCTGTAATCCTTATGTTGGCGATCGGTGGTATCACCGAAGGGGAGCCCAACCCCATTGGCATTGCGCTCATCGCGGTCATCGGTCTCTACGTCCTGGCGATCATCATTCCAGGCATCGCTTTGGGCGTGCGGCGCTTTCACGACCTCGACCAGACGGGATGGTTGGTTCTGGTGTTCGCTGTGGTGGGCCAGATCCCTTTGGTGGGCTTATTGGCCAGCATTGGGCAAATTGTTTGGTTCTGTTTTCCTGGAACTGTTGGTCCAAACAAGTACGGCCCGGATCCAAAGCAAGGTAACATTGTACCTGACACATTCAGCTAGGGCCTTGGCACTTTCGGATGGTGTCTTGAAAGAATGATTGTGGGGCGGGGTCCGAGCTGATACCTCGCCCATTCAAATCGTTCTCATTTCTGCTATCTAGCCACAATGGCAACCCCGCTCGATCTTTCCCGCGCACCTGCGCCACGGCTCCGCTCGCTCGCCGGCCTGTCTCTGCTTGACCTTAAGGCAGAGATGGAGTCCCTGGGCGTGCCTGCGAAAAAGGCGAGCATGCGTGCAAAACAGGTGCGCGGATGGGTACACCATTTCGGCGTGACCGACTTTGATGCCATGACCAATGTGGCCAAGGAAATGCGCGCGGATCTGGCGGCGAATTTCACGCTCGATCGGCCTGAAATCACAGAGCACAGGATCAGCGTCGACGGCACGCAAAAGTGGCTCACGCGGTTCGGTCCGAATGTCGAAGGCGAGAGCGTGTTTATCCCCGACGTGGGGAAAGCCGGCGCACTCTGTGTCTCCTCCCAGGTTGGCTGCACCCTGAACTGTACGTTCTGCCATACAGGCACCCAGAAACTGGTGCGAAACCTGACGGCCCAGGAAATTGTCGCTCAAGTTTTGATCGCCCGGGATGCGTTGGCCGAATGGCCGAGCAGCCATGAGAACCGCAAGCTCACCAACATTGTGTTCATGGGTATGGGCGAACCGCTCTACAATCTCGACAATGTTGCTGAGGCCATCGACACGATAAGTGATGGAGACGGCATAGCGATCGGCCGGCGCAGGATTACCGTGTCGACGGCGGGTGTGGCGCCCAAAATCCCCGAATTGGGAGAGCGGACAAACGCAATGCTTGCCATCTCGCTGCATGCAGTGCGCGATGATCTGCGTGATGAGATTGTTCCGATCAATCGCAAATACGACTTGAAGACACTGTTCGACGCGATCTGCGCTTATCCCGACCTCGGCAACTCCAAGCGAGTCACCTTCGAATACGTCATGCTCAAGGGCGTCAATGACAGTCTGGCCGAGGCGCGCGATCTGGTGAAATTGTTGCGCGGCGTGCCCGCCAAGATCAATCTGATCCCGTTCAATCCCTGGCCTGAGGCGCCCTATGAGTGCTCTGAATGGGAGACGATTGAAGCGTTTGCAGATGTGCTGAACCGGGCTGGATATGCCAGTCCGATCAGGACACCGCGCGGGCGGGACATCTTCGCCGCCTGCGGGCAATTGCGTAGCGAAAGCGTCAAGAAGAGCGCCGCTGAAAAGCGCCGCGAGGCGCTGGCGGCGGAATAGGCCGTGGCAAACCCAAAACTCATTACGCTCGGTTGCCGGTTGAACAGCTATGAATCTGAAGTCATGCGCCGCCATGCCAGAGATGCTGGGCTCAACGACGCTGTTATCGTGAACACCTGCGCCGTGACGGCTGAGGCTGTGCGCAGCTCCCGCCAGGCGATCCGCCGTGCCGCCAAGGACAATCCGGGCGCGCCGGTCATCGTCACCGGTTGCGCCGCGCAGATCGAGCCGGAGCGCTTTGCCGAATTGCCGGAGGTGACCCGCATCATCGACAACCATGCCAAGATGAAGGACGAGACGTGGGCACCTGCCATGCTTCTCGACGAGACCCGCCCCAAGGTTCAGGTCGATGACATCATGGCTGTGCGCGAGACCGCCGCGCACCTTATCGACGGGATGGAAGGGCGCGCGCGGGCCTATGTGCAGGTTCAGCAGGGCTGTGACCATCGCTGCACCTTCTGCATCATTCCCTATGGCCGGGGAAACTCCCGCTCGGTGCCGGCCGGTGATGTCATTGCCCAAATCCGCGCTCTGGCTGAGAGTGGCCACCACGAAGTGGTCCTCACCGGCGTGGACTTGACCAGTTGGGGCGCCGATCTGCCCGGCGCGCCGAAGCTCGGCAATCTCGTTCAACGCATCCTGAAATTGGTCCCGACGTTACCCCAGTTGCGCATTTCATCGATCGACGCCATTGAAATGGACGACGCCCTTTTCGAAGCGATGGGCGAGCCACGCCTCGCGCCCTTCATGCACCTCAGCCTGCAGCATGGTGACACGCTGATCCTGAAACGGATGAAGCGCCGCCATTCACGCGATGACGCCTTGGCGCTGGTGGAAAAGCTACGCGCTGTTCGGCCCGATATGGCTCTGGGAGCCGATCTGATCGCCGGTTTTCCCACCGAAGACGAGGCAGCCTTTGGAAACAGCTTGGCGCTGATTGAGGACTGCGGACTGAGCTTCGTGCACGTCTTCCCCTATAGCCCGCGCCCCGGCACCCCTGCCGCGCGTATGCCGCAGCTGGACAAAACCGTGATCAAAGCCCGCGCAGCGCGCCTGCGTGAGGCGGCAGCCCAGGCACTGACCCGCCACCTTGACACCAAGATCGGCTTGACCGCCCATGCCCTGGTCGAGCGCGGAGACTCTGCACGTCTGCCCGACTTTACGCCGGTTCAAATCGCATACACCGCGCCACTGGTTGCTGGCCGGCCTGCACACGTGCACATAACCGGTCACACCGGTGAGAAACTGATCGGAACGCCCGCATGATCCTCTGGTTCGGAAAAAAGAAGAAAAAGAAGGAACTGGAAGAGGCCGGACAGGCGATTGAGGCCGAGGAGGCGGTTGTTCACGGTGATGGCATAGAGGCTGGTGAACCGATTGCCAAGGGCGACTCCGATGACGGCGACATGCGAGCCGCTGAGGCGGAACTGGATACGGGCGCGCCCCGCCCCGCCCTTGAGAGTGAGCCGCCTCCGGACCCGACCGAGCCAGACCCAGGGGCAGAAGACACCATCGAAACACCCGAACGCGCCGACCCTCTGGATGAGACACCGCCGCCACCTGAAGACGCTGCGCTTGCCGAAGAGGTGCCCGACCCGACTGCCGAGACCCAGAAGCCCGGCTTTTTCGCCCGCATGGCCCAGGGGCTTTCGCGCTCATCCTCGCGCCTGAGCGATTCCATCACCGGCGTGTTCACCCGGAGCAAGCTCGATGACGAGACGCTGGAAGAGCTGGAAGACCTGTTGATCGCTGCCGATTTGGGCGCAGGCGTGGCCGCGCGTGTGACAGCAGGGCTCGCGAAAGACCGGTTCGACAAGGAAATCAGCGACGAAGAGATCAAATCGGCGCTCGCGAGCGAAATTACCGCCGTTCTGGCGCCGCGCGAACACGTGGTCGATTTCGCAGATGGGCCGCGCCCGCGCATCGTGCTGTTTGTCGGCGTGAATGGCTCTGGCAAGACCACGACGATCGGCAAGATAGCGTCGAAATTGCAAGAGCAAGGGGCAAAGGCTCTGCTTGTTGCGGGCGACACCTTTCGCGCCGCAGCGATTGAACAGCTCACTGTCTGGGGTGAGCGCGCCGGCATCCCGGTCTTGTCCAAACCCACCGGCGCGGATGCGGCCGGCCTCGTCTATGAAGCGGTGGAGAAGGCCCAGCGCGAGGACTATGATCTGGTTTTGGTCGACACCGCAGGGCGTTTGCAAAACAAGACAGAGTTGATGGCAGAGCTCGCCAAGGTCATCCGCGTGACCCAAAAGCTCGATCCAGACGCGCCCCATGACGTCATTCTGGTGCTGGACGCGACGGTCGGCCAGAACGCGCTCAGCCAGGTTGAAGCCTTCCGCCACACGGCTGGCGTGACCGGCCTGGTCATGACCAAGCTCGACGGCACCGCCAAGGGCGGCGTTCTGGTCGCCATCGCAGACAAACACGACCTGCCGATCCATTTTGTCGGCGTCGGCGAAAAGGCCGAAGACTTACAGCCCTTCAGTGCAGAGGCGTTTGCAAAGGCGCTGGTGGGCGCACCCTAGCTTGCGAGTGGCGCAGTTTGGCCCTTCATGCCAAATGAGCCGGTTTAAGCGTCAGGCTTGAATTCGCCCCAAAACGGCCGTTGGTTAGGAATTGCGTGAAGCTCAGCAGTATCGAGACATGCGCGCAGCGTAGTCTTCAATTGGTTCTAAAGACATCTCACTGCGTCTTGAATTGATGTCTCCCGATAACACTGGAAAAGGGGTCCATACTCCTTCTCCCGAGCAGCCGCCTTGCGAACCATACAGCTGTTCCTTGCCATCTTTGAGAGCAACCCGATCTGATAGCAGCGCAAAGCCGGACTTGGATGTTTCTTCAATTTCCACCAAAGGTGCCAGCACTTTCAAAACTCGCTTTTGGAAATCGACGTTGCCCGAGTGCTGAACGATGAGGAACGCCGCGCCATCCGCGTCGACACCATAATCTGAGATGTTAAACCACCCACTCGATTGGATTTGGCTCTCAAGCCAATCATCATTGTCTTTGGTTTGAAGTTCAACGAACGCATCGAATTCCATTCGGGTTAAGCCCGACACTTCTTCAATGCTCTTTTGTTCAACAATGGAACTGGCAATCAGTTGGGCCATGTATGTGTCTTTTATTGCGCGTTCAAACACTTCGCAGTGACTTAAACTCTGGGCAATGCAGCTGTCATACTGCATGACGTAGAATTCCCATCCCTCATCCAACGCACCATCAATTTTTGTTGGAAACTCAATTGGCTCAAATGCAGCAGTTGGCGGGTCTTGTGCTGGATTAGACTGGCAGGAAACCAATACTGTTACCGCTGCCAAGGAAACAGCGCGCATCTCCGATGAAAATCTCATTCAAAAAAACCTGTAAACATTTGGAATAATTGTCCCAAATGAGATGGGAAAACTCGTCAACAATTCGATTTCTGGCGACTGGTAGTATCGCAGACGCATTGGGAGACATTTTTCAGGGCGTGTCAAAAGATAGAACGCGGACAGCTTAACTCCGCCTCAACTAAGACATTCGACCTATCAGAGCGACTGACAACTTCCGGCGCGTTCCAGTCGTTCTTTTTGCTGGTCAGGCGGGTAAAGCCAATCCGACCGTAGTGACACCGCCCATAAAGTTCCATCCATGGACGAGCGGGACCGATATGCCTTTGAGCTGGGCTGGCGTTTGGTGGGGATGACCCTCGACGCGCTTGGCCGCCTGCCGGGCGTCGCCGCGGGCTTCCTTTGGAGCGCGGACTGGGCGCGGGCGTTCCGGGGTCTGCGCCATGCTGAACAGGTTGCCCGTCGCCTGATCATCGCCGAGGCCGGACGCCTGATCGCCTCGGGTGAAATCACAGCGCCGCGCAGCGGGGATCCAGGCAAGACAGCCTTGAGCGTGATCCATCGCGTAGCGCCGCGCAGCGGGGATCCAGGCAAGACAGCCTTGAGCGCGATCCATCGCGCAGCGCCGCGCAGCGGGGATCAAAAGACAAACCCTACCTTTGCCCTGTTCGAGCCCTTGCCAGACCCGCATTTCCTGGGCGGCCTGATCGAGGCCGACCCCTCCGGGCGCCGCACCGGCCTTGCCACCCCGCAGCAAAAACCAAGGGATACGCGCGGGCTTTCCAACAGAATCGCCGCGCTCCAGGCTGTGTTTGACGATCCGCGGCCCGCAGCCCGGCGCATGGCGCGCTTCCTGCTGGTGCGGCGAGCCCGGCGAAGCATGGCGATCCTGCCGGGCCACCCTCCGGCTTTTCGCCCGCGCCAGTTCCTCGACTGGTCCATGGACGTGTTGATGCAGGCCCATGACGCGGCCCTGCGCGTGATGAACACACCGCGTGCCCCGCCCTGCGCCTGGATTGCCTGCCCGCAAATCGAGTAATCCAGTCCTGCGGCACAACCGTAAACCCTTAAGCTTGGTTGGAGTCTGCCCATGCCCCATCGCACGATCTTGTTCGCTGTGACCGCGGCGTTGCTCGCCGTGGGTGTCGCTTTCGGACTTAGCGAGGGTGCGCAGAAGGCTGGCGACCCGCCGGTGACCCGTATCCTCACCACCTACTCGCCAGATGTGCCGGCTGAGGCGCGTGTGGATTTCGAAACCGCAGCGCGGATCTGGGAGCGTTGCCTCGTGACACCCGCACCGATCCATATTCACCTGACCTGGATTCCGCGCGGGCCCACGGGATTTGCCACCATGAATGGTGCGCGTAACCAGCCCCATTTGCCGGTGGCCGATGTCTGGTATCCCACGGCGTTGTCACATGCGTTGGCCGGCACGCGGCTCAACCCGGCCGATGACATGAACATCTTCCTGTCTGCGCGCACCAACTGGTATTACTCTTCGGACGCACCCATTGCGGAAGACGAGACGGATTTCATCAATGTCGCGATGCACGAGATCGCCCATGGGCTGGGCATTTCCTCGGCCAGTTTCGTGCCCTGGCAAGGCGAGCCGATCGGCGCGCTCGGCCTGCCAAATGAATGGGTGAATTACTTTGATTATACATTCGAGACGCCGGAATTGGACGGGACGCCAACCCTCTATGACAGCTTCATCCGCCTGGCCGATGGACGCACCCTTCGCGACTTCGACAATCCCTCTCTGGAGCTGACATACGCCTTGGCAAATCCCACGATCCATTTCGAAGGGACTGCGGCACGCGCGGCCAATCGCGGTTTTCCCGTGGGTGTGACGCCGCTCAATATCTCCCACATTCCGGCTTTCCCCCGCGCGCCCAACCCGATCATGCTCTCCGACAGCGGCCAGGGCGAAAGCATCCATGCCCCAGACGCGGTCCTGCTGGGCATGCTCCGGGATCTGGGATGGGAAATCGCGGAGGCCTGTGGCAACCTTGGACAGGCCGTCGTCGGCCGCGGGGGCACCTAGGCGGTGCGTTTGGCCAGGGCAGCAAGTGCGAGCCCGGCCGCATTGATCAGGAAGCCGATGGTGAAGAGCATGAGATTGCTGTCAATTCCGCCCGGCCCCGCCTCCACGCCGCCAGCGGCATCGGCCAAGGCGCCATCATAAAGCGGCATGGTGATCGCGGCCACCATGAACCCGCCAAGGATCATGGCGGTCATGATGCCGCCGAGCACGAGTCCGCCGCTATTGGCTCGAGCCCAGATCAGGAACAGTGCCAAAAGGCCGATCAGACTGTTGGCCACGACAAGCCAGACCATGTGAAATCGGGCATGGCCGGTCCACTCAGGATGCAACGCATGGGTGGTGTTGAAGTCGACAAGCGGCGGTGCCACCGTGTACATCAGCGCGGCGAGAGTGAGCAGGATTTGGGCGATCAGGCGCATGGATCAGACTCCTTTGTTGCGCGCTACATATGAATGACCCGGCCATAGGCGTCCAGCACGCTCTCATGCATCATTTCGCTCAGCGTGGGATGCGGGAAAATGGTGTGCATCAGGTCTTCTTCCGTCAGCTCAGCTTCGCGCGCGATCACATAGCCTTGTATCAGCTCGGTGACTTCCGCGCCGATCATATGCGCGCCGAGGAGTTCGCCGGTCTTGGCATCGAAGACCGTTTTCACCAAGCCTTCTGCGGAGCCCAGCGCGATGGCTTTTCCATTGCCCATGAATGGAAATTTTCCGACTTTCACGTCGTGGCCGGCGTCCTTGGCGGCCGCCTCTGTCAGGCCGACGCTGGCCACTTGTGGATGGCTATACGTGCAGCCCGGCACGTTTGAAGCGTCGAAGGGGTGAGCCTCGTTCGAGCCGACTATGCCTTCAACGCACATTACGCCCTCATGGCTCGCCTTGTGGGCAAGCCAGGGTGGGCCGGTCAGGTCGCCAATCGCGTATAAGCCCTGGACGCCCGTTCGGCCGAAGCCGTCGACTGTGACGTGAGTCTTCTCGACCTCCACGCCGAGGGCTTCCAGGCCGAGATTCTCCACATTGCCGACAATTCCAACGGCGAGGATCACCCGGTCGGCCTCAAGCGTTTCAGTCTTGCCGCCGGACTCGACCGTGGCTTTGACGCTTGCCTTGCTTTTTTCGAGGCCTTTGACCTGGGCGCCGGTCTTGATCTTTATGCCTTGTTTCTCGAATGACTTCTTCGCCATGGCGCTGATTTCAGCGTCTTCGACCGGCAGGATGCGATCCATAACCTCAACCACGGTGACGTCTGAGCCAAGCTCATTGTAGAAGCTTGCAAACTCGATCCCGATGGCGCCGGAGCCGATAACCAATAGCTTCTTTGGCAGTGTTTTAGGCACCATGGCTTCGCGATAGGTCCAGATCAGCTCGCCATCCGGCTCCAGGCCCGCTTGCGGAATGGCGCGCGCACGCGCTCCGGTGGCGAGGATGACATGCTTTGCGGTGTAAGGTGTATCCTTGCCGTCAGCGCTCGTAATAATGACTTTCGGGGCGGGTGCGCCCTTTTCCAGCCTGGCGGTGCCTTCGATCACGGTTATCTTGTTCTTCTTCATCAAGTGTTTCACACCGCCCGACAGCTGGGCCGCCACACCGCGCGAGCGTTTGACAATGGCCTCCATGTCCACCTTTGGCTTGACGGCTTCAAAGCCATAATCGCCAGCGGTTTTCATAAGGTGGGCAACTTCGGCAGAGCGCAGCAGTGCCTTGGTCGGGATACAGCCCCAATTCAGGCACACGCCTCCAAGATTTTCCTTCTCCACGACAGCCGTTTTCAGGCCAAGCTGGCTCGCGCGGATCGCAGCCACATAACCGCCCGGCCCGGTGCCGATGACGATGAGGTCGAATTGGTCAGCCATTCCGGCCTCCTATATAAGTTAAAGTAACATCGCCTCTGGTGTTTCGATGTAGCGCTTGAAAGCGGTGAGGAATTGGCTGCCCTCGGCGCCGCCGATGACGCGGTGGTCGCAGGTCAGCGTCACGCTCATCACCGTGCCCACTTCCAGTGCCCCAGCCTCGTTCACCACCGGGCGTTTTTCCCCAGCGCCAATGCTCATGATCATGCCTTCCGGCGCGTTCAGGATGGAGCCGAAACTCTTGATCCCGAACATGCCGAGATTCGAAAGTGAGAAGGTCCCGCCCATGTATTCCTGGGGCTTCAATTTCCGCTCGCGCGCGCGCGTGGCGAGGTCTTTCATCTCCGCTGCGATCGTCTTCAGGCCCTTCTGTTCTGCATGGAAGATCACAGGTGTGATCAGACCGCCGTCAATCGCCACGGCAACGGAAATATGGGCAGCATGATGAAAAGCTATGCCCTGGTCTGTGAAGCTGGCATTGGTTTCCGGTGCATCCATCAGCGATAGCGCGCTGGCCTTGATCAGCATGTCATTGACCGAGACTTTCACCCCTTCGGGCGCCCCATCGTTCAGCTTCTTTCGGAAGGCGAGAAGGGCATCAAGGCGCAGATCCATTTCCAGCGGGAAATGGGGCACTTGCATGAAACTCGTCGTCAGGCGCTTGGCGACGGTTTTGCGCATGCCGTCCAACGGAACGAGGTCATAGCTGCCCGGATCGTAGATACGATCATCGAGTTCCGCCGGTTGGATGAGGTCTCCGGTCTGGACCACGGTCAGCTCGCGGGACTGGGCCGGCGGCTGCGCGCTGGTGGCAGGGGCTGCACCAGGCTGGGCGGCTTCAACGTCTTTTTTCAAGATGCGGCCATGTGGGCCGGAGCCCTTTCCCGACATCGCCGACAGGTCAATGCCTTTCATCGCGGCGATGCGGCGCGCCAGGGGGGACGCCTTAATGCGACCATCGGCGGAGCTCGCGCTAGGGAGCGGCGAGGACGCCACTTCCATGGCTGGTGTAGTGTCCGAAGCGCCTAAGGTCTCTGAGGTTTTGGGGGCGGGTTCGGCTTGTGCGGGTGGGCTGCCAGCATCTGCTGTGACGGCGGAAGGGTCTTCCCCATCCTCGGCCAGGACTGCGATCAGCGCGTTCACTTTCACCCCTTCACTGCCTTCGGCCACAAGTATCTGGGCCACGACACCTTCATCGACGGCCTCGACTTCCATCGTGGCCTTGTCGGTCTCGATCTCGGCAATGATATCGCCGGACTCGACAGTGTCGCCCGGCTTTACAAGCCATTTGGCAAGCGTGCCCTCCTCCATGGTGGGCGACAAGGCAGGCATGGTGATATTGATGGGCATGACTATATCCCCTCGCAGACGGCGCGCGCGGCAGCGATGATGTCATCCGTGCCGGGCAGGCTGAGCGCTTCCAGATTTGCCGCGTAGGGCAGGGGCACGTCCTTCTGGTGAACCCGGGCGGGGGGCGCGTCAAGATAGTCGAAAGCATCATTGACCACTGTGGCGGCAATTTCTGCGCCCACGCCCATGAAGCGCCAGCCTTCCTCGCAGCACACGATCCGGTTTGTCTTCTTCACGCTTTCGACCACGGTCGCAGTGTCCAACGGGCGAATGGTTCGCAGGTCGATAACCTCCGCATCGATGCCGTCGCTGGCAAGGATCTCCGCCGCCTTTAGCGCGAATCCCACCATTCGCGAGTGCGCAACCAGCGTCACATCGCTTCCCGTGCGGCGTACCAGCGCCTTACCGATCGGCAGCACATAATCGTCTAGATCCGGAACGGCAAAGCTCTCGCCATAGAGCAGCTCATGCTCCAGGAAGACCACCGGGTTCGGATCACGGATCGCTGCCTTGAGCAGGCCCTTTGCGTCGGCCGCATCATAGGGTGCAACGACCTTTAGGCCCGGCACATTGCCGTACCAGCTGCTATAATCATGGCTATGCTGGGCGCCAACACGGCTGGCCGCGCCATTCGGCCCGCGGAACACAATGGGGCAGCCCATTTGCCCGCCGGACATATAAAGCGTCTTGGCGGCGGAGTTGATGATATGGTCGATAGCCTGCATGGCGAAATTGAACGTCATGAACTCGACCACCGGCTTCAGCCCGCCAAAGGCTGCGCCCACGCCAAGGCCAGCAAAGCCATGCTCAGTGATTGGCGTATCGACCACACGGCGCGCACCGAATTCCTGGAGCAATTCGCGGGTGACCTTATAGGCGCCCTGGTATTCGGCCACTTCCTCGCCCAGGACGAGGACAGTCTCGTCACGGCGCATTTCTTCCGCCATGGCATCACGCAAAGCGTCGCGTACAGTGGTGTCGGTGAAGGTCGTGCCATCGGGAACATCGGGCTCGGCGAGTGCCGCGGAGTTGTGCCCGATCGGAGCCACAGAGTTGGTTTCGGACACCGTTGGAATAGGTGCTTCTGCGGCGGGGGCTTGTGCACCATTGCCGCCAGACGTGACGCTTCCGGCATCCTCACCATCTTCCGCCAGCAGGGCGATGACGGCATTCACTTTCACACCTTCGGTGCCCTCAGGCACGAGGATCTTCGCAAGGGTGCCTTCATCAACAGCTTCGACTTCCATCGTGGCCTTGTCGGTTTCGATCTCGGCAATGACATCACCAGAGGAAATGGTATCCCCTTCGGCTTTAAGCCATTTGGCCAGCGTGCCTTCTTCCATGGTAGGGCTCAGCGCCGGCATTAAAATATCAACGGACATCTACGCAGCTCCCGTGAATGGTAGGATTTGTAGGGCGATCAAGATGATCCCGACCATGCCAGCGAACCAGGCAGCTGGACGCAGAAGTGGGATGCCAAACCAGTAGGCTGGGGCATAAATGATGCGCGCTCCAAGAAAGAGCCCAGCGCCAAACTCCGCCATCGGGGTCATCCGGCCGGTTTCAACCGCAACAATGGTCAACGGAACAAACAGCATCATGTTTTCCAGCATATTTGCGCTTGCGCGTTTTCCACGACCCATAAGGACGCTGTCCGGCTTTTCGATATTGTCGCGTGGTCCAAGCAGGATCGTGCCATGGTGCAAAGCGCCTGAGACGGCCTGGAATAAGATCATGACCAGAAACAGAAGGACGGCGCCAACGAGATAGGAATACATGAGGGGCATCAAACAGTCTCCACCTCATGGAGTACGTCCGTCCAGAGCTCGGCCGGGTCGGGCTCGGGGCTCTCCAGTGCATGATCAGCTGCCGCCTTGACGATGGCCTTGATCTCCTTGTCGAGGGCTTTCAGCGCGTCTTCGTCAGCCACGCCCGCTTCGATCAATTGGCCTTTCAAGCCTTCAATCGGGTCGCGATGGGAGCGGATATCGTCAACTTCCTCGCGTTTCCTGTACTTCGCCGGGTCCGACATGGAGTGACCGCGATAGCGGTAGGTTTTCATTTCCAGAATGTAAGGCCCCTTCCCGGAGCGAGCATATTTCACCGCTTTCTCACCAGCCTTGCGCACGGCCATCACGTCCATACCGTCGACTTCCTCACCTTCGATCTCGAATGAGATTCCGCGCTTGTAAAGCTCGGTTTCTGCGGATGCGCGCTCTACACTGGTTCCCATGGCGTACATGTTGTTTTCGATGACGTAGATCACGGGCAAGTCCCAGAGTGAGGCCATGTTGAAGCTCTCATAGACCTGACCCTGATTGGCTGCGCCATCCCCGAAATAGGCTAGGCAAACCCGGTCTGTTCCGTTGTATTTGTTGCTGAAGCCGAGACCCGTGCCTATGGCGACCTGGGCGCCGACAATGCCATGGCCGCCATAAAAATTCTTCTCGCGGCTGAACATGTGCATGGAGCCGCCCTTGCCACGCGAATAGCCGCCTTCTCGGCCGGTCAGCTCAGCCATAACCCCCTTTGGGTCCATCCCGCAGGCTAGCATGTGGCCATGGTCGCGGTAGCCGGTGATCACCTGGTCGCCTTCGTCGATAGCGGCCTGCATGCCGGTCACAACGGCCTCCTGGCCGATATAGAGGTGGCAGAAGCCGGCGATGTGGCCCATGCCGTAAAGCTGGCCCGCACGCTCTTCAAACCGTCGGATCAAGAGCATCATACGATAATATTCGTGTAGCTCGTCGCGCGTTGCGCCGCGCAGCGGACCCTTGGTCAGCTTCGTCGATTTCGCCATGCCCTTGTTTTCCATCCCAGTGTTGTATTTTCCACACTGTGGAGGAGGATTGCCGCTGGGTCTAGTCAGTTCACCTATGCGTTATCGCATAGACTTGTGATCATCCGACAGCAAAATCAGTTCATCAGGGTAGACGAAAGCCAATCGTTCGCGGGCAAGGGTCTCTATGAAATCCGGATCTACGCTACCGGGTGTCAAACGCCTGATATCGCTTTCCTTAAGGGCTATTTCGGCTTCCAGAGCTTCCAGCGTTGCTTGCTTTTGAGCGCGTTCAGCCTGCATGTCACTCCACGTGCCAAGCCCGGTTTCTCCAGCAAAAGCGTGGAAAGCAAAATAAAGCATCAAGGCTGTAAGGCCAAATCCGGCGAATCTTGAGCGCATGCCATCGAAAGTGTCCGGGCAGGGTAAAGGTTTGGTTTATCCAGAAGAGAAGGCTGTTGTGACGTGGCTGGCTTGTTGATCGGTCGGCACACCGGCAAGGTCCACCCACTGGCGGTCGATCATGAAGTACTCGAAGTCCTCCGGCATGTTTGCCGAATCGAGCCGAACCGGCATCAGGGCCTTCTTGTACTTATCAGCCAGATACACCTCGCGGCGTACATGGTCGGATGCAAAGGATGCCGCCGAACACATAAGGCAAAACATCTGGCTGGACTTGATGGCGCGCACGATTGTGCCAGCCCAGCCTTGTCCCGCCTTCATGCCATGCTTGTCGATCCAGACCGTTCGACCGCTGGCTTCAACCAGTTCCACAATCGGGTACACAGCCTCAGCGTCGGCATGGGCGTAAGAGACGAAAACATCTGGGTTGGGGGCGGCTTCACTTTCAGCTGGAGATACCGATGCGTTCTCCAAGCGGGCAGCGGTTGCCTTATGCGACATCGCTTCTTGAGACGGGGGATTGGTCACAATCCGGTCAACGTTCAACCGCTGCATGTAGGCGCCATCGGCCTTGCGGATTGCCTTGTCGACCTCGAAGTACCGACTCTCCCGCGCGGCTTCGAAGGTCAGGTCGATCGTCTCAAAATCGGCAAGGCCGTGGGGGCGAAGACCATGGTCCAGCTGCGCCATCACAAGGCGCTCGTCCTCCCATGCGTCGATCGCTCGGTTGGTCATCAAAAAGCGGCGCGCACTCATCGTTGCGGCCCGGGACCAAAGCGCGAGCGTGACTTCACCCCGACGTGCCGGGGGATACCCATACTGTCCGAATTCGGGGCGCACGACATGTCCGCGCGGCTTCAACCATGCAGAAAGTGCTTCGGCATGCGCTTCATCCTCGGGCGCTGCAATCAGATAGATCCACGCCATGGCGCGCCTCCCTCATTGAAGTGGCGCAAGGGGAGCTCAAAAAGCGCGTCTTCGCAAGATGTCCTCAAGCGTTGATGTGGGCGCGCCCGGCATAGAAGCCGCTGGCGCCGAGCTCTTCCTCGATGCGGATGAGCTGGTTGTATTTCGCCAGCCTGTCTGAACGCGCAAGCGAACCCGTTTTGATCTGTCCGCAATTTGTCGCCACAGCCAGGTCTGCGATCGTGGTGTCTTCTGTTTCACCAGAGCGGTGGGACATGACGGCGGTGTAGGCGTGGCGGTGAGCCAGCTCGACGGCTTCCAGGGTCTCTGTCAGCGTGCCGATCTGGTTGACCTTGACAAGAATTGAGTTTGCGGCCCCGCGCTCCAGTCCGGTGGCCAGGCGCTCGGGATTGGTAACAAACAAATCGTCGCCGACCAATTGGCATTTGTCGCCGATCATCGCGGTTAGGGTTTCCCAGCCGTCCCAATCATCCTCTGCCATACCGTCTTCGATTGAGACAATTGGATAGCGGGTGACGAGGTCTTCAAGATATTTGGCCATGCCTTCGGCGTCGAGAATCTTGTCCTCGCCTGCAAGCACGTATTTGCCGTCCTTGTAGAATTCCGTGGACGCTGCATCGAGGGCCAGTGCGATGTCGTCGCCGGGCGCGTATCCTGCCGCTTCGATGGCCTTCATGATGAAATCGATGGCTTCGTTGGTCGAACTCAAGCCGGGGGCAAAGCCGCCCTCGTCGCCTACATTCGTGTTGTGCCCGGCATCGCGCAATTGTTTCTTCAAGGCGTGGAACACTTCCGACCCCATACGAACGGCGTCCGCCAGAGTCGGTGCGCTCAGCGGCATCACCATGAATTCCTGGATATCTATGGGGTTGTCGGCATGCTCGCCGCCATTGATGATGTTCATCATTGGAGTTGGAAGGATGCGGGCGTTGGCTCCGCCAATGTAGCGGTAGAGCGGTAGGGTGCAGCTCTCGGCAGCGGCTTTCGCAACCGCCAGGGAAACGCCCAGCATGGCATTTGCGCCAAGGCGGGACTTGTTCTCTGTGCCGTCGACTTCGATCATCAACTCATCGACCATGCGCTGATCTGTGGCATCCAGCCCTTCAATGGCCTGGAAAATTTCGCCGTTCACCGCCTCGCAGGCCTTTTCGACCCCTTTCCCGCCAAACCGGTCGGCCTCGCCATCGCGCAACTCATGGGCCTCATACGCGCCCGTGGAGGCGCCTGACGGGACCGCAGCGCGTCCAGCCGAGCCGTCTGCCAAAGTGACATCGACTTCAACCGTTGGATTGCCCCGGCTATCCATGATTTCGCGGGCGTAAATATCGACGATCTCGCTCATAGGTCCGAATTCCCTGGGGCCATTTCCGTTGGCGCTCGCCATAATCGGATTGTCGCAGGAGAGCAACGCGCTTTCTTTGGGTGACAAAATCCGATATCGCACCCACTTCTACCTGATAAGGCTGTATTTTGGCGATTGAGATTGGCTTTAGAGTCGAGGGATTGAATGCGCTCTGATGGGGATACACCGCCAACCGGTTCAGGCATGGCGTATGACGAAGACGTGCCCGTTGCGTTCCGCAACCGCAAAGCCAGGCCGCGCCGGGTTGTCACGTTGTGGACGCGAACGGCGCTGATCTTTGCTGGCTTGGCTGTCGGCCTCATCGGTTTGATTGCGCTTGGACCCGGTATAGAGTTTTTCGAATACTGGTATCTGGTGCTGATCGGTTTTGGAATCCTGGGCCTTTTGCTGGTGTGGGAAACCATCGCTGCCTTTTTTTCCGGCGACTGATGCTCTGTTGAGGGTGCACTTGTACTGTTCACAGGCCCTTGAATTTGCCGCACAAGCCCTTTGATCCAGGAAACCCGGAGCAGGTGAGGGATAAAGGATGCGTACCGCTCTTTTTGCCTTGGCATTGGCCATGATCGCGCCGCTTTCATTCGGCCAGACCGATGATGAAACGATTGAGTCTGCCCCGATCGTTAAAATCATAAACTTTACCGCCGATTGGTGCCCGAATTGCCAGGTCGTTGATCCGCGTATCGATGAAGTGTTGGAACGTCAGACACCTGGCGAGTTTGAGCTCGTCAAACTGGACATGACACGCACCTGGCGGGCCAGCGATGACGTGAAATTAGAAGTTTTCGCTGATATCATTCGTACAGCTGATGGCCATAATGCGGGTTACCTTTGGGACTGGTATGGCGGGCGAACGGGCATTTCCGTCCTGATCGCCGCTGACACGGGTGAGCCGATTTCCTGTATCACCGCCGCGCTGGACACTGACCAGATCGATTTTCGCTTCGCCGAAGCGCGGATCCTGGCCTTGCGCGCGCCCGCGGGCCTGAGAAAGCCCGATGGCCCATCCTGCCCACCCCCTCTGAACATGTAGGTTTGTCAGTCTTCGAAGAGGATCTGCGGCGCTGGTTTTGTTTGCAGCGCATCAAGCGCTATTGCCGTGTCCCTGGCCAGCCCGTGGAAGAGTACACCGGCTGCTTCGCCGGAAAGCGCAGCCGGCACGCCGACATCACCCCCTTCACGGATGGCCTGCAACATTGGGATCTGCGCCAAAAGGGGCAGCCCCAGCGCATCAGCCATGGCCGCACCTCCGCCGTCTCCCATCAGGAAATGCCGCTCGCCTGTCTGATCTTCAAACCAACTCATGGTTTCCACGATTCCCAGGACCGGAACATGGGTTTTGGCGAACATGGCTGCACCGCGGCGCACATCAGCCAGTGCAACGTCTTGCGGGGTCGTCACGATAAGGGCGGCATCGACTGGAACGCGTTGGGCGAGCGCGAGTTGGGCATCACCCGTGCCGGGCGGTGTGTCGATGACAAGCAGGTCCAGCGGGTCGCCAGGTTCACCCCAGGCGGCCTCCCGCAACATTTGATTGATCGCTGACATGACGATCGGTCCGCGCCAGATCATGGGGGCGTCTGCATCGGAAAGATATCCGATCGAGAGCGTTTGCATCCCATGGCAGGGCACGGGCTCAAGTCGGCCATCTTCAGTCGTGGCGGGCTGTGCGTCCACTGTGCCAAGCATGGTGGGGATCGAAGGGCCATAAATGTCAGCATCGAGGAGGCCGACCTTCATGCCGACCTTAGCCAGCGCTGCGGCCAGGTTTACCGCGACGGTCGATTTGCCGACACCGCCTTTTGCACTGGCCACAACGAGGATGCGTGAAATTCCCGGTACGGGCGGGATGGCCGCCGACGCCGGGCCGGTCTCGCCTTGCTGTAGCGCTTCGTCCGAAAGCCTTGCACCTTTGCGCACGCGCCTTTGGGCCGAGCTCGGTGAAAGGTGTATTTGTTTGCGGGGGGGCGCCTGTGTTGATCGGCGTTCGAATGTCAGAATGGCATCGACGTCCGTGACGCCATTTATACGGCGCACCGTGCTCTCTGCTGCCAAACGCAGGGCTTCAAACCGCGCCAGCTCACCAGGATCGGCTTCGATCACCAGGACGACACGCCCTTCTGGTGTGGTCGTTACGGTTTGCAACCAGTCCGGCGCGTCCAGCGCATCCCGGATGGTGGTCTCAAGTGCCTGCGACGATTTTGGTTTTGAGCGGAACAAGGCGTGCTGGCCTTCTTGATAGACGATAACGGATAAACCACATATCGGTCACGTTTGGGAAAACCCAAGATATCAGTTTCTGTAAGGAGATGGCCATAGATGCCCTGGAAGGATGATAGCGGCGGGGACCGACCCCATGCTGCGGGAGGCCCTTGGGGGTCCGGTGGATCAGGCGGAAACAACAATGGCGGCTCGCCGTGGAATCGCCCTGGCGGCGGTCAGGGCGGTGGTGGCGGCGGTGGCTCCGATATTGAAGAGCAGATGCGACGCATGCAGGAGCGGTTTCGCCGCGGCGTCGGAGGACGAGGCGGGAGTGGCGGCGGTGGCGCTGGGCGCGGCTTTGGCCCGTTTGGCTTCATAATCATCGCCGCTGTGGCTTTGATTGCCTGGCTTTCGACCGGGGTAGTGGTGGTTGGCCCCGGCGAGCAAGCTGCGATTTTCCGGTTTGGTGAGTGGGTGGACAATAAGGATCCCGGCTTCCATGTGCATTTGCCAACACCCATCGAGACCCATGTTCTGGTCGACACCGAAGCGCAGAATCAAATTCTGATCGGCCGTAGCCAGGACGAAAGCTTGATGATTACCGAAGACGAGAACATCGTCGATGTCGAGTTCTCGGTTTTTTGGAAGATCGACAGTGCTCAGCCTCAGGATTTCATTCTGAACGTTAAGGAGCCTGAAGCCGCGGTTCGAATGGTGGCTGAATCCGTGATGCGTGAAGTCGTCGGCAAGTCGACCCGTCAAGCCGTGATCACCACGGAACGCGGCAGGGTCCAGCAAGAAGTGAAAGCGCAGGTCCAGGAACTCCTGAACTTGTACCGGGCCGGCGTGGAAATCCAGGACGTACAGATGACAAAATCTGACGTGCCTGCGCCCGTTGTCGAAGCGTTCAACGATGTGAATGTTGCTGAACAAGACGCTGAGCGAAACATCAACAACGCCACGCGCGATGCCAACCAGGTCGTTCCTGAAGCCCGCGGTGAGGCGTCCCGTTTGATTCAGGAGGCTGAAGGATATCGCGATCAGGTGATTGCCGATGCGACCGGTGAAGCAGCCCGCTTCTTGTCCATTTACAACGAGTATCGTCTTGCCCCGCAGGTGACACGCGAGCGTATGTATCTGGAAACAATGGAAAAGGTTCTCGGTGGGGCTGAGAAGACCATTCTCGATTCCGATAGCGGCGCGGTACCGTACCTGCCGCTCAACACAACTGCGCCGAACCGATAGGAGGTCCGTGACATGAGAACTTTCACCCTGATTTTGGGTTTCCTGGTCGTTGTTGGCGTGATCGCTGCTGCCAATTCTTTCTACACAGTCCGCCAGGACCAGCAGGCCTTGGTCCTGCGCTTTGGTGAAGCTGTGGCCGTGCGCAACGCAACCGGCTCTGAAGAGGCTGGCCTGTATTGGAAATGGCCCCTTGCCGAGAATGTGGAAATCCTGGACCGCAAGAATATCGGTCTGAATATTGCCGATATTGAAGTTCTGGCATCGGACCAGCGCCGCCTAACGGTGGATGCGTTCGTGCGGTGGAGGATTACCAACCCACTCCAGTTTTACCAGCGCTTTCGCAACGAAGACCGCGCCGCCAGCCAGCTCAACAGCATCACGGAGTCGGCCATCCGGGAAACGCTCGGTGATGTTCCAGTGCCCGCTATTATTTCGGGCCAGCGCGGTGATCTGATGGAGAATATCCAGCAGACGGTGAACGCGAACTTCGCCGATGATGGTATTGATATTGTCGATGTCCGCATTCGCCAGGCGGATCTGCCCATCGAGATTGCTGAGGGTGTCTATGAGCGGATGCGGACAGACCG
>JBCCTK010000028.1:0-25408 GCA_039198685.1 Pseudomonadota bacterium | reverse complement strand
GCCGACCTTCTCGGCAAAGGCATGGGCCTCGCCAGTGCCGTCCTCTTTGTTGATCACCATGCCGGCCACACCGACATTGCCGCCGAGCTTGCGGAAATACTCTACCGCTGAGCAAACATTGTTGGCGACATAGAGTGATTGCAGGTCGTTTGAGCCGACGACGATCACCTTCTGGCACATGTCCCGCGCAATTGGCAGGCCAAAGCCGCCGCAGACCACATCGCCAAGAAAATCGAGCAGGACATAGTCAAAATCCCACTCGTGGAATCCAAGTTTTTCAAGCAGTTCGAAACCGTGGATAATACCGCGTCCGCCGCAGCCACGACCAACTTCTGGGCCACCGAGTTCCATTGCATAGACACCGTCACGCTTGAAGCAGACATCGCCGATACGGACCTCTTCGCCTGCCTCTTTTTTCTTGGAGCTGGTCTCGATGATTGTGGGGCAGGCTTTCCCTCCGAACAGAAGGCTTGTGGTGTCAGACTTGGGGTCACAGCCAATCAGCAGAACTTTTTTGCCCTGTTGGGCCATCATGTAGCTAAGATTTGCGAGGGTGAACGATTTGCCGATCCCACCCTTGCCGTAAATCGCAATGATTTGGGTGTCCTTGGTAACGTCGCCGGTGACAGGGGCCTCGGGCTCTTGGGCAGCCTCGTTGCGCAGCGCCTCGTCGGCGGCCTCAATCGGGGCACGTCCCTCAATGAGCGTGGTCATGGCGGGGCTCCCAATCAATCAACATTTTAAGGCAGGACGGATCTTCGAAAGCGGTTGCATAGGCGTTGGCGATATCGTCAGGACCGGTCGTGTGTGTGATGAGACCGTCCAGGCGGAGCGCGCCGCTGCGCACCATGCTGACGACAGTCCTTAGGTTTTCCAGGCGCCATTCGGCCGCCACGTGCAGGCTCACTTCCTTCATAAAGGCTGGTGGAAAGGCGAAGCTGGGCCTGTCCTTGTAAAAGCCGGCAAGCGTGATCTCGGCCCCTCTGCCTGCATGGGCAATGATCGTGTCCAATGCATCTGTGCTGCCGCTCACATCACACGGCGCGCCATAATCGGCTCGCATGTCACAGCTTGGATCGATCGCGTTTGTGCCTTTACGGCGTTCCGGATCGGTTTCCCAAACGGTTGGCGCTTCGCCCGTGATCGCCTGAGTCAAACGGGCAACAAGGCGACCGAGAACACCGTTGCCGACGACAAGATCTGGCGCCTTGCCCCGCGCGATGGCGTGGTGGGCCGTGGCTGCAAGGGCCAGCAGTGTATGCTCAGGGCCAGCATCATCCCCCAAAAGGGCAATTCTATCCGAAGCGACCACCAGGCGTGACGCGCTGGCACCGAAAAGGCCACTTGCGTTTTCATAACAGGATGCGCCGGGCACGAAGGCCATTTGGCCAAGCAGATCAGGCTGGTCGTTTGACTCAACGATGCGACCCACCGATTCGTATCCCGGCACGAGCGGATAACCCATACCTGGGAAGGGTGGCATGTCGCCGGACCAAAGCATCCGCTCTGTGCCCGTGCTGACACCGCTCCATGCGATATCGACAACCACGTCTCCTGGTGCCGGAGCTTTAAGCTTCAGGTCCCGAAGGGCCGTGTGTCGATCGCCTGTGAAAACGACTCCGCGGGCTTGCAATGCGGCGGAAGAATCCGTGCGGGTCTGGCGTGTGCGCACCGGTTGAGGCGCCAAGGCGGAGTCTGTTTCCATGAACGTCAGTATAAATTGACACTTGTAACTGTCAAATAGAAACGACGTGCCTATGCGGCAAAATCCGCTCCTCATAACGCACGCGCCACGGGAGGCGGCACACCTATTGCGCTTGCGGGATGCGTTTCTGGATCAACCGACGATGGTGAAGAATAAGGCCTAAACCGACAATAAGGGGTGCGGACCAAAGCGCAGGTGTCAGCGCGGCCTCTGGTAGGAAGCGTACGGCTCCAAAAGCGAAAAATGCCGTGTAGACTGAAATTCCCGCCCCGATCAGCGCCTTGATATGCTCCGCCAGCCATTCCATTGCATCGGGTGCCGGCTTGTAGAGATAGTAGAGATTCGTTGCGACCGTGGCGAAACCGACTACGGACATCAGCCCCATGAGTGGCATGCCTACGTTTAGCCCGTGCCAGGCGCAATTGGCCGCCGCGATGAGCAATAAGGCCTGGAGACCCAAATTGTGCCAGGATCGTCCCTTTTCGCGCGCCCGCTTATGACGCACACATAGCCAACCATACCAGGCCAGGTTTACGGTAAGGATTGCCAAGTAGAGCATCATCCATCCAAAGATCGCGCGGATCATCGCCACACTGCCCAAGTCAGGGTGATGAGCCAGGTGAGGATGGGTCTCTATTGGCGCGACCAATGTGCACACGCTCATGCCCACGGCAAAGCTGCCTGTGATAAGCATCATCGCTGTAAAAATTGTGCCACCTTTGCGATGAACTCGGCTGCCTTTACGCCCTGCAACCGGGATCCAAAAGGTGACCAGGCCCACGGCGCCTGTAACGATGTGACAAGCGACGAAAAGGTGGAAAAGATCAGGCACACTCATTGGTAGAGTATTCCATGGCGGACGCAACTTGGCTAGACTGCGCCCCGTGTAAAGCGACGGAGACGGCCCCCGTGTATGTACCGCCGAGACCGCGCAGCCTGCCCGCCCTGGCTGCGCTCGCGCGCACGATCCTTCAGGGAGATGGGGACCTGCTCAACCTGCTGCCGGCCTATGCTTATAAATCTCCCGTGCGCTTCATCGGATATTCCCGCCGCCAGATCCTGATCGTGAATGATCCGGGACTTGTACGGCAGGTCATGGTCGAAGAGGCAGAGCGCTTTCCCAAGAGCGATTTGATGGTTGGCGCACTCGCACCCCTGGTTGGGGACTCGTTGTTTGTGTCCCATGGGGCGCGTTGGCGTCGGCAGCGACACTTGATTGATCCGGCTTTCAGTCAGTTGCGGGTTGAGCGCGCTTTCGGCGCCATGGACGCCGCCGTTGCAGCCTATGAACAGCGTCTTGATCGTGCGTCGCAAACAGGAAAGCCGATCTCACTTGACCTGGCGATGAGCCACCTGACGGCAGACATCATCTGCCGGACCGTGTTCTCACATACTTTGGAGAGCGAAACCGCGCGCGAGGTGTTCGAGGATTTTCTTCATTTCGAGCGCACGGTTGCGCATGTTGAAATCCGGCGGCTGATCTTTGATCCGGCATGGACCGAGACGCCCCAAAGTCCCGAAGTCCTGGCGGCCTGCCAGCGCATTCGCGGCCATATCGGCGACCTCCTCGATACCCATCTGTCGCCGGGGTCCACCTATGATGATGTCGCTGCCATGGTTGCGATGGCCGAAGACCCTGCAAATGGCGCACGGTTCTCGCGAGAAGAACTGATCGACCAGCTTGGTGTGTTCTTCCTGGCAGGCCATGAGACGACAGCCAGCGCATTGACATGGACGCTTTATGCCTTGGCGGATCGACCGGAACTGGCTGCTCGCGCCAGAGCTGAGGTTGCATCTATCTGTGGCAGCGCACTGCCGAATTTGGCCGATATCAAACGCATGCCGTTCCTGCGGAATCTCTTCAAAGAGGCACTCCGGCTCTATCCGCCAATCACCTTCATTCCGCGCGTTGCGGCGGCGCCATGCCAGATCGGCGGATATGCGCTCAGGCGGGGTGCTATGGTCATGATCGCACCGTGGGCGATCCACCGACACCATGCACTTTGGGACCGGCCTGACGAATTCGACCCCGACCGTTGGAATGGGCCAGCGCCGGCCCAAGGCACTTATCTTCCTTTCGGATATGGCCCTCGTGTCTGTATTGGCGCGGGATTTGCGACCCTCGAAAGCGCTCTGATTTTGGCAAGGCTGGTGCGACGGTTCGCCTTCGAGATCCTGCCCGGCCAAACCGTACGGCCCGTTGCACGCCTGACCACACGCCCAAAAGAACAGATCATGGCGCAGGTACGAACACTGGCTTAGGCATAAGCTGTTCACGGCCGTTCCAGGCAATATCGGCTACGGCCGCTTCGCCGAAGCTCTCGCCATTGAAAATTGCACGCTTCAAGATGTTCCAACTGGTGAACGTCATAAGGATAAAGGGCCAAGGATCATCGCGCCGCCATGTCACATCCTTTGATTTGCGGAGGAAATGCCAGGTTTCAGCGCGCTTTGACGGATTGAACATCGCGCTTTGTGCCTCGGTCAGGCAGGGATAGAATTGCTGCATAAGGATTTCAGGCTTGTATCCGACGGAGGCTGTTTCACCGGGCGCCAGGATGGCTTGGGCTAAACCTTCAGGCGAAAGATAATGAACGCCGCTATTCGCACGCGGATTGCATTCGATTGCATGGGGCACGCCTTGCGTATCATCGATAAAGTCGAAGGCGATGAACCCCGTATAGCCTGTGCCAGCAACAAACGGTGCGATCCATTCATCAAGGTCTGGGGCCTCGATCCGGCGGAACGCAACGCTGACTGTGTGCGACATGACCGTCCCCTCATAGGCAACGGTTTCGATGACACGGCCACTATAGGTCAGTGAGACCGTGTTTCTGGCTCGGCCTGGCAGGCGGGCCTGGACCAGGGCCGGAGCGGACCGAACCGTTGGCAGGTTGCTGCCCCTATCGACAAACAGCACACCGACGCCGGCGCTCGAATAGGTGTCCTTGATGACCACATCGCTGCGTAACACAAGGTCATCGGCATCTAGGGTCCCAAGCGGATAAGTTTCGGGAACGGTGAGCCCAAGCGCGGCGGCGCGCTCAACGAAAGCGGCTTTGTCATGGAGCGAACGGATCAGGCCGCGCTCTGGGCCAAAAAAAGAGACCGCTTCTGGCAGGCGTGATTTCAAGCCAGCGGCGAACATCGCCTCCTCGGAAATTGGAACAACAATATCGACGCCCTCGCGCGCGATGATATCAAGCATCGCGTGCAAATAGTCTGCTTCCTGTTTTGCCGGGGAGGGAACCTGGAAGCACGCATCTATACATGTCGAAGGCGCGCTCAGGTGACGCCTGAATGGCTCAGCAATCAGGACACGACAACCCGCGCCCTTTAAAGACCGGGCGATCTCCAGGGCCTTTGGCAGACGGCCCAGTGTTAGAAGAATGGTCTTCGACATTCGCGTGTGTTCGGATGAGGCGCGTCTATTCAGCGATTAGGACGCGCACAAGCAAGGGCTGGTGTGTCTTGGCCTCGCGCACCCGGGTAAATCCGGCGGCATGCAGCATATCCGTCAATTCGGTTTTGGTCCGGGCGCGACCGGAGCCCATTGCCCAGAGATAAAGCCCGAAATAGGCATCCCCCATCGCTTCTGCCCCTTTTGTATTGGCCATAGGCTCTGCGATCAGCAGACGTGCACCTGGCGCAAGGGCCTCGCGCGCTTTTTTCAGGAGGGTCTGAACGGGGCCATCATTATGGTCGTGGAGGATGCGAACCATTGTCATCATATCCGCACCATCGGGGAGTCGATCGGCATGGAAGTCGACCCCAAGCGCCCTGGCGCGGTGGTCCAACCCCTGCTCGGCAAAGTGATGCTGAGCCAAGGCCGCTACGGGCGGCAAGTCACACAGCGTCAGCATTGGACCCATGTGCCGGTTGGCAATGGCAGCTAAGAAGGCGCCCGAGCCGCCTCCGACATCCATTATATGCCCATAGGCGGAGACGTCGTGGGCAGCCATCACGTCTCGCGCAATAAACGCTTGGGTTTCGGCCATGAGCGCGCTGTATTTTGCAGCGCTCTCGCGGGCGGATTCGCCCGGTGTGTCCGACGCAGCATAACCCCAAAACCGAGATAAATGTGTCTGTTGACCATCCCGCCGGAGCAGCGCAACAGGGTCTGTCAGATCCTTGTAGAAGTCACGATGATGGCGGATCATCGCTAGAACTGAGGGATTGCCCATCAAGGATGCGCCCAAGTCCCCAAGCGTGTAACGCCCATCTCTTTGCAGGCAGAGCAGCTCCAGTGACGCGGCGGCTTTCATGAGCCGCTCTGCCCCGTCTATCGGTAGGTCAATCAAGGGTGCGGTCTCTTCGGCGGTCATGGCCCGGGCCGCGATCTTGGACAATAAGTCCACCTGCACACACGCCAACAGAACTTGCGAATGGACAAATCCCGTACACAGGTTGAACAACCGCGCAGCTTCGGCTTGGGCTTTCGGCCGAGTCAACGGGTTGGCAGCCGCTGCAAGTTGGAATCGTGGGCTGGACAGGATGCGGTTGCGCCAATACCGAAGGCGCGCGCTGAGGCCCGTGGACGCAGGCGAGGGCACAGGGGTCGCGGTCACGCCAAAGCGCGCGCGACGCCAGCTGGAATAAGGCGGGACGCCTGGGCGTGGACCAGTTTGCGCAAGGCTGGGGCGCCTTCGCACTCCGGCACGCTCCCCGCAGCTTCTTCAATCAGGTTGTTCAACTTGGCCATGGCGCCGCGCGGACCCAACTCGTTCGCAGCATTTGGACGGGCACATTTTGCGTCCTGGCCAACTGGTTTTCCAAGCGTTTCACTGTCCATCATCATGTCGCGGAGATCATCAGCGACCTGGTATGCGTCGCCGAGATATGCGCCTAAACGACGCCACGGGGCCGGGTCTGCATCCACCGATGCTGCGCCCGCTTCGGCTGCTCCAATGAACAAAGCCCCGGTCTTTGCGCGGTGATAGGTCTGCGTGTCCACCTCCGCTTCGCTTTCCCAGGCCTGGCCTGCGACAATGCCATGGGGCGCGCCCACAGCGCTTGCTACGATTGGAACGAGGCGAGCGAGTGTTGCCGGGCTTGAAGCGCAGGCCTTGGCCAGGGTTGAAAACGCCATGACAATCAGTGCGTCGCCGGTCAGCAGCGCAATCGGCTCACCGAAAGACACATGGACGGAAGGTTTGCCACGTCGCATATCCGCCCCGTCAAAGCAGGGAAGATCATCATGGACAAGGGATGCACAGTGAAGCAGTTCCAAGGCAGCCCCTGCACCGGCACTAAGCAATAAATCACTTTTGCTTCCAGCATTACAGGCAGCGGCCACGGCGAGGCACAATTGCGGACGTACACGCGCTCCTCCGGGAAACACCGCATGGCGTATCGCATTGGCAAGCAGGGGCGGTCCGGGCGGACTTTCACTCTCGGAGATGGCGTTTTCGAGCGCCCACTCGATCAAGGCATCAGCGTCCATTGAGAGTCTCCTTTGAGCCGTAAAGTTTCAAAGACGTTTACATTTGTCAATCTATGTGGACAAATAAGATGGTTGCTTGAAAGGACACTTGGACAGTGGGAGAGGGTCCTCGCATTGCCATAATCGGCGCTGGAATCGGTGGGCTCTCCGCGGCTGCTATTCTCGCGCGGCGGTTCGAAGTCGATGTCTATGAGCGCGCCGCTGTGCCAGGCGGTAAGGTCCGCCAGATTGAGATTGATGGTCAGAAGATTGACAGTGGGCCAACGGTTTTCACAATGGACTGGGCCTTTCAGGAGGTTTTCGAACTCGCATGCGCAGACCTTGAAGCAGAGGTTTCGCTCAAGAAACTGGACCGTCTTGCACGCCACTATTGGCCCGATGGATCCAGCTTCGATCTCTTTGCAGACCGAGATAAAAGTGCCGAGGCCATTCACGCTTTTGCAGGCGCCCGAGAAGCGGCCAACTACCGCGTGTTTTGCGATAAGACCCGCGATGTCTATGAAACATTGCGCGAGCCTTTCCTGCGCAGCCAGAAGCCGAGCTTTGCTGGACTGATTGCACGGCAATCGCCATTGGCTCTATTGAACACATCGCCGTTTTCGACGCTTTGGGGGGCGCTGTCGCGATCCTTTTCAGACCCGCGCCTTCGTCAATTGTTCGGCCGTTACGCGACCTATTGTGGTGCCTCACCTTTTCGCGCGCCTGCAACACTGATGCTTATCGCCCACGTGGAACAGGAAGGCGTTTGGGCGCTCGACGGGGGAATGCAATCCATCGCGGGCGCATTGCACCGTCTCGGAGAGCGCAATGGCGCAGTCTTCCATTTTGGCGCCGATGTGGATGGTCTTGTCCAGACTGGTGACCGTATTTCCGGCGTCCAGCTGGCAGGCGGGCGCATGCGGCCTGCTGACATTGTCATCATGAATGGCGATGCTGCTGCATTAGCCCATGGCTCGATGGGTGCGGTCGGTGCGCAGGCCGTTACGCTGCCCGCCGACATGCAGCGTTCACAATCGGCCATGACCTGGTCGATTGTTGCCCAGCCCCGTGGCGCGGCTTTGGACATGCACACCGTGTTTTTTTCCGATGATTACGGCGCAGAGTTCGATGCTGTGTTCGAGCGCGGTGAGGTTCCCACCGACCCCACAACCTATATCTGCGCGCCCGATAGAGCGCCAGGTTTACCCGAGCCCACGGGCACCGAGCGACTTTTTTGCCTGATCAATGCCCCAGCGAAGGGCGACACCCACACCTTTACAGATAAGGAGACTGCCCAATGCCAGGAGAGAATGCTGGCGCTGCTGGCCCGGTGCGGCCTGACACTGGGGCCGGGTTTGGAAACAGCTGTCCCAACCACACCGACCGACTTCAACGCGATGTTCCCGGCCACGGGCGGAGCGCTTTACGGAATGGCGAACCATGGATGGCGCGCGAGTTTCCAGAGACCGGGCGCGCGCACAAAGATAAAGGGCCTTTACCTGGCGGGGGGCAGCGTGCATCCGGGCCCCGGGGCGCCAATGGCGGCCCTGTCGGGGAAAGCCGCTGCGCTGGCGGTGATGGACGATTGCGGTTTGACCTTGCCGTCGCCCCTGGCGGCTATGCCTGGTGGTATCTCGACGCGCTGAGTGATGACGGCCAAAATGGCCTGACGATGATCGCTTTCATCGGAAGTGTTTTCTCGCCCTATTATGCCTGGTCAGGTCGCCATGATCCGCTCAATCACTGTTCTATAAATGTGGCGCTTTACCGCCCTCGCGCTGGCCGCTGGGCCATGACGGAGCGGGGACGTCAGCGCGTGGAGGCGACGCCGGATCGCTTCAAAGTACACAATAGCGCTTTGTCCTGGGATGGAACCAAGCTGACCATTGATGTGCACGAGCGGTGTGCGCCAATCCCTTTTCCCCTGCGTGGACGGATCACGGTCAATGTGGACGGGCTCGTCGAAGAGGCTTTCCCGCTCGATGACGCCAAGGCGCATCGCTGGGCGCCACTTAACCCCAACACAGATGTCCAAGTGGATTTCAGTCATCCGGGCCTGTCTTGGCGAGGGTGCGGATATCTTGACTCAAACCAGGGTGCCGAGCCGCTTGAGGACGGGTTTCGCCTCTGGGATTGGTCGCGCTACGATCTTGGCGGCGGTGAAACGGCGGTGCTTTACAACACAGAACCCAGAACGGGGAAGGGGCGCAGCCTGGCATTGAAATTTAAGCCTGACGGCCGCGCCGAGGCGTTTACCCTGCCGCCGACATCCAAACTTCCTGACACGCGTATCTGGCGTATTCCAAGGCCGACGCGGTCCGATCCGGGCGCAGCGCCGCGGCATATTAGGACTTTCGAAGATACACCTTTCTATGCCCGCTCGCTGGTTCAGGTCCCTTTGCTGGGGGCCCCCCGTGTCGGTGTCTATGAAAGCTTTGCCGGCGACCGGCTACGGCGCCAGATTGTCAAAGCGATGCTCCCGTTTCGAATGCCACGTTTGGCGAATTAAAGCATTTGAGAGACCAATGCTTTAGGGATCATCTGAGTCTGAACTGGCCTCGTCGGACCTGGACTTGTCTGTCAGTTTGCTCACCTTCCAAAGCTCCCAGAACGCAAAGCTCAGGATGATGCCGTAGAAGGCGAGCATCTCTAGACCAAACAGCATGTTCTTCATGGCAAAAAATCCCGGTTTGGCCGCGCCTAGCGTGCTGCCTCTGCCATGACATTGCGCGCATTCAGCCGGAGGCAAACTTCCAGCATGCGATCAACCGGAGCAAGGTCGGCCAGAGGTTTGATCATGTGCGGCTGCGGCCCGTCCTTCACGGCATCAATCAGGAACTGGTTTGCCGCCAGCGCAGGCGCATCAGACGGTGTCGTCGATCTCAGCCTGTCCATGGTCAGGGCTTGGGCGACAAGCGCGATCTTCCGCGGACCCGTTACGCGGGCCCTGGACGTTACCGAATCCCAGTCCGCACGTTGCACCGATGCTCCTATGTCTGAATAAATCAGTCCAGCCGCCCGGATCGAAGCACGACAGCCAGTTGGCAGAAAACCCAGGCCAGACAGGCCTTTCGTGTAGAGCCTGTCTGCCTCCGCAAGCAAGCGCTCGACACTCTTTCGAATGCCGCGGCTTGCCACGGGCTGCGCAATGAAGGCCTTGGGAGAAATGCCTTCTTCTTCCAACCAACTCAGCGGCAGATAAATGCGGCCCCGCAGGGCGTCCTCACCGACATCCCGCGCAATATTGGTCAATTGCATAGCTGCACCCAGGTCCGTTGCCCGGGCGAGCGCCGCCTCGGACCGCGTGCCCATGACCAGGGCCATCATGGCGCCTACAGTGCCGGCGACGCGGGCTGCATAGGCCTGAAGATCTTCCAGCGTGTCATAACATCGGCCTTGGTCATCCCAGTCGAGGCCTTCGATGAGCGCCGCCGGGATCGCTTTTGGGATCGCATAGCGTTTGACGGCATCGGCGAACGCTCGGTCGACAACATAGTCTTCGGGTCTGCCGAAATAGGCGCTGTCCAGCCGCTCATATAGGCTGACAACCCGCTCGCGCCCGCCCTGGGTCTCATCTATGGCGTCGTCGCAAGCCCGGCAAAATCCATACAACGCGAAAGCGGCATCACGAACCGATTTGGGCAATAGCCGAGACGCGGCATAAAAGCTGTGGGAGCCTTCAGCAATGATAGCACGAAGGGCAGCGCCATCGTGTGGCCGCGCAAAATCCGCATTAGACACGCTGGCCTGCCAATTCTACCGCTTCGGGCACGACGGCATCCATGGCGCGGGCGGAAGACAGCACACTGGGAACGCCTGCCCCAGGATGGGTGCCAGCGCCGACGAGATAAAGGTGCTCAATGCCTTCAGAAAGATTGTGGGGCCGGAACCAGGCGCTTTGCGTGAGGACCGGCTCCAAGCCAAACCCGGCGCCGTGGAAGGCGCGGTAGCGAGTCACGAAGTCCCGAGGGTCCATCAGTTTTTCAGTTACGATATGGCGCTTAAAGCCGGGTAGGATGGTTTCATCCAACCGCTTGGCGATCAGGTCTTTATAGGGCGCCGATTGGGTTTCCCAGTCCACGTCAGCGGTCAAATTCGGAATTGGCGAGAGCGCGTAAAACGTGTCGCCCCCCGGCGGGGCTAAAGAAGGGTCAGCGTGGGTTGGACGGTGAACATAAAGGCAGAGATCGTCACTAAGCGCTTTCGTGTTGAAGATGGACCGGAGCAGTGCATTGAAATTCCGGCCCATGATCTTGGTGTGTTGCCCAACCTCATCATAGCGCCGGTCGAGGCCGAAATACCAAACAAACACACCCATGGAATACCGCGCGCGTTCCACCTTTGGCGGGGTCCAACGCCTCCTGACGGACTTTGGCAGGAGTGTGTGATAAAGCGTGGCGCTGTCGGCATTTGAAACCACGATGTCGGACTTGACGACCTCACCGGAGGCCATTTTGACGCCCTGCGCGCGGCCATTTTCAACAAGCACTTCCTCAACATCCGAATTGTAGACGAATTCTCCGCCATGGGCCTCGATCAGGTCCACAAGGCCCTGAACCAGAGCGCCGGTTCCACCTTGGGGAAAATGGACGCCCCATTCCCGCTCCAACGATGGGATCATCGCGTAGGCCGAGCTGGCCGCCAGGGGGTTGCCGCCTATAAAGAGCGGGTGAAAGCTGCAGATCTGCCGGATCCGCTCATCCTTCACGAACTTCGACACCACCGTATACACCGGCAGATGCCCCCCGAACCGGACCAGGTCAGGCGCGGCTTTTAACATGGTGGCCAGGTGCGTGAATGGAACGTGGCCGAGCTGGTCAAAGACGATTTTCCGAAGGTCTTCGGAATGGCGCATGAAAGCTTGGTAGCCAGCCAAATCCCCAGGGCTAAGGCGTGCGACCTGCGCTTCCATCGCTGCGGCGTCGGCGTTGTAGTAAAACATCTGCCCGTCATTGAAGCGGATGTTGTAAAACGGATCGATGGGCCGGAGATCGACATGATTCTCAAGACGTTGGCCAAGCAGGGCCCAGAGATCGTGGAAGAGTTGCGGCACCGTGATCACCGTCGGCCCGGCATCGAAGGTATAGCCGTCTTGACGAAACACGGCGGCTCGCCCACCAGGCGCGTCCAGGCGTTCTAAGAGTTTGACCTTGTAGCCCTTTGCGATGAGACGCACCGCGGCCGCAAGACCGCCAAATCCGGTGCCAATCACCAGGGCGGTTACAGGTGAAACCTTCGCATCAAACGTGCGGGCCGCATTGGTGTGTGTCAGCATTGGTGGACATTATGATGTGTCTACTACAAAGCAGCAAGCCTAAATCGATCGCATTCAGTCCGGTTCGCGACGGTTTTGTGCCTCAACGATTTCCTTGCGTGCACGCCAGACTGCGAGTGCTGTCAGGCCCAGTACGAGCGGTGCGGCGACACCCATGGTCAGATCTGAATTGACTGGCGCACCCGCTGCAGCAGCACCCTTGGCCAAATATCCGATCACGCCGACAACATAGTATGTAATTGCCGCAATGGAGAGGCCCTCCACGGTCTGCTGCAAGCGAAGCTGCAACTCCACGCGCCGGTTCATACTGTCGAGCACTTCGGCGTTTTGCCGCTCAAGCGACAGGTCTACACGGGTCGACAATAGCTGTGCAGCACGGTCCACTCGTTCAGAAAGCGCGGCTTGGCGGCGTTCCGCGGAGCTGCAGGTCGCCATGGCCGGAGCAAGGCGGCGTTCGGTAAATTCCTCCAAAGTCTGCATGTCCGGGCGCCGCGTCTCGCGCAATTCCTGAATTCTGCGGTTTACAAGCGCATGGTAAGCATCGCTGGCGCTGAAGCGGAATTGGCTTTCCGTATAGCTCTTTTCGATGGCGGCCTGGAGATTTGTCAGTCGCTCCAAAAGCTCCGCTTCGTCGGTATCGCCCTGGCCCGTCATTTCAGACGTGGTGATAGAAAGGTCTCGCTCCCACTTTGAAAGGCTGGGCACTACGTATTGGGCAACGGGTAGACCGAGCAGCGCGACAACGCGGTAGGTCTCGATCTCAAGGAGACGCTGAACGACGCGCCCGGCGACCCAGGGGCTCATTCCCCGGTCAATGACGAGGAAGCGGCTGAAGCCGTCCTTGTGGATGCGGAAATCGGTCATTGCCGTTGCGCGCCCATCAGCAATGTCGCTGCCGATCAAGGCGTGGCCACTGAAATGTGCCTTAGAAAGCCCCTCTGTGCCGTCTGTCACGGCGGACTCAGGCAGGATCTCAGCATGGGTGGCGACAATCAGTTGACCGGGCAGAGATCTCACCCAGTCTTCTGGCACGGCTGCAATGGCCGGTTCCGAGAACGGCTTATCGTCGGCAGCCGACATAAAGGTATATCGAATAAATTCCGTGTGGCGCTCCCAGATCAGGCGGAAATCGCTTAGGTCGACGCTGTAGTGTTTGGCATTGTCCCCTGGTGGAACCGCGCCGTAGCGCTCTGTCAAATCGACCACACGCTTGCGATCTTCATCGCTATGGGGTCCGTCCACTTTCATCGCGATGATTGAAACACGCATGGGTGCCGTGACCGGCTCAGGCGGCCGGGCATGGACTTCATTGCTTAGCACAAATCGCTGGGGGTGATTCTCTGGCAGGGCAGACACGCACGGCTCCTTGGAAGGGCAATAGTGTGCGACTTAAGTCGCTGGAGAAGTGTGGCGAAGGATATCGTCTATGGCGATCATCACCTCTGCTGGATCTTGCTCATGGGCGAGGTGGCCCAATCCTGTCAGCCTGACGGCGGTTCCAGACTGTGCGAGCTGTGCGAGCCGCGGCGCTTCGGCGGGTGAAATTGCTTGGTCATTAGCGCCTGCGATGAACCGTATGGGCACGTCGAGTGCGCCAAGATCACGCTCGATACCGGACAAATCCCAGTTCGCCATCATCGATAGAGTAGACGAAACATGCGCAGAGCACTCCAGCAAGCCCTGATAATGACCGATATAGGTGTCATCCGGGGCGCCGCCGGTTTGCTCCAGCAGGCGTTCAACGCGGCGCCGGTCTCTGGCAGCGTTCGCAAAGACATTCGCCGCCACGCCGCCGAATGTGAGAGTCTTGGCAATTCCGGGAGCCAGATGCCGCATGATGCCGGGAAACGGCCGCAGGGCCCCGTTCAGGCTAACCAGTGCCGAAGGGAGGATATATCCCTTCGCTGTGAGTCTAAGCGCGATGGCTGCGCCGGCAGAGTGTCCAATGGCCACACAGGGCTGAATGTCCAACGCTCTCAAGAGGGCGCCTACCGCTTGGGTCATCTGATCCAGCGAGGGGATGAAACCAGGCGCAGGCCGCGTGAACCCCTGGCCGGGTAGATCCATTGCGATTACAGCGTGGGTTTCGGCGAGCCGCGGCAGCAGTCCTGCCCATGAGTGGGTTGCTGCACCCGTTCCATGAATAAGCAGCGCTACTGGTCCATCGCCAGCGCGCTGGATATGCCAGGCCGTACGGTCTAAGCGCCAAAATTCGCTATGGTCACTGTTCGGCCAAGTCTTCCCTTTGACGCTCCAGTCCGGTTGGCCCGGCCGTGCGGGCGTCGCAGCGTCCAGTCGGACAGCCATCTCAACGCCGTCCGATTGTGTTGCGCACCGCGCCGGCCACGGCTTGACTCGCATGGGAAGGTGGTAGTGGAGCATAAGCCGCCCCCATGGCATCGCTCAAGGCTTTCGCACCTGGGGATGGGCGTCTGGAGGTGTCGAAGAACAAGATAGATGCCCCAGAGGCACCCAGTCGCCGGGCGGCTTTATCAGTATCGCCTCGGGCGATTTCCCGATCTGTTGATCGATTGAGCGCAACATTGCCTCGGCCATCCGAAAGGATAACAATGAGGGGGGTGCGTCCGCGGCCCATTTCGCTTTCGGCCAGGCCCCGAGCCTGGGATAACCCATCGGCCAGCGGTGTCGTCCCGCCAGCGGGCAATCCGGCCAAGGCCCGCCGAACCCGGGTCAATGACCGTGTCGGTGACAGGAGTGTCTCGGACGTCTCATCCCTGAAGGCGATCAGGCTGACCAGGTCGCGCCGCGCATAGCATTCGCTGAGCAGCATCTCGATCGCGCCTTTGACATCGGCCAGTCGATTGAGCGCCGCCGACCCGGACGCATCGACGACAAAGATCACCGAGGATTCTGCACGATGGCGGTGGCGCTTAACGTTCAGGTCGCTCGCACGGAGCTTCAGTCGGCCATCGCCGCGCCCTCTCAGCTTTTGCCACGGCGCAGCCGCCCGCAGGGTGGAAAGCAGATCGATACGATGGGTGCGGCGCCCGCGTGCGGGCCTTGGCCTGTCGGGTCTGCCTTTGCCGCCCCCGCGAGACTTCGCTCCGTACCGGCCTTCGGCATGGGCGCGCCGTTGGGATTCGACGCGGGCGGCAGTCTGAAGCGCGCCCAGCAATGCCGCGTTTTGCACGGCCTGAATAAGCTGTTCCTCGAGGACACCTTCAGGAAGAGGCTCGGCCTGGTCAGGCCTATCTGCTTCGTGCTGTTCTGGCGGCGGAGGGGGCGCGGCCTCTTCTTCGGTCTGTGGCGGTGCCACCAAGGGGCCATAGACCAACGCGCAGGCCGATCGCGCGTCAGACTCTGTAACCTCACTGTGACCCTCCAGGGCGGCAATCGCTTTAGAGGCCCGTAAACAAAACAGCGGTGCGCGAAGCGACCCAATTTGTGCCCGAGCGGCGACATGGACGATCGCCTCCAGTATAGCGTCCGGCACGATGGCTTTTGAATAGGCCAATTTTGCCGCTGCGATGTCGTGGGGGCCGGCCTCGAAAGCCATTGCCAGACGCGGCGGGATGTCGGTGAGGTCGATGGATAGACCCATTCGTTCCATCAAATTGGCCGGCACGGTTTCGTCTGGTCCTTCGCCTTCATCGAGTGCAATGAGGCCGAAACCCGCACGGTCTCGCCGGGAGGTGCCAGCCCGTTCGATGTGGACTTCGCCGCATTCGAGGGCGCTCGCGATCGGCGCTGCATCGCTTGATTCCAGGCGTTCTGCCATTCGTACGCAAGCGATACCGCCATCGGCTTCAGACAACAGACCGCGCTCTGCGGTGAGCGCGCCCGTCCGTAAGGATCTCTCCAGGGATATGCCCCCTAACAGCCGATCTTCAGGCGTTCCTGCGGGGATAGAGACAAATGGTTGATCTGCAGCCAGGAGGCGCTGTACTTGCGCGAGCCAAAAGTCCCGAACGGGACCAACTGGCCCTCGGACATGGACGCCTCCCAATCCTGCCGGGTCGACGAGAAACACTGCGCCGACCAGCTCAGCGCGCTCCCAGAAGATCAGTCCGTTTGCATAGGCCCGGTCAAGCGCGGCCCGCCGAGCCTCGAACGCCCCAGCAGACCTCTCAGCGATCACGCGTCGAATACCGCAGATACAGCGCGGTCCACACGGGCGCTCGCATCGCTATCATCAAGGGGGTCCTTGCGCAGCCTGTGGGCCAGGGAAGGGCGCGCAACGGCCCTTAGATGCTCATGGGTGACAGTTGTCTCGCCTTCAAAGGCGGCCAGTGCGCGGGCGGCGCGTTGCAAGGTCAACTCGCCCCGCAGGCCATCCGAGCCCAGCGTGATGCAGAGTTCTGCCGCGGTCTCCAGAACGGCGTCTGATGTCTCGATTTCATTCAGGCGCGCTCTGGCTTCCATGATCTGTTTCTGCAGTTTGCGGTCCTTGTTTTTCCAGTCAGCACAGAATGTTTTCGGAGCGCGTTCATAGGCGTCTCTGCGCCTTACAATCTGAACCCGCTCCTTGGGGTTGACCGGTGTGCGAACATCCACAAACACTCCGAACCGATCCAGTAATTGGGGGCGCAGATCGCCTTCTTCCGGATTGCCGCTGCCGACCAGCACAAAGCGCGCTGCATGGGCAATGCTGAGGCCTTCCCGTTCCACCGTGTTGCGGCCGGATGCGGCCACATCCAGCAACACATCGACCAGATGATCGTCCAGCAAGTTCACTTCATCAACATAGAGAAACCCCCGATTGGCGCTTGCGAGGAGGCCGGGCTCAAAGCGCATTTCGCCTTTGACAAGGGCCCGCTCCAGGTCCAGCGCGCCGAGGACCCTGTCCTCTGTTGCACCAAGGGGGAGTGTGACGACCGGGGCCTGTCGGGTCGTGGATTTATGCGACTTGAGGATGCTGCAGTGGGGGCAAGTCGGGTCAATGGCTGCTGGATCGCATCGGTAGGGGCATCCCTCAACCACATTTTGAGGTGGAAGCAGGGCGGCCAAGGCGCGGATCGCCGTAGTTTTTCCGGTGCCTCGGTCACCGAAGGCAAGAACTCCGCCGATGGATGCATCAATTGCACACAAGATGAGGGCGCGTTTCAGGTCGTCCTGGCCTACGATCGCGGAGAAGGGATATGGGGGCACAGTCACTCCGGGTTGTGCTGATTCAAATCTACACACCATAAAAACGCAAAAGCCGCCGAGCATGCAACTCGGCGGCTTGCATTTACTTCAGAAATCAGAGGGTCTTACTGGCCCGATTCCTGTTTAATATAGGCGATCACGTCAACGCGTTCTTGTGCGCTTGGCAAGCCAGGGAACGCCATTGTGGTGCCGCGGATGAATTCCTGTGGCTTTTCGAGGTAGGCGAACATGACGGGCTCCGTCCAGGTAATGCCCGAATCCGAATTGGCGCTGGAATAACGGAAGCCCTCAATCGAGCCCGCCTCCCGGCCGATAATACCGTAGAGTGATGGGCCAACACGGTTCTGGCCCTCTGCAACCACATGGCAGGACATGCATTTGGTGAACACGCGACGGCCAGCAGCTGGGTCACCGGTCAAAGCCTGGTAAGCCGATACCGTATCTGCAGAAACCTTGTCGGCGGCAACGCCTGCCGCTGTGGCGATATCGAGCGCGCCGGAGCTCTCAGCGGCATCGGTTGCTGCTTCTGTCACGTCTTCGACAACATCCTCAGCTGCGTCTTCAACCGCGTCGGTCGCCCCGTCAATCATATCGCCTGCCGTATCCATGGCATCGGTGGCGACCTCTTCCGTTGCATCCATCGCATCGGTCGCCGTGTCTTCAACGGTGTCCATCGCATCAGCTGCGGTATCTTCTACGGCGTCAGCGGCATCGGCTGCCGTATCTGTGGCGGAATCGACCATATCTTCCGCTGAGTCTGCCGCAGCGGACGCTGTTTCAACGGTGTCATCTGCAGCTTCTGCCACCACTGTCGTGACATCTTCTATAGTGGCTGTTGTTTCTTCAGCCGATTCCGTGCCGCCGCCACCGCCGCAGGCTGCCAGGGTAAGCGCGGATGCGCCAATGAAAAGAAAACTCATCTTCCGAGTCATATTGAAAGTCATGCGTGTAACCCTCCTCTTGGTCACGGACATGCGGAACGGTAGTTCAATCAGTGCTGGTTCCAACACAAAAAAGCGTCGCTTGCCAATTAATGCTATTCCACACGATCGAGAAGCAACTCTGTAAGTTGGTCTACCCAATCAAAGGCCGAATAATAGCTGGTCACGTTGGTTTGCGATCTGGGCGGCGTGCCGCTCGAAATATTTTACAAGCCATATCGCATATCTATTCGGGTTAAGTGCGATGTCAGCACCCAAGGTGTCGAGGTCGATGTCTTGATAATCGGCAACTTCTTCGGGATTAAGACTGCCCTTAGCGTCGCTTACGCCAAAAACGACATGAACGAGTTCATTCTCAATCATCCCGTTGTCGAGGTCCGCTTTGTAACGGGCTTGGAATCCTTCATTTAGCGCAACCTTTAGTCCAGTCTCCTCGGTGAGGCGGCGCTGCGCAGCGCCCAGAACATCTTCGCCTGGTCGGGGGTGACCGCAACACGTATTGGCCCACTTTCCGGCTGAATGGTATTTCACGGGCGCGCGCTTCTGCAGGAGTAAATTCCCCGAGCTGCGGAAGACGAATACCGAAAACGCCCTGTGAAGTGCACCACTGCGGTGAGCCTCCAGCTTCCCAGCAGGAGCGACGACGGCGTCCTGCTCGTCGACAAGGATTAGCTGTTCGCGAAGATCCGTTTCGGTCGGCATGCGCATCCTGCGTGTGCAAATAAAAACACGTTCTCGCCCATGCTGCCGTTTGGGTCAAATCCCCATCAAAAGCTTATTCAGCCGGCGCTGGAACCGGACGGGGAATGCCAGAGCCAGGCTTGTGGTTCAGGGGGGCACTGAATGCCTCCCGCCGTTTGCCGCTCACAAGATAGCCAAAGAAGCGCTTCACATCAGCGCCTATGCCATACAGCGCCGGGACAAAGAAGAGCGTTACCAGGAGCGCAAAAGCGACACCATAGGCTAAGCCAATCGCCACTGGAATGAGCCATTGAGCCTGGATGGAGCGTTCCATCATCAGGGGAAGCAAGCCAACAAAAGTGGTAATGGACGTGAGTAGAATGGGCCGGAACCGCCGCGTGCCCGCCTCCACCAAAGCATCTGCCGCAGACAAGCCCTTGGCGCGCAGTTTGTGGACATAGTCGATCAGGACCAGATTGTCGTTCACTGCCACTCCGGCAGCGGCCATGATTCCAAGATAGGAAAACAGCCCCAGCGCCGAATCCATTAGGAAATGGCCAACAATTGCGCCGGTCATGCAAAAGGGAATTGCCGCGAGCAGGATCAATGCTGGTTCAAAATAGGATTTGAAGGCAACAGCCACCAGGAAGTAAGCCACGCCAATGGCGATCAGAAGCAGGGTGAAGATCTCGGCCTGGAATTCTGCCTCGCCTTGGGCTCGACCGATATTACCCCGTGTCACGTCCGGATGGAGACGGTCAAAATCTTCAAAGAAGGTCTCATTGAGCTCCGTGCGGATCTCATCGATCCGGTCGCTCACCACTTCAGCGCTGACAATGATCGCGCGCTGGCGCTCCCGGCGCAGGATCTCGGTCACGCCTTTTTCAAAGCTGATGTCAGCGACAGTCCTCAGGGGCACTTCGCGTCCATCAAGGGTGCGGATCCGAATGTTATTGAGGAAGTCTAGGGACTCCCGGTCCACGCGGGGATAGCGAACGAAAACGCGCACATCTTCGCCGTCGCGAGGCAATCGCTGGACCTCTTCGCCAAAGAAACCCTGGCGCACCTGGCGGGCGACATCTGCGCGGGTAAGACCCAATGCCTCAGCGCCTGGCTTCAGGTCGAATCGAATCTCTTCTGCGGCGCTGCGCGCATCGTTGACGACATTGTAGACACCCTCATAGCTGCGCAGTTGTGCGATCAGATCTTCTGCTGCTACATTGAGCGCATCCAGATCTGTCGAGTTGAGGACATACTGGATCGGCGGGCCATTCCAGTCGTTGGTATAGTTCACGCTTATGGTTTCCGCGTCCGGGACATCTCCAATGAGATCGCGAAGTCGGTTTGCCGTTTCCTCAGCGGTCAATGTCCGCGTTTCAGGCGGGACCAATTTGACCAGGGCGAGCACCTGATTGTCGCGTGAACGCGTATACCAATTCTCGATCAACGCGCCTTCGCCATCGGTGCTTTCATTGATTTCTTCAACCAGTTGTTTCTCGGCGACCTGGATTTGGTTCAGCACCTCCAGCGTGCGCTCATAGGGTGTGCCCTGTGGCAGGTCGACATTGATCGCGATCTGATCGGATTCCGATTCTGGGAAGAATGACGTTTTTACAATCCCATTGGTCATCAAACCGATGGAGAGGATCATGGCTGCAATGAAAAGCGATGACGTCAAATAGCGCTGGCGAAGAGATGCCCGCATCACGGGCCGGTAAATGTTGCGGGAAAACCAAACAATACTGTCTGCCAACGCCTGCTGGAAACGCGCAACAGGGTTTTTCGGATCTACCGGTTTCAGGTGCGAGAGGTGTGCTGGCAAAATGAGCAGAGACTCTATGAGGGAAAAAACCAGCGCCATAATCACGACAAGTGAAATTGCCCGGGTAAACTCGCTTGTTGCGCCAGACAGGAACATCCAGGGTGCAAAGAATATTGCGGTCGTGAATACGGCGAACACAACTGGCTTCACCACCATCGTCGTGCCGCTGACGGCCGCCTTGACACCGCTTTCGCCCTCTTCGGTTTTGGCGTGGATGGCTTCGCCAACGATAATCGCGTCGTCAACGATCACGCCGATGACCAGAAGGAAGGCGAAGGTCGAAATCATATTCAATGACACATCAAAAAGCGGCAGGAGTGCCAGCCCGCCTGCAAACGCGATCGCAATGCCAATCCCGACCCAAAATGCAACGCTCGGCCTTAGGAACAGGAACAGTGTGACCATGACGAGTATGAGGCCTGTCAGAAAGTTCGTTCCGATCGTCACCATTCGGCCGCGATAATCGTCTGCTGCGTCTTCCCAGAGCGTCATAGAAATCCCTTCGGGAAGTTGCCCGTCCTGCTCGGCCAGATAAGCGCGCACATTCTCGGACATCTTTACGACATCCATCTGAGGACCGCTCATGATCTGAACGAGGATTGTGCGCTGGCCATTCACAGTCGCCAGTAGGTTGACCTGTTCAAACCCATCGATGACGCTCGCCACGTCTCTGACACGGATCACGGCGCCATTGGTCAACTGGCGCACGACGATATTTTCGAACTCCTCCTGGGAATCAGCTTGGGCGCGCATGGCCAGGGTCATGTTCCCTGCATCCGTTCGAACACTACCCGCCGACTGGTTCAGGGATGTGCTGCGCACCGCCGTGGCGACATCTCCAAGCGTTAGTCCATAGCGCCGCAAGGCCTCTTCAGACACTTCAATGGACACTTCTTCACCGCGCACGCCGAAGAGCTCTACGGCCGGGATATAGCCAAGCAAGCCAATCTCTCGCCGGGTTTTTTCGGCAAACCGTTTCAACGCGCGCTCCGTGACGGACTCATCGCCCGAAACAGCCACGCGGATCATCTCATTCTGGCTGGCGAATAATCGCATCTGAGGCGGCTCGGCGGCGGATGGGAAGGTACTGATGGAGTCCACTTCGCGTTTGATATCTTGCAGAAACGCAGCCTCATCCAGGTCAATGTCACCTTCGACATAGAGCGCCCCATAGCCTTCCCTGGCAACCGACCAGAGCCGGCTGATGCCTTCGATTGAACTGACGGCCTCTTCAAGGCGCACAACAATTTGTTCTTCAACATCCTGGGGAGAGGCGCCTTGCCACACCACGCCAACTTCTGCGCCTGGGAACTCCACATAGGGGTCCAGCTCACGCTCAATCGAAAAATAGGAAACAAGACCGCCAATCAGGATGGCGATCATCAGCAGATTGGCCGCAACCGGATTGTCTGCCCACCAGCGAATTATACCCTGCATGTCTCTGTCCCCTATTCTGATGTCACGGCGGGTTGGGCGTCGCCATCAGGTTCATTGGCCGCAAGGCTTCTTTGATCGACAGCTTTGATTGTCATGCCATTGCCTGCATCGCGTACAGGCGAAGTGATAACCAGCTCCCCCGGCGCTAGCCCGGCCGTCAGCACTGCACGCTGTCGATTGGACGAGGCCACTGTCACGGGACGGATCTCAAGCGTGTCGTCAGGATTGGCGACAAAGACCCGGTCCTCACCGCGCAAGGCGGTTCGCGGTATGACAACACCTTCCGAAATCGTCCGGCCCCGAATATCTGCCGTCACGAAGAGACCCACCGCAAGTGGCACCCCATTGTCGCTGGCCGTGCCATAGGGATCGGACACTTCCACATAGGCGAAAAGGACGCGTGTCTCGCTATCAATGCTACTGTCGGTGCGGGTAATCCGACCGATCCAACGATGCTCGCCATCAGCGACAAGGGCGGTAAGGGTCACGTCTGGGCCTGGAATGTCATCGCTTGCGACAAAACCAATGCCGAGTCCCAGACCGGCCAGGTCGCGATCTGTCAGGGCGACGGGCACTTCGACGATGTCGCTGGCGACGATCTCACCCAAGGGAGTGCCCGGCGTTATATACGCGCCCGTATTGACCGTTCGCGAATGAACGCGCCCGGCGAATGGGGCCCTCAATTCTGTGCGCGACAGGTTCAATTGGGCTTCTGCCAGGGCAGCCTCTGACGATGCCAGTCGGGCTTCGGCCTCCGCGACCTGGGGACGCCGCAGCGCCAGGTCGGAGACTTCGGAAATGCCGAGCTCCGCAATGTCCTGTTGAGCGGTTCTCGCCTCGGATTCAGCTTGCAGCAGGGCGGTTTCGGCTTGGGCAACATTCGCTTCGGCTTGGGTTACACGAAGACGGAATTCTTCCGGGTCGATCCGCACCAGCAGGTCCCCTCGATTAAAAGCGCCACCAGGAAGCAGCGAGTCTGACACAAAGGCGACCCGTCCGCCGACTTCCGACGCCAAGGTCACGAACGTGCGCGGACGCACTTCGCCCTGTGATACCACGCTCAGTGAGACGGATTCCGTAGTGGCAGGGGCTGTAAGTACCGGTAGCGCCTCAATCAGATCCTCGTTTTCTTCCGGATCGGGACTGAAAGCACTCATCCCAACAACGCCTACAATGGATCCAACCAGAACCAGCGCTGGGAGAATAAGGAAAATGACTCGCTTGATCCAGAGTCCGCGTCGTCCAGATGGGGGCGTGTCTTCAACGAAGTCTGACATGTGATTGATCCCGAGCTTGCACGCGCTGCAAAGCGCTTTTCATGGGTCAAACTACCAGAAAATTATCTTTTATCAATAAATCTTTTTTGAAAAACACTATGCTGCCTGTGAGGCGCCATAACGATCAAGAACGCAATCTGAACATCAACTGCATGGATTGCGCGCTCTGTTGACGGGCGTTGCCTAAGCCAAGACTGCCGGTATCAAAGCCAATGGGTTTGGCATCTCCACCAAGCCAAAACAGACCCCTAAGCAAGATCAACCCTGGTAGAGAATTCACGCTAGGTTCGGGATTGAGACGAAATGGTGGGCGGTACTGGGAACAGACCACCTATGATATATACGGATTTCCAGAGACCCATAAAAGCCTTGTAAAATCAGAAAATATCTATTTTTGTACACCTAAGGATGCGTATAAATACCGCGAATGCATCGAGTTGTGGATGGGCTGTTGGATGGGCTAATGCATGGCGATCACACGAAATAAGCTGACGGTTAGGGCTGTCGGGTCACTCAACACACCTGGGATGCATAGCGATGGCGGGGGGCTCTATCTCAAGGTTCTGGGCAGTGGTGCGCGGTCGTGGATCTTTCGCTATCGCCGCGCGGGTCGGCGTAGGGATATGGGGCTTGGACCATGGCCAACCGTATCGCTGAAGGATGCGCGGATCATGGCTCAGGAGGCTTCTGCGCTTCTAATGACGGGCGCCGATCCAATTCTGAAGCGGAATGCAAAACTCACTGATGAGGCGGCGAAACGCTGGACGTTCGGAGCTTATGCCGATGACTATGTCGCCAGCCTTGAAGGCAGCTACAAAAGTGAAAAGCACTTCAAGCAATGGAAGAGATCCGTGGAGGAGCTTGCGGCGTCGTTGCGCTCCATCCCACTAGCGGAAGTCACCAATGAAGATGTTCTCGCCTGTCTTAAGACTCATTGGAAAGTGCGCCATGCTACAGCTCGGAGACTTCGGGGCCGCCTTGAGCGGATCTTTGATGCGGCCCGGGCGCAGGGTCTTTACCGCGGCGAAAATCCGGCGCGATGGAAAGGCCATCTCGAGTCGTTGTTGCCAGTTATGCCAAAAAGTGCGCGCAGGCGTCACGCCGCAATGGATTATCAGGATGCGCCTGACTTCATGGTTCGACTTAAAAAACGGACCAGTCTTTCTGCGCGGTTGCTTGAGTTCGTTGTCCTAACCGGAACGCGCACCTCAGAAGGGCGGCTTGCTGAATGGAATGAATTCGACTTCGACGCCGCGGAATGGCGCATTCCGATGTTGCGGATGAAGGGAAGCGAAGAACACATTGTTCCCCTGTCTCCTCAGGCGATCGACTTGCTCGAACGGATTCGCGAGTACCAGATAAATCAGTTTGTTTTCCCAGGGCGAAAGCCGAATCAGCCGTTAAGCCATGGCGCGTGTTTGCGCGTTTTAAGACAGTTGGGCGAGACAGATACCACCCACGGCTTCCGTTCGACGTTTCGAGACTTCGCTGGCGACAAAACGGAAACACCGCGCGAAATCGCTGAGGCGGCCCTATCGCACAAGGTTGGCAATGACGTTGAACAGGCTTATCGCCGAAAGACCGCATTAGAACGTCGCCGGGTGCTGATGTGCCAGTGGGCAGATTTTCTTCTGCCGCGTGATGGCGCGGCTGACGTCATCAGTCTGTCGAAGGGAGCTAGCCGATGAGCAGGCAAAAGCCTCGCCAACCGGCAGGGGTTTTTCGTTTGTTGAGCCGCG